>CAZMVU010000125.1:0-14260 GCA_964569295.1 uncultured Nitrospirales bacterium
GATGATACAAGGCGGTACTGTCAGGGCTGCATCCTTAAGTTAACGCGTATGGGCCGCTGGCCCAGACTGGTATGGTACGGGCCGTTGGCCCTGAAGAAACGGCGTGTTTTCGTCTACAGGGAAGGCGATCGCCTGTCCACCGAAGCGTCATCGCGAAGGTGGGTCCCCGCGACGCGGGGGGGGCTCGAACCCCGTCATGTCCTGCCGCGATGTCTTGGTGCCGCATGGCCTTTCGTGCGATTATGCGCGTTATGGTGGTGGCCGTGGCCGTGGCTGCGGCCGAAACTCGGGGAGACGATCATGGCGGATACCAGTTACCTGGCGGTTGAGATCGGCGGCACCAAATTGCAAGCGGCCCTGGGCACGGCGGCGGGCGATATCCTGGCGGTACGCCGTGGCCGGGCCGATCCGGCCCGTGGCGCTGCGGCGATCCTGAGCTGGTTCGAGCGCGAAGTGCCGGCACTGATCGAGGAAAACGGCGCCACGCCCGCAGCCATCGGCATTGGCTTTGGTGGACCGGTCGAGAGCGCCTCGGGCACGGTGCTGGTTTCTCACCAGGTGGCGGGCTGGGAAGGGTTCGCGCTGCGGCCGTGGTTCGAGGAGCGGTTCGGCTGCGATACCATCGTGGCGAATGACGCCAACGCCGCTGGCTGGGCGGAGTACCGCTGCGGTGCGGGCCGGGGAACCCGCCGCTTCGCCTATATGAATATCGGCAGCGGCATCGGCGGGGCGCTTGTTATCGATGGCCGGCTGGAAGACGGGCAGGGGCGTGGGGCGGGCGAACTGGGGCATACCTACGTGCCCGACTGGAGCGCGTCTACGCCGGGCTTGCCCGTCAAACTCGAGCACCTGTGCAGCGGTTGGGCCATCGAGAAGCGGTTGCGCGCGCTACCGGCGCTCGACCCGGAGAGCCCGTTGGGCCGGGCCTGCGGCGGCAACCCGGGGGCGCTCACCTGCGCCATGCTGGGTCCCGCGGCCGAAGCCGGTGACCCTGTGGCCATGGCGGAACTCGATCATGTGGGGTTCAGTGTGGGATTGGCGCTCAGCAACCTGATCACCCTGTTCCACCCCGGGCGCATCGCCTTGGGCGGGGGCGTGTCGCTGTTGGGCGAGCCCCTGCTGCGTCCCGTGCGCGGCTCTGTGACCGACCATGTCTATGGGCCGTTCCGGCAACGCTACGAAATCATGCCGTGCGCCCTCGGCGAGTCCGTCGTGCTGGTGGGCGCGCTGCTCTTGGCCGCCGGGGAATAAAAGAGGCCGTGCGCGGGTGTTGTGCTTCCAGAGGCGGGAAAGCACAACAGCTAAGCCCATTTTTTAAGGGAGTACGCAAAATCCATGCACATTCGTATCATTTTCGGGAGCAACACCGGTAACACCGAGCGGGCCGCCAAGCTCCTGCACGATCAACTCGACGCACAGGGTGCCGCCGTGGACGTGCGCAATGTTGCAACGGCGGCCCCGGAAGATTTCACCGGCGCCGATGCCCTTATTCTTGGAATATCCACCTGGGACGACGGCGTCATGCAGGACGACTGGCAACAGTTCTTTCCCCGGCTGGATGAAATCGACCTGTCCGGAAAGCCGGTAGCGTTGTTTGGCCTGGGCGATGCCTTCGGTTTCTCGGGTCAGTTCGTGAACGCGCTGCGCACGCTCCACGACAAGGTCCGCGAACGGGGGGCGGTGATCGTGGGCTACACCGCCACAGACGGCTACGAGTTCGCCAGCTCCACGGCGGTGGAAGACGGCCACTTCGTCGGGCTGGTGCTCGACCAGGAAAACCAGGAGGAACTTACCCCCGCCCGGGTGGAAGCGTGGGCGGCGCAGGTGCGGGCAGCGTTCGCGCAGTGAAGTGAAGGGGGCGAATTCCCGTTGCGTTTGCGCGGTGACGTCTCGCGGCCCTATACTTCCTTCGATGGGCGCGCCGCCGGGGTGCTCTGTCATAGTGGTCACCGCCCACGCCGGCCAGGCGCCATGCGTGCGGTGGCCGTAGGTTTCTGCGCGGCCTGGACCGCCATATCCCGGGAAGATTCATGGAGATACCCGCCGAACTCGATATGTTCTTCATGGTCCTGGCCTTTGTGATCGGGGCCATGGCGGGCAGTTTCAGCAACGTGTGCATCTGCCGCTGGCCCGAAGGCGAATCGGTGGTGAGCCCGCGCTCACGTTGTCCGCGCTGCCGCAACCCCCTCGCCTGGTACGACAACATTCCCATTGTGAGCTGGCTCGTACTCGGCGCACGCTGCCGTCATTGCGGGGCGCCCATCAGTTGGCAATACCCGGTAGTCGAGGCGTTTACCGGCATACTCTACCTGCTGGTCTACTGGCGGTTCGGGCCCGTAGCGGCGACGCCGGTTTACTGGGCGCTGTGTTCGGGGCTGGTCATCGTGTCCTTTGTAGATCTGCGCGAATGGATTATCCCGAACGAAGTGACCTACAGCGGCGTACCCCTCGGGCTCGTGGTGGCGCTGGTTGGCATGGTCTGGCCCGAGGCGAGCGGGCTGCGCGTCGTCAGCGTGTTCGATGCGCTCATTGGCGTCGCGCTCGGCGCCGGGCTGCTCTACATACTCGATCTCGGGACCCAGCTCATCCTGAAGAAACCGGGCATGGGCATGGGCGACATGAAACTGCTGGCCATGCTGGGGGCCTTTCTCGGCTGGCAGGGCGTGCTGGGCACGCTCATGATCGCGTGCGTCATCGGCAGTGCCGTGGGGCTCGGGCTTATGGCCATCCAGCGGCTCCGCACCACCCCGCCACTGCCACAGAAAGCCGCGCCGCCGGAAGCCGCCACGGCGCCGCCCACGGCCACTGCCTCAGCGCCGGATGAACAGGAAGCCGGGGACCCCACGGATGCCTCTGCTTCGGACGAGGACGACCTCACGGCGGCCGGCAACTACCTGCCTTTTGGGCCGTACCTGGCGCTGGCAGGCATTATCCATTTGTTCGTGGGGCCCGAGGCCATCGAGGCCTACATGAACGCGTTGACGCCCGCTGGCGGCGGCCCGCCCCTGGGCATGTAACCCGCCGGATGGGCCCTTGCATGCACAGCGGGTAGATGCCGCCTTTTTGCCGCCGCTGCAGTAAACCCTGGGAAGCGATGGAATTGACTCCGAATGACATAGCTGGACTTTACCCCATTGAACTGCCCACCCCTTTCCCCGTGGGACCGGTCAACGTGGTTCTTCACAAAGGCGATGCCCTCACCCTTATCGACTGCGGCCCACACACAGACGAAGCCTGGGCGGCGCTCGAGCGGGGCCTCGCGCAGCACGCCGTGGCCGTCTCGGATATCGAGCGGGTCTTGCTCACGCACCACCACATCGACCATGCGGGACAACTGGCGCGTGTGCTCGCGGTGTCGGACGCGGAAACCTGGGCGCACCCGGAGGTACCGAGCACGTCCAACCAGCCTTCGGACGAGAAGGGGGCGGAAGAGGCGGTGTGGGATGGTTTTCTGCACGGCATGATGCGTGAGTTCGGCGTGCCGGACGATATCCGGGATGCCGCTATAGGGTCGTGGAAGTCCTTCCGGCGTTTCAGCGCGCCTTACCACATCGATCACCTCTTCAACGACGAGGGCCGGGCCGGGCCCTTCACCACCTATTTTGCGCCGGGGCACTCGGTGACCGATACGCTGCTGGTGAATCATGCGGAGGGCTATAGCATCGTGGGCGACCATATCCTCGAGGCCATTAATCCGAACCCGCTCATCCACCGGCCAAAACAGGCGGGGGGTCTGCGCCCGAAAAGCCTCGTAACCTACCAGCATTCGCTGCGGCGGTCCCGGGCCCTCGAGCTTGGCGTGTGTTTTCCGGGCCATGGCGCCCCCTTCGCCGATCACCGGGCGGTCATCGACCGGCTGTGCGGCACGCACGAGCGGCGCAATCGGCGGGTATTGAAGCTTGTCCCGGCAGCGGGCATGACGCCCTATGCCCTGGCCAAAGCCATGTATCCCGGTATGTCCCCTGAAAACCTGTACCTCATCCTGTCCGTCGCCGTCGGACACATGGAGGTGCTCGAAGAACGCGGCACCCTGTGTGTGGAATACCGCGGCGGGGTGTTGCACTATGTACCGGCGGCGCACAGCGCGCAGGAGGAATCGGCGTGACCGTCCGCATGCCCGCATTGCTCCGGTTCAGGGAAGGCTACTTCGAGCGTATCTGGGGCGGTGACAAGTTGCGCCGGGTCTTCGGAAAACCCGCCCCCGCCAACAAGCCCATTGGTGAAGCATGGGTTATCTCGGACCACGCCCGCTTCCAAAGCGCGGTTGTCGGCGGCCCTCGAAAAGGGACCACCCTGCGGGAACTGCTCGAGGAAGACGCCCGCGCCCTACTCGGCCGCCGGCCCGAGCTTACGGTGCATGGCCGGTTCCCTCTCTTGCTCAAGTTGCTCGATGCTGCGGATGTCCTTTCGGTGCAGGTGCACCCGGACGACGCAGCGGCTAAACGGCTCGGTGAGCCGGACGTGGGCAAGACCGAGATGTGGCATGTGCTGGCGGCCGACCCGCACAGCAAACTCTACTGCGGACTCCGCCCCGGCGTGAACCGTGAAATGTTTGCGGCGGCCATCGAGGCGAACCGGCTTGAGGAACTGATCGTGGCCTTCGATGCCGCAGCCGGCGACAGCGTGTTTGTGCCGGCGGGCACGGTGCATGCCATCGGTGGGGGACTCGTGATTGCGGAAATCCAGCAGAACAGCGATATCACCTACCGCAGCTACGATTGGGGGCGCACCGGCGCCCAGGGCCATCCCCGCGAACTCCACATCGAAAAGTCGTTGGAAGTTACGCATTTCGGTTCTGCGCACACCGGCGCGAATACGCCCCTGGCCTACGATGCCGCGGGTGCACGCGTGCAGGTGCTGGGCGCATGCCGCCATTTCGCCGCCGAGGAAGTGACCGTGCAAAACAGGTTCAGCCGCCGCACCCGCGGCGACAGCTTCCACATCGTGCTCGCCAAGTCCGGGCCTGTGACCGTGCGCGCGGCAGAAGCGCCGGCGGATTCATGTAGGCTCGAGGCAGGCGAGGCCGTCTTGCTGCCCGGGTGCCACCCGGGCTATACGATCGAAGGGCCCGGTGCCGTACTCGCGTACTATGTACCCGATCTCGCCCGCGATATCGTGGCGCCGTTGCGGGCCGCCGGGCATGACGATGCGTCCATCGTGCGGCTTGGCGGTGCGCCTGAGGAAAGCGATCTCGCAGCCTGGGTGTAGCCGCCGTACCGCCGCTGCGTCAACGCCCCGGTCCGTGGTGGCGTACATTCAGCAGTGACTCATGTCCCATGCCGTCAGGGCGCATCCGTTGATCCCCGCCTGAGCTGGAATGCCCTGTAAGACAGGGGGGCAATATGAGAAGAGATCAGAATTGTGAGGACTACTTTGTTTTGGTGCGCGCCTCGTTTCCGGGTAGGTCTTGGGTACGCCGCACGTTCCTGTTTGGAACACTTCGTGACATTCGCACGCGGTGGAACCACTGTATGGGCGTACGTACGTGTGGCTCCGGCGTACACATCCGGGCGAGGCACCCGGGTGGGGGAAGGAGCGTAGGTGACAGATGAAAGATGATGAGGCAGTGCTGCGGTGCCTCTCGGGCGATGCGGATGCGTATACAACGCTCGTCCAGCGGTATCAGGCGGCGGTTCACGCCACGGCGTTCTATTACGTCGGGCGCTACGGTGCGGCGGAGGATGTGGCGCAGGAGGCGTTCTGGACGGCTTATCGCAGTTTACGACATTTGAAGAATCCGGAGCGGTTCGGGGCGTGGTTGCGCGAGATCACCTGCCGGTGTGCGGCCAATTGGCTGCGCCGCAACGCGCGTCATCTCAGCCGCGAGACCCCGCTACCGCACCGGCGCACCATATCGATTGAAGATGTGCGCAAGGGCCCGCATGGGCAGTTGGAAGGCGAAGAACGCTACGAACGCGTTCAGCGCGCCATTGATGCGTTGCCCGAGCGCTACCGGCTACCGGTGGTGCTGCGTTATTTGCAAGAGCTCAGCTACGAAGAGATCAGCCGGTTTACCGGAGAATCGCGCGACGAAGTGCGTGGAATTCTCCACCGGGCGGGCCGCCAGTTGCGAGACCTGCTCGCCGATCTGGAAGAAACGGAGGGACATGCCTCGTGGCATCGTGCCGACAAATAGAGCGCCTCATTCAGGTGCATATCGACGGTGAAGCCCGTGAGTCCGAGCGGGTCATTGTCGATCAGCATGTGGCCGACTGCCCGAAGTGCGCGCGTATTTACCGGCAGCAGCAGCGCATGGCTGCCGGTCTCTTTGAGGTCTTCCGCGAACATCGGCTCACGCACGACATGACCAGCCAGGTTATGGCCCATCTGCCCGAAATAGACAGCGGCTTCATGGATGCGCGCGCGGCGACCTACCGCGCCAAGCATCCACGCAGCCGCACGGCGCGTTTTCTGCGCCTTATGCCGGCGCTGGCCCCGGCCCTCATTGTTGTGCTGGGCCTCACGCTCGCTTATTTCTGGCCCACGATGGAGGAATCCGTCACGGGCGCTGTGGGCATGGTCACGTTCCACGAAGGTTCGGTGATATGCCGCGAATCGGGCGAAACCGCCACCAGGCAGGTCCGCCTCCAGAACTACGTGCACCCCGGCGAATACTACGAGACAGGCGCTGACGCAGGACTCATGCTGGCGCTGGCGGGACCGAGCCATCTCAAAGTCGGGCCGGACAGCCGCGTACGGGTGCGTGGCGATCGGGAGGTCGTCGTCGAGGACGGGCAGGTGTGGATGCATGTCCACCGCGATGCACGCCTCTTCCGGGTGAGCACGCCCACCGGCAACATCATTGTGCTGGGCACGACCTTCGATGTGCACGTGGAAGACGACAATACGGTGGTTACCGTCGGCAAAGGGCGGGTCCATGTGGAGAACGGCTTGGCCAGCCGCGATTTGGCGGCAGGCGAGCAGATCGAAGTGCGCAACGGCGCCACCGCGTTGCAACCCCGGCGCGTCGACGCCGCCGAGGCCTTGGCGTGGGCCGGCTCGATTCAAGGCGATCAGCGCGCAGAGGCCCTCTTCGCACGCACCGTGGGGCCGCACTTGCCCCAGAGCCTGGCTGCAGAACAATTCTTCGTCGTGCAGACGAACGGCCGGGCCGTCCATCAGCTCTCTTTTCAGTGGAATGCCGAGGAAGAAACGAGCCATCCCGACGGCTACTACGTGTACGTTTCCGATGATGACATGAACCTTATCTTCGTGGGGCGTATCCCCGAGCCGGTGCTCGACGGCCCCGACACGGTCTACGAGATGCCTGTGCCCGATGGTCCGCTCGAGGATATTCGGATTTTGCACATCAAGGTGGTGCCGGCCGGCGATGGCGGGGCCAGCGCGGTATCTTTCAGCAAGGTCACCGCCTGGGGCGTGTAGCACAAAAAAACGGACTTGCAACGAACGCACATTATGCTATACTATAGACTACATAGAGACGGGCTTGCGGAGCGCACGGTTAGAGTTCTGCCTCACGTCACTCCTTCCCCAAGAGTACCTGCAGCCAGAAAGCATCGCAGGTCCGTCTCTATCTTTTCTCCCCTTCTTTCTGCCTCACATGCGGCGCACGGGCTTGCGGAGCGCACGGTTAGAGTTCTGCCTCACGTCACTCCTTCCCCAAGAGTACCTGCAGCCAGTAAGCATCGCAGGTCCGGCGTCGCTCTTTTTCGTTCTTATATGCCTTGGCCTCATACCCAAGCAACGGGAGACGGGCTGGTGACCGATACGGCGAGATATCTGCCTCACGTCACTCCTTCCCCAAGAGTACCTGCAGCCCGCCGTGGTTGCCGGCCCGTCTCCACCCGGCCTCATACCCAAGCAGCGGGAGAGGCACTGCCGCGCGGCGTCTTGTGCAATCTGCCTCACGTCACTGCTCCCCAACATGTACCTGCAGCCTACATGCCGCGCAGTGCCTCTCCTCGGTCTCATTCATGACAGGCGACCGGCGAGGTCCTTCAGGGGCCTCGCCGGCCACCACCGCCCGAACGTCCCGCCCGCTCACACCCACGATCGGATACGCGCCTCACACCCTGCATCGTATAGCGTGCGCATGATCAGCGGAACGCTCAGAAAAGCACCGTATGTACCGAGTCCACCTTCCGCATGCGCACCGATTATACCACCCAACCCTTGAATGTGCCAGCCATTTTCAGTTTTCTTATAGTGCGTGGTATGCTCCACCCCCCGTGCGTTGTACCGCCAGACGGTGTGTGGTAGTATCGAACCCAGTGCGGCTGGGTGCGCGTACCGGATGTATCGCGCTACCCATGGGTGTGTATCCGGTGTGGTTTCGGCAGCCGTTGCGCCGGGAAGTAAGCACTGCCGGCACGGTATGCGTTTGCCGCGATATGCTGCTGACGTTCAGGAGGGGATGCCCGGGAACCGGCCCCCTGTGGACGGGAGGCCCGGGCATATTCTCCCGGCGGGTTGCGTGTACCCCGGGGTAGTGCAAGGCGGGTGCCGGCTGCTGGGAATGCCGGCATTGGTCACGATGACACCAGGAAACAATGGGGCAGCCTTGAAGGCCATAGTTCGCGACTGCATTTGTACAAAGGAGTCTCCATGAACACAACAAAGTTTTTCCGAGCCTGGCGCCTGATGTGCACCGGCATTCTGCTTACCGTCCTGGCGGCGCCCGCAGCCATAACGCAGGACGCACCGGAAAACCTGCGCGCAACCGTTGATCGGGCTGTGCAGAAGGTCAAACCCAGCCTGGTGCGTATTCATGTGGTGGAGACCCACTACAGCGATGGGCGCGAGCAGAAGTACGAGGCTTCGGGTAGCGGCGTGGTCATCACGGAAGAGGGCCATGTGGTCACGAACCACCATGTGGCCGGTCATGCCAAGCAGCTCAAAGTGATCTTCGCGGACAAGCGCGAGTTCGAAGCGTCGCTGATCGGCACAGACCCGCTAACGGACATCGCCGTGATCAAAATAACGCCGCCAGAACCCCACACTTTCCCCGTGGTGACCTTCGGCGATAGCGACCTGGTGCAGGTGGGTGATCATGTGCTTGCCATGGGCAGTCCGCTCGCCCTGTCGCAATCGGTAACGTTGGGCATCGCGAGCAACACGGAGATGATCATGCCCGACTGGATCAGCCGGTGGGGCGGGATTGAGCAAGACGGCGAGAACGTGGGTGCGCTCGTGCGCTGGATAGGCCACGATGCCGCAATCTATGGCGGCAACTCCGGCGGGCCCCTGGTGAACTTGCAGGGCGAGATCATCGGTATCAACGAGATCAGCATGGGCCTGGGCGGCGCGATTCCCGGCAACCTGGCACAGTCGGTGGCACAGGCGCTCATCACACAGGGCAAGGTCGTGCGCGCATGGATCGGGCTTGATGCCCAACCGCGCCTGAAAACGAGTGAGAAACGCCGCGGCGTGCTGGTCAGCGGGGTCATCAAAGGTTCCCCGGCCAAGCAGGCGGGCATCAAGCCAGGCGATATCATCCTCTCCGTCGGCGGCGCTGCGGTGGATGTGCAGTTCATGGAACAGTTGCCCGACTTTAACCGCATGATGAGCGAACTGCCCCTGGGCGAACCGGTGCCCATTCTCTTGCAACGCGGCGAGGAGGCCCTCGCCCTTACCGTCACGCCGTCCGAGCGCGAGCCCATGGAGCCGCAGGAAGTCGAACTGCGGCCATGGGGGATTACCGTGCGGGATATCTCTTTTATGCTGGCCAAAGAACTCAAACGGGAGAGCACGGACGGCGTGCTGGTCACCTCCGTGCGTGCCGGTGGCGGCGCAGGTGATGCCAAGCCGGCGATTCGGGGCCGCGATATTATTGTGCAGGTAAACGGCGCCAAAGTACGCAACGTCGCGCAGTTGCGTGAGGCTACGGAAGAAATCCTGGCCGATAACGAGGAAACCGTTCCCGTTCTTACCACCTACGAGCGGAAAACCGAAGAATTTGTCACCGTCGTCGAGGTCGGGTCCAAAGAACTCGAAGACCCCGGCCTCGAGGTGAAAAAGGCCTGGCTACCCCTCGAGACCCAAGTGCTCACGCGCGACGTCGCGGAGCGGATGGGCAAGCCGGACCTCACGGGCTTCCGCATTACCCACGTCTACACCGGAAGCAATGCGGAAAAGGCCGGCCTCGAGGTGGGCGACATTATCCTCGCGGTCGACGATGAAAAGATGACCGCATCCGCGCCGGAACACTACGAAGAATTGCAGCAGTGGATTCGCCAGTACCGGGTGAACAGCACCGTCGAGCTTGACCTCCTACGCGAGGGCGCGCAAGAGACGGTCGCGGTCGATCTGGCGGCTGCACCGAAACGGGCCCGGGAAATGCCCAAATACCGAGAAAACAATTTCGAGTTCACCGTGCGCAATGTCACCTTCCATGATCGCGCCGAAGAACGCTGGCCGGAAGACATGCCGGGCGTGCTCGTAGAAGAAGTGAAATCCGGCGGCTGGGCAGCCTTGGGCCAACTCAGCTCGGGCGATCTCATCCTTGCGGTGGACGACAAGCGTGTGACCGATGTCGGCGAGATGCAAGCCGTTATGGACCGCATTGCCGAAGAGAAGCCGGACGCCGTCGTCTTCCAGGTTATGCGCAAAATCTACACCCGGTACATCGAACTCGAACCCAAGTGGGAAAACATTGTGCAAACCGGCGACGCCGAAAAGACCGGCGACAGGGCGCAACAGGAAAAAGAAGCGCCCTGAGGCAACCGCGATGTTTGGCGGCCCTGGGATTAACGCTGCTCCAGGGGACGGCCAACGTGGCCGCTCCCGCTCCCGCTGCGGGCAACATCGCGCAGGCGTCCCGGATCGCCCGGGAGATCGCCGCCGCCCATTGCCATGCCGTGATCACGGTGCGCGTCACGGCAAGAATCGCGTATGCGCATGACGGCATGCGCAGGAGTGCACACGGGACACAACGCAGGAGGTGACCATGCCGGCGGGATTGCTCGAGTTGGCGGGAAAGACCGCACTGATAACCGGGGCCGCCAAGCGTATGGGCCGCGCCACGGCGCGCGCCTTGGCCGGCGCGGGGGTGCATTGCGTACTCCATTACCGAAGCAGTGCGGAGGCCTGCGCGGCGGTGGCTGCCGATGTGTGCGCCGCAGGTGGGAATGCCTGGATGGTGCAGGGCGATTTCGCCGATCCCAGCGCGGCCGCAAGGACTT
This sequence comes from uncultured Nitrospirales bacterium, assembly GCA_964569295.1. Classification (GTDB taxonomy): domain Bacteria; phylum Hydrogenedentota; class Hydrogenedentia; order Hydrogenedentales; family JAGMZX01; genus CAZMVU01. Next base: position 11,142 of record CAZMVU010000125.1, read on the forward strand.
TTGACAAGGCGAAGGAAGCGGCGGGCACGATCGATATCCTCGTGAACAACGCTTCCGTCTTCCCCGACAGCACGCTCATGAATTGTGAGCCGGAGGACGTGCACCACAACCTGAACGTGAACACCTTGACGCCCTTTCTCCTCGCACGGGAGCTTGCCGCTCAGGAACGCGACGCCGTGGTGGTCAATTTCCTCGATGCCATGATCGCGGACTACGATCGCAAGCATGTGGCGTATCATCTCAGCAAACGGGCGCTCTACAGCCTGACCCGCATGATGGCCGTCGAGTTTGCCCCGCGGCTGCGCGTAAACGCCGTGGCACCCGGGCTCGTGTTGCCGCCAGCCGGCAAAGACGAGAGCTACCTCGCCTCCCTCGCCCACACAAACCCGCTCGAAACCTGCGGCAGCCTGGAAACAATCACGGAGGCCGTGTTGTTTCTCGTGCGCAATAGCTTTATCACCGGCCAGGTCATCTATGTCGATGGCGGCCGCAACCTGCGGGGGGCCATGTATGGCTGACCCAGTACTCGACCGAATCCACATCCGCGACCTGCACGTGCGGTGCATTGTGGGCATCTACCCCCATGAACGCGAAGAACGGCAGGATGTTATCCTGAACCTGACGCTCTATGCCGACCTGCGCAAGGCCTGCCAAAGCGACAACATCGACGATACGGTCGACTATAAGCGTTTGAAAAAGCAGGTGCTCGATACGGTACAGAAATCCTCCTTCTATCTGATCGAACGCCTGGCGGAAGAAGTGGCGCGTATGGCGCTCGGCGCGCCCGGCGTGCAGCGGGTGACCGTGAGCGTCGATAAACCGGGCGCCTTGCGTTTCGCGCGCAGCGTAGCCGTCGAAATAACCCGGGAGCACTGAGCGCCATGGTCGTCTCATCGCGCGGTGTACTCACCTACGTGGGCATCGGGGCCAACATCGACCCCGAAGAAAACATCCCCCAAGCACTCCTGCAGCTCCACGCCCAGGCACCCCTCCGCGCAACCTCGACCTTCTACATCACCCCGCCGATAGGGCGCCCCGAACAACCCGAATACCTGAACGGTGTTGCGGCGGTGTGGTGCACGTGGCCGGCACGCGCTTTCAAATATGACCTGCTGCGAAAGATTGAAGCCGGGCTGGGCCGTGTGCGCACCGCCGACCGCCATGCCCCCCGGCCCATCGACCTCGACCTGTTGTTGTACGGAGACGAAGTAATCGATGAACCGGACCTGCGCGTGCCCGACGGCGACCTGCGGGAACGGCTCTTCCTGGCCGCGGCCCTGCTCGAACTCGCCCCGGACTGCATCCTCCCCGATACCGGCCAGGCTCTCGCGACACTCGTGACCCACGAGGCGCGGGCGGCCTTGCGCCCGGCCACCCCCTTTACCCTGCAATTGAGAGAAAGGTTTGGTTTATGAATCAGGAACGCGTCGCCACCTTGATACGGCAACTGCTCGTCGAACTCGGCGAAAACCCCGAACGCGAAGGCCTGCAGAAAACACCGGAGCGCGTTGCCCAGGCATGGGAGTTCCTCACATCCGGCAACCGCATGGACTTCCACACGCTGATCAACGAGGCTGTCTTCGAGGCAGAGTCCAACAACATGATCATCTCGCGCAACATCGAAGTGTATAGCTTGTGCGAACACCACCTGCTGCCCTTCTACGGCCAATGCCACATCGGCTATATCGCACAGAAAAACGTGCTCGGACTCAGCAAGCTCGCGCGCATCGTGGACTACTTCTCCCGCCGCTTGCAGATACAAGAGCGCCTCACCGCGCAAATAGCCCGCGCCGTCATGGACGCCACCAAAGCCGAAGGCGTGGGCGTCGTGTGTGAATGCCGGCACCTGTGCACCATGATGCGCGGCGTCGAAAAGCAGAACAACATTATGACCACCTCCAGCGTGCTCGGCAGCTTCCACGACGACGCCGTCACCCGCAAGGAATTCCTGCACCTTTTGCGCGAAAACCATTGACTTGCCACGCGCCCCTTTGATACCATCCCACATTCGCCTGTGGGGCTGTAGCTCAGATGGGAGAGCGCTGCGTTCGCAATGCAGAGGTCAGGGGTTCGATCCCCCTCAGCTCCACCATTCTTCTTTTCGCAACACCGCTCCTCCGGAGATTCTCTCCGTGGGAGCGTTTTTCATTTTCGTCCTGTATTTACAGGGGTTATCTTAATGACGTAGCTTGCGTCCCGTTTCAGGGGAATTCGCGCAAGCTTTGTTATATCCTGGATAAGCACCCATCCAGCCAACGGGTGCTACCCGCTCGCAATTTCCCGCCTCGCGAGATCAGGACTTACCCCACCACATTTTTGCCCGATTCGGGCACATTTTCCACGGAATCTCTCTGTTCTCTCCAATCGATCAGGACTGAGTCCTGATCTCCCCTCCGCTGTAAATCGTTGTATTTCAGCGACATATGACGACAGCATTATTCGCAGGTTGCGACCGGGCAACGTGCGGTGTCTCCATAAACCACGCCCCAACACCGTTTCCCGAACCCCGGTCCGTTTCTGAAGACCTCCTACCCGCATAAACAAAGGGCGAACGCATTCCGGCACGATGCGTTCCTGAGTGGAGCTTCCAGGGGTGGAAGCGTTTTCGAGAAAACTTCCGTTTTCGAGCCAATCGGACGTCCATCGGGGGCCGCCCGTCCGGGCCTCTGTCTGCGCCACTCCCTGGCAACGATTGACTCGGTTTATGCCCTCGACAGGCCGCCACGCACGTTCCCGATATCCATCCCATGCGCGACCTCCGTCCACCTTGCCCTGGTGCTTGCTGCGCTCCTCCCATGCCTCGCATCCGGCACTTTCCCAGCCGTTCCGGTAAGTAATCATTGGGGGAATCGAGCGCCTGGAGAAACACGGAGATATGAACATGGATGCCGGAGAAGCACGAGCAGGCAATGCCAAAATATCTGCCTTCGGCCATGACGACGTGGCCTCAATCCTGGCCGCTGGCGTGTTGCGGCTGCGTGCGCGCCGGAACCTGACGGGCACGAAACGGCGCCTGGTTTCTTCTCCCGAAACGGACTTGATTTCGATCCACGAACGAAGCGTTCATTCAGGCGGGGGGCTGGAGACTGGAGGCCGAAGGAAGAACCGGAAGAAGAAAC
>CAZMVU010000126.1:0-14153 GCA_964569295.1 uncultured Nitrospirales bacterium
AAACATCGGTAGTAGAAGAACTGCACCCCTAAGAAACAGCCGTGCTAGAGCTTACCCAAGGTGCCCGAATAACTTCTTGTTGTTCTTTATACGCGTTAGTGCCTAAGGCACTAACGCGGGCGTTGCCCGCAACCCAGAAGGGCAGAAAAACTCCGCAGTTTTCACACTCTATAAAGCATTCTGTTGTAACAGGTTGCCGATGACCTCCGAAATCTTCTTGTCTTTTATTGCGCTTTACGATCTTTAAGGCACGAAAGAGTTACCGAGCATTTTGGACACGAGTGACCTGGAACCATAGGCCGCACAAGGCGTATCATAGCCGGCGCAAGACACATGGACAGCACCCGTTGACTGGCGGGTGTGCCGCCGGATACGCAACCCGCGTTGACGGCGCGTCTTCGAGTATATCCAAATTGCCTTTTCATACTGGAAATCTATGACAGGTACCGTTCCATCGGGCGACACGCCGTCCGTCGACAGCACCCCCATGCGTCGTCGTGCATCCTTCCCGCCAATGACAACGCCGTATAAGTGGGCCATATTCGGCGTGTTGGTGCTGGGCACCCTCTTGCGGTTGCACGGTCTGGCGGCGGGCGGCCTCTGGTACGACGAGGGCGTTAGCATTTCGTTGGCGCGTTTCGTGGATATCGAGGGATCACTCGCGGAACCGCGCAACATCGGCGAGGCGCCTTTGCATGCCGTGTTCACCGCGGGTTGGCAATCGGCCATTGGCGCCATTACCAACCTTGACCCAACGTCCCCGGCAAGCGATTTCCTGTTGCGCCTGTTGCCGTGCCTGTTCAGCATTGGCGTGATTGGGCTGGTGTTCATGAACGGGCGCGTCCTGCTGCGCGACAACGCGGCGGCGCTGGCGGCCGCGTTTCTGTGCGCGCTGTCCCCTTTTCAGGTGTATTACGCGCAGGAACTGCGCATCTACAGCGGCTTGGCGCTGGCGGCGCTTGTTGCGGTGTATTGTCTGGTGCGTGCGCTCGAGGAGGACCGGGCGCGTTTCTGGGCGGGACTCGTGATCGCCGAGGTGGTTCTTTTATACATGCACTTTTTCGCCGTGTGGACGGTGTTTTTCATCAATGTCTTTTTTGTGCTGGCGCTGCCGTGGTATTGGCGGCGCCTGCCGAAATGGATTATTGCCCAGGCTGTCGTGACGGTTCTCGTTCTGCCCATGCTCTACCGCATGTACCTCGCGTTTCAGGATGTGCAGAGAATCACGCATCCGTGGTACCACTTCGACCTGTCGTGGAAAACGGGACTTATCACGTTCAAGAACTTCTTCGCCGGCTATGGCCCGACCACCTGGGCCTACTGGCCGCTGTTCGTGCTGGCGGCGTGCTTCTTCGTGATCGGGCTCTATGCGCTTTGGCGGCGCAAGCCCACGGCTATCCTGCTCCTGCTGCTAACGGCCGGCCCCATCGCGGTAAACATCTTGCTCTGGCGCGGCGCGGAATTCAGCTTCTACCACCACCGGCTCTACATGGTGTCGGGCACGGTGGTTTTTCTCGTTGTGGGCGCGGGCGTGCGGGTGTTGCAACGCCCGCTGTTCATCGGGCCTGTGCTTGGCGTCTTCGCGCTGTGCATGGCGCCGCTGCTGGATGACCTGTACAACCAGCGCCTGCACCCGGTCGAAGAGCACAGCATCGCCATGTACCACAAAGGCGACTATCGCGCCGCCGCCCGCTACATCCGCGAGCACCGGCAGCCCGGCGACGAGGTCATCACAGCGTCCCATTTCCTCGTGCCTTCGTTGCGCCACTACCTCGGGGAAACGCCGGTACGTGTGAGCAGGCATGAAAATGCGGCTGAAACCATGGTGAAAACCCAGGGGCGGGCGGACATCTTCTACCGGCACGGTCTCATGCCGCATCATCTGCCCGCCGTCGCGAAAGAAGCCGATCGGTTGTGGTTCGTGGTGTCGAACGGCGTGACCTTCGAGTATAAGCCGCACACGCACGAAGTGCGCGAATGGCTTGATAACAATTGGCGCCGCGCGGCCCACGCGGAGTTTTTCGCCCTCGAGGTCTCCCTGTATGTGCGCCCCGGGAATGCGGAGGATCCCGAAGCCCCTGCCGGGCCTGACGCGGCCGTAGAAAGCGAGGTGCCGGCATCATGAAGCGTTTCGTGGTCACCATGGTTCTGGTGCTTATCGCAGGTGCGGCCTGCATCGCGGTGTACTACGGCGTACGGAAACCGGCGGCCCCGCCCAATGTGGTGTTCATCTTGTTGGACGCCCTGCGCGAAGACCGGCTCGACGCCCTGCGCGACGGCCACCCCGTGATGCCGAATATCTGTGCGCTGGCCGGGGAAGGCGTGCGTTTTGACGACACGGTCACGGTGTGTACCTGGACCAAGCCCGCGATGGCGACCGTCTTCACGGGGCTGCCGGTGGATGCCCATGGCGTGTACTTCGCCGCCCGGGAATTGCCCCAGGGCAATGTGAGCGATGTGTTGCCGGAATCCATGGAGACCCTGGCCGAGTGGTTCCGCGCCCGGGACTACGCCACCTTCGGCGTGCAGACCAACGCCAACTGCACCCGGGAACTCGGCTTCGCCCAGGGCTACGATCGCCACGACTACCGCTTCAACAACGGCGCGCTGGCGCCGTGGGTCGTGACGCAGGCCCTGGGCGCCGTCTACGCGATGGATGCCCCCTTCTTCCTCTACACCCATTTCATGGATCCCCATGCGCCCTATACCCCGCCCCCGGATTATCAGCCGCCCTGGACGCCGGTGCAAGGCGTGCCGGCGCGGGAACAAGCGATGCTCGAGGACAACGACCGATTCATGGCGTATTACCGTGACTGCGCCTTCACCGCCATCGGCTTGCAGCAAGAGCGCCGCCTGCCCCCGCTTTCCGAGGCGGGCGAGGCGTGGGTCCGGGAGCGTTACGACGCCGCCACCCATGCCATGGACGCAGCGGTCGGGCGCATGGTAAACGAGATCCGCCAGTACTTCCCGAACACGGTGTTCATCGTCACCTCCGATCATGGGGAGGAATTCTGGGAGCGGGGCGGCATGGGCCACGGCACCACCCTGCACGCGGAGCAGCTGCGCGTGCCGCTTATCATTGCGGGGCCGGGCATCACACCGGCGGTAAACGAAACGCCGGCCTCGCTCATCGATCTGGCGCCCACGATCGCCGCGTATCTCGATGCGCCCCCGCTCGAGGTCTGGCAGGGACGCAACCTCTTCGCACCGGCGCCCGACAACCACGCGCGCTTCGCGCGTACCCGCGGGGTCACGTATCCAGACTTGCAGGTGGATCTCGCGGGCGTGATCGAAGGCGCCGAGAAGCTCATTGTGGATTACCTGCACAACACGCGGCTTCTCTATGATCGTGTCGCGGACCCGGCGGATCAGCACAACCTGGCAAAGAGCAAGCCCGGGCAGGTCGAAAGCCTTACCCGATTGATCGAGCGCCACCAGGAAGCCGGCAGCCAAGTTGCGGGCTACACGCCCCCCAAGGCCGTCGCCATGGAGCCCGCGCAGCAGGAAGCCCTCGAAGCGCTCGGCTACCTCGGCGGTGCTGAAGAACCGCGCACACCGGATAACAACACGGGCGCGCTGGCGCCGCACATGCCGTGAGCACCTCGCATGCCGGTTGCGGCCGGCGCCCAGTGCATAACACCGAAAAAAAGGGCCAAAACGGTCATCCTCGATGAATCGCCACGTCTTTCCCACGGCGGGGTGAATTCGTGCCACGGCATACTTGCTTGGATAAACGCACTTCTGCTAGCGTTTTCAGTGAATGAGGGTGACCTATCAATGAGGAGTCTCGCCTTGTATACGCAATTGAATGGAAGTCTCCTGCGGTTTCATGTTTTTTGGCTTGCCATCTTGCTCGCGCCCAGCATCGCTTTGGGGACAGCGCTGGACGACTATGTCGCGGCGCCGGACACCGCCTACGACTACACCATCGAAGACGAAGAAAGTTTCCAAAGTGTGTATACGAAGTATACCGTCCGGGTGACCTCGCTCACGTGGCGCGCGCGGGAGGAAGTGGACCACACAACCTGGGAACATTGGTTGACGGTGCTCGTGCCGACCGTGCCGTTGCTGGGCCCGCCGGATACCGCGCTGTTGATTGTCAGCGGCGGCAATAAGAACAGCGATGAACCAACGGATATCGCACCGTACATCCAGCAAATGAAAGCCCCCCCCAACGCCGTGCTGGCATTCTTCGAGCAGGTGCCGAACCAGCCGCTCGAATTCACGGATTACCCTGGCGAGTCTTTCACGGAAGATGAAATCATCGCGTATAGCTACGACAAATTCCTGAATGGCGGAGACGACAACTGGCCGGTCCTCCTGCCCATGGTGAAGAGCAGTGTGCGCGCCATGGACACGGTCGCGGAGATTGTCCAAGATAAGCACGATTATACCATCGACGATTTCGTGGTCGGGGGCGCATCCAAGCGTGGCTGGACCACCTGGCTCACGGCCGCTGTAGACGATCGTGTGCGGGCCTGTGTGCCCATCGTGATCGATGTGCTCAACATGGCCGTGTCGATGGAGCATCACCTCGCGTGCTATGGCGAATACTCGGACGCGATCCACGATTACGTGGACTTCAACATCTTCGATCGCATCGATACACCGGCGGGCGACGATTTGCGCGCCATCGTCGACCCGTACACCTATCGCGATCGCTACACCATGCCGAAATACATCATCAACGCCACCGGCGATGAGTTTTTCGTGCTGGATTCGTCCCAGTTCTATTTCGACGACCTTCCGGGAGAAACGCTCTTTTATTCCAAGCCCAACAGCGGCCACGGACTCGATGTCGATGCGGAGAGCGAGGAGATCGCCAGCATGCTCACGTATGTCGATATGATCGCTTCCGATGACCCGCGGCCCGGCTACACCTGGACGTTCGAGGACGACGGCGGCATCCGCGTTGAGACGGATGACCGGCCCAACCAGGTGAAACTGTGGCAGGCGCACAACCCGGACAGCCGCGACTTCCGCTGGTATGGCGGCTCGGGCCCCGAATGGACCAGCACGCCCCTCGAGGAACAATCGCCAGGCAGCGGGGTCTACACCGGCAATGTCGCCACCCCGGACAACGGATGGCGCGCGTATCTTATCGAGATGATTTACGGGAGCGGCCTGAAGGTATCCTCCGAAGTGCGGGTGACGCCGACGGATCTGCCGTTTGCAGACGAAGGGGAAGTGGATACCGAACCGCCGGTGCTGTTCTTGACCGGGGATGATCCGGTGTTGAAGGAATGCGGCGCGGCATACACCGACCCGGGCGCCATGGCAATAGATGGCAACGATGGCGAGCTTACAGACGACATTGTCCTGGACCGCAGCGGCCTCGACATGCATACGCCCGGCGAATACACAATCACCTACACGGTGGCGGATGCCGCCGGCAACGAGGCGCAGGAGACCCGCACGGTGGTCGTGGAGGACACGCTCCCGCCGGTGATCACGCTCAATGGGAGCGCGACGCTTCATGTGCAGCCGGGCGACCACTTCACCGACCCGGGCGCCTCCGCCAGTGACCAGTGCGCGGGCGGCCTCACGCATGCAATCGAGGTGCAGGGCGACACCGTGGATACGGACACGCCCGGATTGTACGAGATAGTCTATGAGGTGGAAGACAATGCCGGCCATGTGGCGCAAGCGGCCCGCACGGTGGTCGTGGAGGACACGCTCCCGCCGGTGCTCTCCCTCGAGGGCGAAAACCCGCTCTTCCTCGAATGCCCGGATGACTTCGAGGAGCCGGGGTACACCGCATTGGACGCGTCCGATGGCAACCTGACCGGCCAGGTGACGGAAGGCGGGGCCGTCGACCCGGCGACACCCGGCCAGTACCCGCTTACCTATCAGGTGGCCGACACGGCGGGCAACACGGCACAGGCAACGCGCACCGTCATCGTAAGGGATACGCAACCGCCGGAAGCGAACTGCAAAACGCGTGCGGTCACCTTGCACCTGGGTGCGAACGGCACGGCTTCGTTGACGACGGACAGGGTCGATGCGGGAAGCTCGGACAGTTGTGGCAGTGTGCGCCTGTTCCTTTCGCAAACGGTCTTCAACCATACGGATATCGGGACGTCCAGCGTCACGTTGACCGTGGTGGACGAGGCCGGCCTGCGTGATGCATGCACGGCAGATGTCACCATTACCAGCGGCGCTGAAGGGGAGGGCGAAGGCGAAGGCGAAGGCGAGGAACCGCCGCCGGGGCCGATCGGATGCTGTGAGAACGGGCAGGCGGGAGAAAACTTCAAGGACATTCTCGGTGACCTGCTGGTGCTTGCGCTGGCGGGCGCAGGCGCACTCGTGCTTACCTGGCGTAAGATCGGCTGATCCCGAGGGAAGAGGGCCGCCGGGAACGGCAGCGCGGGTGCACTGGCGGCTTGCCGGCGCGGTGCGTTAGTTGCGCGCGTGTTCCATCCAGGCCGGGCCTGTGGGTTCTCCGATAAGGTACGGGAACGGGTCGATGCACTCGCCGCCGCAGCGCACTTCGTAATGCACATGGTGCGTGGTGGTACGCCCCGTGTTGCCGAGCAGGCCGATCGCGCTGCCGCGCTGCACAAGGTCGCCCACGCGCACGGAGTCCGCCTTGAGATGGGCATACGCGGTTTCATAATCGTTGCCGTGATCAATAACGACGATGCGGCCGTACCCGTTCATCGTGCCTGCACGTGTCACCACCCCCTCCGCCGTTGCCCGCACCGGACTACCGTAGGGCGCTTTGAGGTCGATGCCCCGGTGCATGCGGCGGCCACGCGGCCCGAACGGCGAGATTACCCGGCGCGACGGGTGGTCCAGCGGCCAGCCGGTGGGGATGCAGGCGAGCGTGTCGGTGGTCATGGCGTGTTTCACCTGCACTTCCGGGCGGCGCGGGCCTGGATCAAAGCGCACCACGTGCCGCTTGATTTGGCTGTCACGGGATTCGGCTATCCCGGCACAACCCGCAACACCCGCGGCAACCACCGCGCTCATTAACAGGTGCGGGAAGCATGATGTTACCGCCAATGCACGGCATTTCCCGGTGATCCGGTGCTTTGGTACGCGTGTCCCCTTCCTCATGACGCCTCAGGATACGGATTCGGCCGTGCCGCTGCAAATCGCCGGGTGGCATGGCCGCGCCGGGCCGGGTTATCCTGCATCCACGCCGCAACAATCCGCGCACAGGAGCATGCCGTTATGAAACTGCTTTTTGCACCGCCGATTGCACCGCTGGCCCTGCTTCTTGTCTTGGCAGGGTGCGGGCTGGCCCACGCCGCACCGCAGCAGGCTGTCCCGCCCGATGCGGCCTTCCCGGACGCCGGCCGCGAGGCGAAGACCTGGAGCTACTGGTGGTGGATGGGCAATGCAGTGGACAAGGAAAGCATCGCCACGCTGTTGGACCACTATGCCGCGGCCGGCCTGGGGGGTTTGCACATCGTGCCCATCTACGGTGTGGAAGGGGAGGAGAAAAACTACCTCGAATTCCTTTCGCCGGACTGGATGGACATGCTCGCCTATACCGTGGCCGAAGCCGACAAGCGCGGGCTCGGCATCGACATGTCAACAAATACGGGCTGGCCCTTCGGCGGGCCGTGGGTGACCAAGGAGATGGCGGCGAAAAGGCTGGTTATCGAGCGAGAAGACGGCGAACTCTCGGCCGCGTGGGAGCCCACGGGGCAACAGGTGAAGCGGGCCGCGCCGGGCGGCGAAGGCCTGGTGCTCGATCCGTTCTCTCCCGAGGCCCTGAAGAAATACCTTGCCCGCTTCGACGAAGCCTTCGCGAACTACGGCGGCAAGAAGCCCCGGGCTCAATACCACGATTCCTACGAGTATTACAATGCCAACTACACCAGCGGTTTCCTCGAGGCATTCCAGCAGCGCCGGGGCTATGATCTCACGGCGCACCTCGAAGCATTGCAGGAAGGTGCGCCGGCTATACGGCGAGATTACCGGCGCACCTTGGCGGAGCTGCACCGCAAGTACATCGAGGTGTGGGCGGCCTGGGCGCATGGCCACGGGTTCAAAACTCGCAACCAGGCGCATGGCGCGCCGGGCAACCTGCTCGATCTCTACGCGGCGGCGGATATCCCGGAAACGGAAATCTTCGGCCCCAGCGGGTTCGACATCCCCGGCCTGCGCACGGACCCGGATTTCCCGCGCCAGGATGGCCCGGACCCGCTCATGGCGAAGTTTGCCTCGAGTGCGGCGCATGTCATGGGCAAGCCCCTGGTGAGCTCGGAGACCTGCACCTGGCTTGGCGAGCATTTCCGCACCGCCCTTTCGCAGTGCAAGCCGGAGATGGACCAGCTCTTCGCGGCGGGCATCAACCACATTTTCTACCACGGCATCGCGTATTCACCACCGGGCGCACCATGGCCCGGCTGGCAGTTTTATGCCGCCACCAGCTTTGCACCCACAAACCCGTTCTTCCGAGACTTTCCCGCGCTCAACGCCTACGCCGCGCGTGTGCAGGCCGTGCTCCAGGCCGGGGCGCCTGACAATGACCTCCTTGTCTATTTCCCCTATGAAGACATTCTCGCGAGCGAAGGCGATCTGCTCAAGCAGCTCACCGTGCACAACCTCGCGTGGCACGACATCGGCGGATTACGGAACATCATGGAATACCTGTGGGAACACGGCTATACATTCGACCTCGTATCGGATGCGCAGTTGCAGCAGTGCACAGCAGAGACAGGCGGTATCCACACACCGGGCGGCGCGGTGTACGAGGCGGTGCTCGTGCCGGATTGCGAATATATGCCCGAGCACACCGGCCAGCGGCTGCGCGATTTGGCAAACGGCGGTGCCGCGCTGCTTCGGGTTGCCGATGGCCTCGAGGGGGTGATCGAAGAGGTTGGTATAAAGCCCGAGCCCATCGCGGAGGCGGGGATCCGGCTTATCCGCCGCCAGCTCGCGGACGGCCACTACTATTTCTTCACGAACCTTGCCGCACAACCTTTCGACGGCTGGGCCGGATTGGCGACCGCCTTCCGCGCGGCGACCCTCCTGGACCCGATGCACGCTGGGCGCGTGGGCCGGGCGGCCGTGGCGCCGCGCGATGGCGGCCGCACCTGGTGTTATCTGCAACTCGCGCCGGGGCAGTCGCTGGTGCTGCGCACCTTCTCGAACCGTGTGCCCAACACCGCGCCATGGCCCTATGCGCACGCCGGTGAACCGGTCCCCCTGGAAGGTCCGTGGCAGGTGGCCTTCCTCGAAGGCGGCCCGGAACTGCCTGACCCAGTTACCGTGGAAGCACTCGCCTCGTGGACCACTTTCGGCGGGGGGGCCTACAAGGATTTCTCCGGCACAGCGCGCTACGAAACAACCATTACAAAACCCGCCGGCAATGCCAACGGCTGGCGGCTTGACCTTGGCAACGTCGGCGAGAGTGCACGCGTTTTTGTGAACGGCGAAGAAGCCGGCGTGCTCTTCGCGCATCCCTTCCATTTGGCTATTGGCGATGCCCTCGTGGATGGCGAAAACACCCTGGCAATCGAAGTGACCAACCTCGGTGCGAACCGCATCGCCCATCTCGATCGTGAAGGGGTAAACTGGAAGAAGTTCCACGACATCAACTTCGTGAACATTCAGTACAAGGGCTTCGATGCCTCTGGCTGGGAGCCCATGCCCTCGGGACTCATGGGACCGGTCGCGCTCGTGCCGCTCACAACCTTCACGCCAGAACCGCCCGGATGAGGGCATGCCCCGCCTGGCTATCGTGTTTTTCTGCCGGTCGCCCCGGCCGCCGCCTTGGCGGCTTACGTCGGGCTTCGGCTCGCGGGGACACGCGCCCTCCCTGGTACGCGCTTTCAGTGCTTGGGCAGGGCGTATCGGCCTGCGGCCTCAGGTAGCGCATGGCCATGGCGGTAGGACTTCGCAATAGCTGATCGGTCCGGGCGGCTCCCCTGGTTCTGTTCCCATTTTCCTTGGGTTGTGGGCGTCGCCCACCTGGTTTTTATGGCGCCAGTTTCTTCAACCGCTTCTCGACCTTATTGCGGCCGGTGAGTTTGTAGGCGACCCGGGAAGTACGCGGGAAGTGGCGATTCAGAAAGTCCCCGACATTGGCCATCCTGGTGAGGATGATCGCCGGTTTGCGTTTGTAGAGGGCATTGGCGATTTTTCGCGCGGCCTTTTCTGCGGGCATGACGAACTGCTGCGGCGCCGGGTCGGGTTTGCCGGTATGTTCCTGGCGGTTGTTGATCGATCGAATTTCGCTGGCTACGAGGCCGGGGTTGATCAGGGTGACCGCGACGCCCTGCGGCGCGAGATCATAGTAAATGGCTTCGCCGAAGCCGCACACGGCAAACTTGCTCGCGCAGTAGGCCGATGCGGCGGGCATGGCCATGAGTCCCATTGCGCTCGATACAATGCCGAGGCATCCCTTGCTCTGGACAAGATGCGGGAGGGCGGCGCAGGTGGTATTCACCACCCCGAAGAAATTGACTTCCATCTGACGCCGGTAATCCTCGGGCTCGAGCTGCTGAAGAATGCCGTCCACATAAAACCCGGCGTTCGCGAGAACGACGTCGAGCCCGCCGAAATGCTCGATTGTCTGCGTCATGGCCGCCGCCACGCTTGCTGCGTCAGTTACGTCGCACGCTACGGCAATCGCCGTGCCGCCGGTGTCGTGGATGGCGCCGGCCAATTCCTCGAGCTTGTCCTTGCGCCGTGCCGCCAGTGCGACCTGCGCGCCCTGGGCCGCCAGTTCTCGCGCCACGGCCGCGCCAATCCCCGAAGAGGCGCCGGTTATGAACGCCCGTCTGCCTTCGAATCGCTTTGCCATAGTATGAACCTCTCTGCCGGGATGTCGCAGGCCGTGCCCCCCTGGACTGCTCAATGTAGAAGAGGCGCGCCGCCTTTTTCAACGCGGGGGGAATGGTGCGTGCGCCGTGTTCGACCTTGAAGGAGGGACAATGCGTGACGCTTATTTTTTCGCGCGCAAGCGGCCGGGGAATTCACTGCACGCGCTGTGCGAAGCCGCCCTGGGGCAGACGCAGGCGCCAGCCCTGAATTTGGCATGTCTGCCGTTCGCCCATGGCAGACACGACGAGCTGCGTTCCCTGCACTTTCCAGCGGCCGGTGATAGGCCCCATGGGCGTCTGCGCCTCGACCTGGCCGCCTTTGTTCAACGAGATGGTAATGCTGGAACCGAGCTGCGGTACATATATCGCCCAAGCCGTTCCTGCCAGCGTCTTCTGCGTCCAATGCTGGGGATCTTGCTGCCGTTGTGGTTGTGGGCGCTGCTGTTCCGGGCGTCCTTGTTGCGGGCGCGCCTGGGCATTATCCGCGCCGTCACTCTCGTCGGCGCCGGCTTTCTCCGTCCCGGTTTCCGCCGCCTTTTGCGTTTGCTGTTCCTTGGCGAGGCCGGCAATGACCGGCACACCGCCGACGATGAGCAGCAACACGAGCACCATTCCGAGCGCAATTTTGGGTCCTTTGCCCATAACGACACGTACTCCTGCGGACGGTTCAGCTTATCCGCTTGATGGGAACGCGCTCGCCGGAATCAGGGTTTACAGCGATGATGTCTTCGCCTTCGATAGTGGCGGTAACGCTGAAGGATTTGTCGATCGGGGGCGGTATATCGGCCGACAGGGTAAGCTGGTCGCCCGTCACGTTCCACGTCCCTTCGAGGTAGGGCTGATTCAGCATGCGCTCAACGAGCGGGTGGTGCGCCTCGACGACGCCCCCGGCGCGGAAGGTAGCCGTCACAACGCCTTGGGGAGAGGTCACTTCCCAGGTGGTGCCCACGAGATTGCTGTTGTTCCAGTGCGGCGGGGGCGGCCCCTCCTCTTCCTGGGCGCCGCCGCCGTTTTGGTTGGCGAGGCCGGCAAGCGTCGGCACACCAATCACCAGCACCAGCAAACCTACCGCCGTACCAATGGCAATTTTTGGTCCAATGCCCATGGATCATGTACTCCTCATAACAATGTCGTGGCCAACGCCGGACTTCTGCAGGGGTTAAAGCGGCCCCCTCAGCAGACCGTGGCCGCGCCGCACAATGCGTTAATCCATAGCCTAGCGCCCAGCGCCCGCGCGGGTCAACCCAGGGCAATCGCAGGGCAAACGGCGAAAGAATTACGCACCTTATGAACGCGGTTTCGCCGGCCGTGCGCTACGTTGCGGCGCACAACTCACGGGCCTCATTCAGGGCGTGCACATACCAGGCGGGTAGTTTCTCGAGGGGTTGCCGCGAGCGAATGTGCAGTCCGGCGCGGTGCCAGCCGGCGGCCAGGAGGGCGGCGGCGAATATATGACGCGACTGCAGGAGCGCTTCGAATGCGTTCGCATCGGGCACGGGGCGGCCGGTGGCGCGCGCGTCGAGGGCGGCGAAGAAGGGGTGGGCGGCCTGCTTGGCGGCCGGCGTGCCCGGCTCGTTCGGCATGAAGCCAAGCCGCCGGCACACGAGCACACGGCGCAAAGCCAGTTCGAGGGCGGGCTCCCAGGAGGCCGCGCCGAAGCCGCCCAGGTTCAACAGCGAGAACGCGGTCTCTTCCTCGCGCAGGCGCAGGGCCTCGATCAGACGCAGCCAGAATACTTCCTGATACTCTGCCAGGGCGGGGTGCAGGCGCGCCACCGGTTCGAAGGCGGCCGCATCCCAGAAACGGTGGGGCGGCAGGTTCATGAGGTAGCGGACGAGCGGCATGGCACTGCCCTCGGGTTCTTCGTGCGCAGCGGGGTCTGTTTTCGCGGGTACCAGCACACGCCCCCAAAACAACACCCGCAGCCACAGTAACGGCGTGGACGGCGGTTTCAGGCCCGCGCACCACACGGCCATGGCCTTTGCCGGCTGGTTATCGCGGCGGAAGGTGTCTGCCAGGATATCGCGTGCGAAGGGATCCTTCGGGGCGAGGGCGACCGCACGCTGGTAGGCCGTGAGGGCTTCTTCTATGGCGCCGGCACGGGCGCAGGCCTCCCCGTGCAGCCGCCAGATTTCCGCATCGTCCGGGCGTTTGCGATGCGCCAGTTGGAAGAAGCCCTGGGCCGCCGCCGGGGCTTCGGGCAAATTGAGCAGGCCCTTGCGTGCGAGCAGGTTCGGGTCGTCCTCGATGCCCGGACCCGCGCGCTCGAGTAGTTCCCGGGCATCCGCGATCCGTCCTTCACAGCGCAACGCGTCTACGTCCAATGCAAGCCAACGCCGCCGCGCATGTTCACGGCCGTGCCACGTATCGCGCATGTTGCTATAGCTGGTGATCTCGCCGAGACCGATTTGCGCATGGCCCAGGGCGAGTGCCGCAGCCTCGTTCTTCTCGAAAGGCCGGGTGTAGTCCTTATACAAGGCGGCCAGGCCGCCCACGTCCTCGAGTTGTAAGCGCGCCTTTACTTCCAGGTCGAGCAACGGACGCAGCCGGCGCGCGTTCTGCTCATAGGTGCGCGCCCCCCGCAAGATCGCCACTGCGCGATCGGCATCGCCCGAAGTAAGGGCTTCCTTTGCGGCGGTGTACGCACGGCGCAGCCGGCGGCGGCGGAGCATTTCCCGTGTAATAAAGTAAACGAGCACGGTGGCCGCGGCCAGTGCCAGCAACACACCGGCCACCGAGGCGTGTTGTTCCTGCCGGGGCATTCCCGTGGCGGCGGGGCGCAACGTGCCGGCGCTGGCGAACAAGAACGTCTTGGTTCCCAAGAACACCGTTCCCAGGAAAATGCGTTTTGGCTTGTCCATTGCTGCCCCTTATTGTAGCGGTATGCCGCTTCGTAGTATACCGCCTGCACCCATAGGTGAAACAAGCAGCCGAAGGGGGCGCCTTTTCTCGCAAACGGGGTATTCACTTGATGCACGTGTATTCAGCGTAAACGGGCGTGGCAGGGCAATGATTCCCAGAACTTGCGCGGACAGGCCTGTCCACACAGGCGTTGTGGGCAAAGGCCACGTTACCCGTATGGCACAAGGCGGGCGAAAAACCGCCCGCAGTCGCCAGCTCGGAAAATGCTTCGAGGGAAGGGATCGACGCAGCCCCCTGCGTCCTGTTAACACCGTTTCCGTCGACGGGGAAAATTCACCGCAGATAACGCAGATAACGCAGATGACGAGATTGCCTGGAATGGGGAAATATAATTAGTACCCAACGTGGGCTGCGCCCGCAACCCAAGGCGCAAAGGTCTCGGGAGGCCGATCGTCCCAGGGAGGGCGAGCGTCCCCGCGAGCCGAAACTTAGCGTACACCACAAGACGGC
>CAZMVU010000127.1:0-14072 GCA_964569295.1 uncultured Nitrospirales bacterium
TTGCTCAAGTGATGATGCAAGGCGGCAGTCCCTGCTCGCGGACTCGCGAGGACAGCCCCCTTTTTGCTTCGCTTTTCATTATGAATCCGTAGCAGAAGAACTGTACCCTTATTATACGAGTTGGCGTCTAAGGCACTAAAGGACATTCGCTCATGCGCAAGTCAGGTTTCACGCTCATTGAACTGTTGGTGGTTATCGCCATTATCGGCATTCTCGCGGCGATTCTGCTGCCCGCGCTGTCGCGTGCGCGCGAGGCGGCCCGCCGCGCCGCCTGCCAGAACAACCTGCGCCAGTTGGGGCTCGTGTTCACCATGTACGCCCTCGAAGACCCGGGCGAGAAGTATCCGCCCCGCCTCATCCGCAATGTCTTCGGCGAGCTCAGTGACGAGCACATCGTGAACGGTCCGTCTGTCTATCCCGAGTACCTCACCGACCTCGAGGTGGTGTGGTGTCCCTCCGAGCCCCGGGGCCTGCCGCTGGACCGCTATGACGGGGAGAAGGGCAACGGCAATGGCATCATCGAGCCGGCGGAGTTGGCACGGGGGCCCTACGACTACACGGGCTGGCTTGTCATGGATGATGTGAACATCCTCGGGCCGCTCGCCGGCACGCTCGGCGCCGACGCCGCCAACAGCCACCGCTTCACCGAGCAGGAAATTGCGGAGGACACGCCCTTCGGTGAACTCGCCGCTTTGAACGTCGAGACCGAAGGCGCCGCCAGCGACGAAGACTTCGTGGTGTCCGAGCGTTTCAGTGGCACCCAGGCGGGCGGCGGCGATGTGTTGTACCGGTTGCGGGAGGGTATCGAGCGGTTCGTGACACGGGACATCAACAACCCTGGCGGGGTCAGTGCGAGCGAAGTGCCGGTCATGTGGGACCATGTGAGCAGTAAGGTGGGCGCTTTCGCCCATGCCCCCGGCGGCGGCAACGTGCTCTACCTCGACGGCCATGTCGACTTTGTGCGCTACCCGGCGGACCGCTTCCCCGTGAGCGTGGACAGCGCCCGCCTCAGCGGCCGCTATGACCGCCCCTTCAATGGTGTGGAATCGGGCGGGGATTGAAACCGGCCTGATTCCGTCTCTGCGCCAGGCGCCTACGGCTGCTTGCTGGCGTCTTCCTGCTTGTATGTACCGGCGTGGTACTCCTGCAACGAGATCACATTGCTCACCGTGCCGCGCATGGCGCGAATGCCGGCCACGGCGGCCCGTGCGGCGGCGAGCGTGGTCATGGTGGGAAGGGCATGTTCGAGCGCGGTGCGGCGGATGGCGCGTTCGTCATACTTTGCGGCGGCGCCGAAAGGCGTGTTGATGATCCAGCCGATGTCGCCGTTGATGATGCGATCGACGACATTGGGCCGGCCCTCGCCCACCTTATAGACGACCTGCGCTTCCACGCCCTGTGCGCGCAGGGCCTCGGCGGTGCCCTCGGTGGCGATTATCTTGAACCCCAGGTCGAGGAGATCCTTGCCGAGGCTGCCCATGTTTGCCTTGTCCCGTTTGTTGAGGCTGAGGAAGACGGTGCCGCCGTCGACGGGCACGAGGTTGCCGGCGGCTATCTGGCTCTTGGCGTAGGCCAGCCCCATGTTCTTGTCGATGCCCATGACTTCGCCGGTGCTGCGCATCTCGGGGCCGAGGAGAATGTCGACGCCCGGAAACTTGATGAACGGGAGCACGACCTCTTTCGCGGAGGTGTAGTGGGGTACGGGGTCCTGCGTGAAGCCGAGGGTGGTAAGTTTCTTACCCGCCATAACACGCGCGGCCAGCTTGGCGAGGGGCACGCCGATAGCCTTGCTCACGAAGGGTACGGTACGCGAGGCGCGAGGATTCACCTCCAACAGGAAGATGTCCTCATCGCGGATGGCGTATTGGATGTTCATGAGCCCCACCACATTGAGTTCGCGGGCAAGGGCGCGGGTCTGCTCCTTCACACGAGCGATAATGGCGGGGTCCATATCGTAGGGCGGCAGGATGCACGCGCTGTCGCCGGAATGCACGCCCGCTTCTTCGATGTGTTGCATGATGCCCGCCACGACCACGGTCTCCCCGTCGCTTATGGCGTCCACATCCAGTTCGATGGCGCGCTCGAGGAACTTGTCGATGAGCACGGGATGCTCGGGCGATGCCTCGACCGCAAAGTCCATGTAGTGCTTGAGGGCCTCCTTGTCGTAGACAATCTCCATCGCGCGGCCGCCGAGCACGAAGGAGGGGCGCACGACAATGGGATAGCCGATGCGTTCGGCAATAACCAGGGCTTCCTCATAGGAACTGGCGGTCTCGTTGTCGGGTTGCAGCAGATCGAGCTTCTGGATCACCTCGCGGAAACGCTTGCGGTCTTCCGCCCGGTCAATGGCGTCAGGGGTGGTCCCAATGATGGGGGCGCCGGCGCGCTCGAGTTCGGTGGCCAGGTTGAGCGGGGTCTGGCCGCCAAACTGCACGATGATGCCCTCGGGCTTCACCTGCTCGATGATGTGCATGACATCCTCGAAGGTGACCGGCTCGAAGAAGAGGCGGTCCGAGGTGTCGTAATCCGTCGAAACCGTCTCGGGATTACAGTTCACCATGACCGTTTCGTAGCCGTCTGCTTTCAAGGCGAAGGCGGCGTGTACGCAGCAGTAGTCGAACTCGATGCCCTGGCCGATGCGGTTCGGGCCGCCGCCCAGGATGACGATGCGCGGTTTCTGGGAGGGCTTGACCTCGTCGTCGATGTCGTAGCTCGAGTAATAATAGGGCGTGTAGGCCTCGAATTCGGCGGCGCAGGTATCGACCAGGCGGTAGCCGGGCAGCACCGCGTGTTTCTTCCGCAATTCGAGCACGGCGCGGGGGTGCATTTTCCACAGTTGGGCGAGTTGCATATCCGAAAAGCCGAACTGCTTGGCGCGCAGCAGGGTGGCCCGGTTGTCGGGCGGTGCATTCTTGAGGCGTTGCTCTTCGTTGACAATCTCGCGGAGTTGGCGCAGAAACCAGGGGTCGATCCAGGTGAGTTCGGCAATCTCTTCGACCGTGGCGCCCAGGCGCATGGCCTCGCCGATGTAAAGAATCCGGTGTGGCGTGGCGGTGCGGATGTGCTTGAGCAGCGCCTGCTTCTCCTCTTCCGAGTGCGGGTTGGCCGTCAGGGGCTTGTGCTTGCCGTCGCAACCGAGGCCGTGCCGGCCGATCTCGAGGCCGCGGATGGCCTTCTGGAGCGACTCCTTGAAGGTGCGGCCGATGGCCATGGTCTCGCCCACACTCTTCATCTGCACGGTAAGATCGTTGCGCGAGCCGGGGAATTTCTCGAAGGCCCACCGGGGCATTTTCGTGACCACATAATCGATGGTCGGCTCGAAAGAGGCGGGGGTTTCTTTCGTAATGTCGTTCGGGATTTCGTCCAGGCTATACCCCACGGCGAGCTTCGCCGCGATCTTGGCGATAGGGAAGCCGGTCGCCTTCGAGGCGAGGGCCGAGCTGCGGGACACGCGCGGGTTCATCTCGATGACGACCATGCGGCCGGTGGCCGGGTGGATGGCGAACTGCACGTTCGAGCCGCCGGTGTCCACCCCGATTTCACGCATGATGGCCTGCGAGGCGTCGCGCATGGCCTGATACTCTTTGTCGGTCAGCGTTTGCGCCGGGGCCACCGTGACCGAATCGCCCGTGTGAACGCCCATGGCGTCGATGTTCTCAATCGAGCAGATGACCACCACATTGTCGTTGAGGTCGCGCATGACCTCGAGCTCGAACTCTTTCCAGCCCATGACGGATTCCTCGATGAGCACCTCGGTGATGGGGCTTGCCTCGAGGCCGAACTGGACCGCCTTGCGAAATTCTTCCCGGTTGAAGGCGAGGCCCGCTCCCGTGCCGCCGAGCGTGTAGGCCGGGCGGATGACAGCGGCGAAATCGATGGCCGCACCGAATTCCATGGCCGCGTCCATATCGTGGACGACTTCCGAACGCGGCACATCAAGGCCGCAGTCGACCATCGCCTGCTTGAAAAGCCCGCGGTTCTCCGCCTTTTGAATGCTGCCCAGCCGTGCGCCAATGAGCTCGACCCCATACTTGTCGAGCACGCCATGTTCCGCCAGCTCGACCGCCAGGTTGAGTCCGGTCTGGCCGCCCACGGTAGGCAACACGGCATCGGGCCGTTCGCGCGCGATGATCCGCTCGAGGTAGTCCACATTCAGCGGCTCGATGTAGACCCGGTCGGCGGTCTCGGGGTCGGTCATGATAGTGGCCGGGTTCGAATTGGCGAGAATGGTCTCGTAGCCCTCCTCGCGCAGGGCCTTGCAGGCCTGGGTGCCCGAGTAGTCGAATTCACAGGCTTGGCCGATAACGATGGGGCCGGAACCGATGAGCAGGATTTTCTTGAGGTCGGTGCGTTTGGGCATGGCGTGCTACTGGATGCTCCCGTCGGTGGATTCGGCGTACGGTTTCCGAATGTTTACACTGCGGCCGCCGGGTTCATGGTGGGGGTAGAAGCCCGGACACCGGCCATCCTTGGACCGGATTCTAATACGTAATTTCGAGAATCTCCAGTGGAATCTCGCCAGCCGGCACCTGCGCGATGCATGTCTCGCCAGCGGATCGGCCCAGGAGCGCCTTGCCCACCGGCGACTGGGTCGACATTTTGCCGTTGGCGAGATCCGCCTCGACGTGGTTCACGAGGCGATAGGTCATCTCTTTGTTCGTCTTCTTGTTGAGCACACGAACCTGGGCGCCCTGGTAGACCTTGCTCGTGTCGATGTCCTGCTCTTCGATGAGGGCCGCGCGGGTTATCTTGTCTTCTACGTCCTTTATCTTGGCGTGAAGCATGGCCTGCTCTTCCTTGGCGGAATGGTACTCGGCGTTCTCCCGCAGGTCGCCGAGCGCGCGCGCCTGCTCGATGGTGTCGGCCACCAGCATACGGCGCTTCTGCATGGCCCGGAGGTCGGCCTTCATCTTATCGAGTCCCTGACGGGAAATGTAAATCTTATCCATGCCGTTTCTTCCCGGTTCGCAGCAGGGCTGTGTTGGGCGGACGCCTGTCCCGGGTGTAGTGCCGTGTATGGGGCTCGCCCTGCGCGTGGAATTTCCACATGGGCTGGACGCGCGGCCACAGTAACGGCGCACGGCGAATTGCCGGTGTGGCCCACACCCCGTCTACTGTGCCGCCGCCAGCCGCCGTGCATACGCCCAGCCGCCCACAAGCATCGAGTATAGCAAAAAGACACGCGCCGTTGCAGGTTGTCCCCACACAATCCGCTGAGCAAGGCCGGCGGCAAGCGGCCGCAGGCCATAGAACGCCTACACCAGTCCCCGGTTATTCAAAATGCGCGCGAACCGCGGGTTCATAGGCGCAGTCAATTTGAAGACCGTCCACACCGTATTCAAGCATGCGCCGGACATCCTCGTTGCCCGCCTTTTCCCAGTCAGGGCTGGTCAAGTAGTGAAAGGCGTTGATGCTGACGATGACCTTGAGACCGAGTTCCTGATACGCCGTGACCGACGCGGCATCGAACTTGGCGGCACGCCCGAAGGCGAAGTATTCGTCGCCAAGCCGGTTCTCCTGCTGGCCGCTTTCCTGCACTTCTTCGAGCGAAGTGCGCAGTTTGCGCCGGCCGCCGTTCTCGAAATCGCGTGCAAGCTGCGATTTGCCGATAAAGTACGCATCTTTCATTAAGCCATGCTTCCGCATGGACGTTTCGATACTTTTCTTGAACGCGTCCTCCGCACCGGCCGGCCACCACTTAATGTCCAGCATCAGGCCGATACGCTGTTCGCTACGCGCGCAGAAAGTGGCGAAGTCGGGCACGGTCTCGACCGGGACCAACGCGCGCAATTCTTCGAGGGTCAGTTCGGTTACCCGTTGTCCCCGGCCCGTGGCGCTGCGCAGGCTGTCGTCGTGGATACATACGGCATGGCCGTCTTTGGTGGCGCCCAGGTCGACCTCGACATGCGAGTATCCGCGTGCGATGGCCTCCTCGAGCGCTGCAAGGCTGTTGGGAGGAGTCGTGTCGGTGACCACGCCCCGGTGTGCGATAAGAATGAAGTCTTCCTGCGCCATGCCCTCCCCGGCATCGCCGCCGAAAGCAGGGGTTGCCAGTAAAGGCAGTGCAAGAAAGACGCCCCCAAGACGGGCCGCCAGAATTGGCCTCGCGATTGATTTCCGGATTCTACGGATAAAAGTGGTGCGCATGCTTCTCATTGCACATCATTGAGGTATTCCGGGTACACCGCGGGGCCGTGCCAAGTCAGCGCGGGCGAACCGACACCGGCGTTGTGGATTTGCGGCGGCCATTTCTGGCTGGGGGCCTCGTCCGCATACATCTTGAACGCGAGGCCCATCTGTTTGAGGTTGTTGGCGCACGAGGCGCGCCGGGCGGTTTCTCGCGCACGGGCAAGGGCCGGCAGCAGGATAGCCGCCAAGATGCCGATAATGGCGATAACGGCCAGCAGTTCGACGAGCGTGAATCCATGGCGGCGCATGGCATTCTCCAAGGCGTGCCCCGGCAGGCGCATGGGGACCTGGCTATTCTGCCGCAAACGCCTGCCAAAAGGCCGCTATGTCTTCCTGTGTGATTCCCCCGCCGAAGGTATAGACCCGGTAGCGGAGGGGCAGGTTTTCGCCGGGTTCGATGGTGTGGGCTTTGTGGCGGCAAAACGAAGGCCCCACCCAGCCGTCGTCGCGCACGTGCCAGGCCACCGGGTGGCCCGGGTTGTCCGGGTGATCGAACACCGCCACCCCCTGCCACACCCCCGGTGCGGCGGATCCTGCATAGGCCACCCAGCGCGCCGGTTTGCCGAAGGTCTCCGCTTCCTGTTGCGCGCCCTCGCTGTTTACGATCCGCCCATCGCCGAACTCTACGCTCATCGGCTTTGCCACACGCACGCCGAGGAACCCGAAGTTCGTCTTGCCCAGCGTGACCGGTGCGCCACCAGCGGGTGTGAAGACGAGCGCCAGGTCCACATAGCGCCCGGTGCCGTCCGCCCGTTCGCCTACGGTGAGCGTGCGTTTCTCACGCAGGATATCCGCGCCTTCAGGCCCTTGCCAGCGCAGTTGCACGGTCATGGATGCGGCCCGGTCACCGTCTTCCATGGACACCAAGCGGTCGTGGATCACGCGGCCGGGGCCGTCATTAGTCCAGAAGTCCACACCGTCCACATCGGTATGGGCCACCCAAATGGATCGGTGATGCCCGTGGCCATGGGGATCGCGCGGGTGTGACATGCGTGTGACGCGGTGGCCGGCCGGGCCGATGAACGGAAAGATGCAAGGGTTCACGTCGGCGCCGTCATAGCGGTAGCGCGCGACCTCCTCGCCGCCGGTCTCGAAGGCGACGGCGTGGCCGGGCAAGGGGATAGCGCGCACGCCCGGTGCCTGGGGTCCGGCGGATGCGGCGCACAGCAACACAGTGAGCAGGGAACCCAGCATCTCACAAATCCTCCCGTTCGCAGCCTTCGATTTCGAGAATGAAATCTGCACCATACGCCGTGGCCGGGGTCTGGTAGCCCGGCGGTGCGTTGCCGGCGAGTACCTTCTCCACGGCGCTCAGCGTGGTCAACACGGTTACGGTGTACGTGTCGGGTGTGTGCAGGCGCGACACCACGCGGTGGCCGTTTTCGTCCACCGCCTCGCCCCAGAGCTTCGCGTACTGCTTCGCGCGCTGTTCGTCCGACGGGCCGGGCGGTGCGGCGTCGATGCGGCGCTTGAGGAACCGCTGCACGCGGCCGCTCGCGAGCAGCTTTTTCATGTGGCGGCTCGCGCGGGTGAACAGGCGCAGGGCGTACGGCGCGGCCATGTACACCGCGATATTCGGAATCCCCGTGCTGCGGTAGGCTGTTGACACATCGCCCCAGGGGATCGTGATGGTCTTGACCGGCCCCTCGCCGAAGTCGATGGTGCGCTGCTTCCATCCGGCCGGCTTGCGCGCGAGTTTGCCCTCCTCCCGCACCACGAGTCCGCGCGGCAGGTTCTCGGCGATGGTCGTGGCCGTTCCATGGGACGGCCGGCCCGTCGTCATGAACGCCAGTGTAAGGTGGCTCGCTTCGGGCAACCGGCTGTTTACATGCGCGGCCAGGCAGTCGCTCGGCACCACGTCGAAGCCCGCGCCCGGCATTACCATGACGCCTGCCGCTTTTGCCCGCTTATCCGCCGCGGCGCACAACTCGAACACATCGACCTCGCCCGTGATGTCGAGGTAGTGCGTGCCCATACGCAGGCATGCCTTCATCATCGGGGCGCACGTGCGCTGAAAAGGCCCGGCGCAGTGGGCCACGACCGTCACGCCTTCGAGCGCCGTGTCGATGGTTTCGCGGTTGCTCAGGTCAAACGGGCGCGTCTCGAGTCCACCATGCGCCGCCGCGAGTGCTTCGAGCTTGCCGGCATGACGCCCGGCGAGGATGGGCCGGTGGCCGTGGGCAACCGCGTAGCGTGTCAAGAGTGCACCGGTGTAACCATAGGCCCCATAGATAAGCCAGGTGCCATTGTCGTTCATGGAGGCAGTTCCTTTCTATAACCGTTTCCCCGTTTGCCGCGCGGCGCCCGATGGGCAACACGCCCCGAAATGGGGTTTTGGATACGCTACCCGCGGCAGGGACCGCGCTTTCGGGGAAGAAGCGGACAACCCCCTGTTGTATCGGCGCTGTCACCCCGTCCGCCTTATTCCGAACCGCCGACTCGTGCCGCCCTTCATCAATGCAGCATCTGGACAGCCCGGCATGAGGGTGTACCATACGCCTAGTCTGTCGAACCGGCATAAACCGAGTCAAGGTGCATACAAGCGGCGTGTTCAGCCGCAATGGAAACAACACGCAAGCAGCCGCGCGCCGGTGGCCTGGCATGCACCGCCGGGAATTGCCTGGCATAAAGGCGGTGTGGGGTTGACATTCAGACTGGTTTGTGATACAAACTAGATGGTGGTGGCGACGAAGACGGCGTATGGGGTGTCCCGTTGTGGGCATTTCAGTGTAATTGAAAGATGCTACGTACGCCTCGGGAGAGGCGTAGAATCCACAACGAAAGGAGGTGCAAGAAATGAAGAAGCTTAGTTTGCTCGCTGCGATGGTGATTTTCGGTGCCGGAATCGCGACGGCTGCGTCGCTCGCGATCCCCTGGTTTGTAGACAACACAGCTCCGGCTTCCGGACTCCCGTCTGACGTTAACGGTGTGACGGGCCTTGTCAACCTGAAGAACAATACCGAGTCAACGGTTACGTTGACGATCGCGTACTTCAGTGCTGAAGGTGCGGAACTCGGACCGCCGGCTCCGAACAATACGTTCCAACTGCCGCCGCTCTCCGCTGTGGCGTTCCGTCCTGTGGTAGAGGATCCCGCTGCCAACGTTCAGTACGACGAAGAGACCGGCGAATGGGAACGCATTGATGGTACTATCGAGGAACAGCGCGGTGGTCAGGAAGGCCCCGTCGGTGTTGCCGTACCGGACCGTCCGCGTAGCGTGGACGGCCAACCGCTCCCCGGTTCGGACGATGGTCAGGGCAACGAGGTGGTCGAT
The DNA here is from genome assembly GCA_964569295.1 of uncultured Nitrospirales bacterium. GTDB lineage: Bacteria > Hydrogenedentota > Hydrogenedentia > Hydrogenedentales > JAGMZX01 > CAZMVU01. The sequence continues at coordinate 9,463 of CAZMVU010000127.1, forward strand.
GACAAGAAGAATGGTTCGATCACGATCTCGTGGGAAGGCGACGATACGGACATTCAGGGTCAGTACACCTGGTTCCAGACGTTCAACAGCGTGACCATGTCGTACGCGCATCTGCTGCCCCCGGGCACGAGTTGATCACTATCGTAAGGCATACTTAATCGAGCAATGACGTGGGGCGAGAATGTCGGATGACATGCTCGCCCATTTTCTTTCGTCAGGAGCCGGATCCGCCTTGGCGGTAGCGGCGCTTGCACGGGTGGCGGCTGACCCAAGTGGCACTTGCGCGCGGATCGCTCCAAATTGGCGCAGTTCGCCGCGGGAAATGCAGACAGACGTTGGGGCCATGCACACAACCTCTCAAGGAAGTGGCGGTAGAGGCGCCGCGGGCGGTCCGCTACACCATGTCCGAGAAACGCACGAGAAAATCGCCCCAATTCTCGACCACATAATCCGCGCGGGTATCGTCGCGGAAGCGGTCGTTGGCGCCGATGAAGAGTGCGCCCCTGCCACCAACGGCCTGCACCCCGGCGATGTCCGTGGGCTCGAGGTCGCCGAGGTGCAGCAAGGATGCCATGGGCACGCCAAGCGCCTCGGCCGTCCGCTCGAACATGGCCCGCTGCGGCTTGGCCACGCCCACCTCATCGGAGAAGGTGAGCACCTGAAAACAGCCGGCCAGGCCGTTGCGCTCGATGAGCGGCCGCAGCACGCGCCCCGGGCTGATGGCGGTGTCGGAAATGAGCCCGACGGGAAACCGTTCGGCCGCTTTGCGTACCGCCTCTTCGGCCCCTTCGAGGAGCGTCGGGGGATGCTCGAGGATGGCCTCGGCGAATTCATTGGCCAGGCGCACCGCAATCGCCTCGTCAATCGCGATATCGAGTTCACGGCAGGCGATGTCGACGGCGTCGCGCGGGGTCAAGGTGCGTTGCTCGCCGATATGCACCTCGTAGAAGATGCGCGGCCACTGCTCGAAGGCGTGGCGGGTCTCATCTTCCGGCGTACCCAGGGCCTTGCGAAACGCCTCGATACGCATTTCCTGGCGGACCGAGCCGCTGGCGTCCTGAAACAGGGTGAGCCAGAAATCGAATGTCACGGCCTGGGGCCGGGGTTTACTGCTGTGCATGATGACCTTCTACTCTGTGCTTCCGGCGGATGCCCGCGCGGAGGCTAAGGCGGCGTGGAAAACCAGAGGATACAGTCCCGGCACCGCATCCCGCAAGACCGGGAACAGGCTTGCGCAAACCTCGCGGTGGTGCTAGGCTTGGCGCATGTGCCGCCCTACATCCGCGGCGGGCCGTGAAGCAGGAGGTCCGCATTACCTCGGCACAGGAGGAACTTTCACCATGAACCGCCGACAGTTTTTGCAGGCCACCGCCGCCGCCGCACCGCTCATCATCTCCGCGCGCGCCCTCGGGCGTGAAAATGCGCCCGGCGCGAACGAGACCGTAAATGTGGGTATCATCGGCCTGGGCGGCCGCGCCAAGCAGCTCACCGACTCGAGCTTCAGCGTGCCCGGTATGCGCATCACCGCTATCTGCGACTGCTTCAAACCGCGCGTGGACCAGTGGATGAAGGCCATGCCCGACGACCAATCCTGGACACCCTACATCGACTTGCGCGAGATGCTCGAGAAAGAAAACCTCGACGGCGTCATGATCGAAACCACGACCCATGCCCGCGCTTGGTGTGCCGCACACGCCATGGCCATGGGGATGGACGCCTACATCGAGAAGCCCATGGCCCTCACCATTGCCGAGGGACGGCAACTCGTCGACATGGCGCGTAAGCACGGCTGCGTCACCCAGGTGGGTACGCAACAGCGCAGCATTCCACTGAACAACTGGGCCTGCGACCTCGTACAGCAGGGCGCTATCGGCGAGTTGAAGCTCGTGCTGGCGCCGAACTTCGTGGGCCCGCTGAAGTGGCCCGGCAAGGAAGAGCAATCCCTGCCCGAGGGCAGCAACGAAGGCTGGTGGGACGTGTGGACCAACCAGGCCGAGATGCGCCCCTACCATAAGGAGTTGCATCATGGATGGTCCACATGGTGGGACTACGACGGCGGTGGCCGCGCCTTCGGTGTGACCGGCTGGGGCGCGCACAGCTACGACCAGGCGCAGCGCGGCCTCGGCACCACCGAGACGGGCCCCGTCGAAGTGCTGCTCGAAGAACCCGTGCGTCACCAGGCCGCCGGCGCCTTTATCGAACGCGAAATCGCGGACACCGAAACCGGCGTACGCTACTACAGCATGGCGAAGAGTGTGGAGGGGCCGCGTGCCCGTGTGCGCATGACCTACAAGAACGGCGTCGAGATGCTGTGCCACCTCGACGGCGATTGGGGCCCGGGGCTCGGCTGCATCTTCGTCGGCGAGAAGGGCGCCATTGAAGTGAACCGCGACCAAATCAGCGCGGACCCGCCGGAACTGCTCGATGTGCCCGGCCGCCCCGATGCCATCACCGGCCACCTCGAGGACTACGGCGCCATTGCCGTCGAAGAGAACATCCCCCACCTCGAGAACTGGGTCGAATGCATCAAGACGCGTGAGCGCTGCCACGCCGACATCGAGTATGGCCAGCGCAGCTCGACCGTGTGCTACCTGGTGAATATCGCCCATGCACTCGGCGAAGTCGGCAAAACGCTCCAGTGGAACCCGCGCAAGGAACAATTCCGCAACTCCGACGAAGGCAACGCCCTGCTCACGCGGCCCCGGCGCAAAGGTTACGATCTGCCCACGTAACAACGCGCCCATGCAATACCCGGCTCATGGCGGCTGCCGCACGTCCCCGAGCGCCGCATCTCGCAAGGCGGTTGCCGGGGTGGAATGAGAGCGGTCAATCACTCTCTGGCCGGTACGATGTCCTTCACCACGAGTTGGATCGTGGTCTCGCCGTTCCAGGTGTTGAACTCGGGGGTGTAGGCGAGATCGATCGTTTCCGGCAGGGTGCCGGCGGGCCATTGGTCGGCCATGCCGAAGCCGATGGCGTCGAAAACGCGGCCGTTCTGACGCACGGCGAACTTGATGTGCGCTTCCTTCAGAATCCGGTGTGAGCGTGGCACCACTTCGGCATGGCGGGTGCAAAAGATGGGCGCCGGGTTCATGTGCCCGAGCGGTTCAAGGCGCGCCACGGTGTTCATGAGCGTGGCGTCCATTTCGGAGAACATCGCCTCCGCGTCGATGGGGAGGTCAGCCAGCAATTCTTCGTCTCCAAGCTGGCGCCGCGCCTCTTCCTCGAAGCGCTCGGTGAACGCGGGGATATTCTCCGGCACGATGGTGCAGCCCGCCGCCGCCACATGGCCGCCGTATTGCTCGAGCACAGCCGCGCAGGCGCCAAACGCGCCCACCATGTCAAACCCGGGAATGCCGCGCGCCGAACCACGCGCCGTGCCGTCCGCCTCGATGCTGATAAGCACCACGGGCCGGTGGTAGCGCGACACAAGGCGCGAGGCCACGATTCCGTTCACTCCCGCGTGCCACTCGGTGCTCGCCAGGACGATGCTGCGTTGTGCGGACGCGAAGGTCTTATCGAGCAGGGTGCTGATATCTTCGTAGATGCCGCGTTCGATGGCGCGCCGTTCTTCATTGGCCTTGTGCAGATCGTCGGCAATCCGGGCGGCCTCGGATGCCGATTCCGAAAGCAGCAGGCGTAACGAGGGCAACCCATCGCCAATGCGGCCGGCGGCATTGAGCCGGGGGCCGATCTGAAACCCGATGTGGTGCGCCTTGAGTGTGCGCAGGTCCAGCCCAGCCACGCGGGCGAGGGCGGCCAGGCCGGTACGCTGATGCTTGGCCATATGCCGCAGGCCAAGGCCGACGATAACCCGGTTCTCCCCCCGCAGCGGCACGATGTCGGCCACGGTGCCCACCGCCGCGATATCGAGGTCGTTCATGGTGCCGTTGAGCGCGTGACAAAGTTTGAAAGCGATACCCGCGCCGCACAGGTGGTAGGCCGGGTGTTCCGCACCGTCCCGCTTTGGATTCACCACCGCCGCCGCACAGGGCAGGGGGCCGTCGACGGCATGATGGTCCGTCACGATGAGATCCACCCCCAGTTCCCGCGCCTTGTCCGCGGCATCGAAGGCACGGATGCCGTTGTCCACGGTGATGATGAGCGTCACCCCGTCGGCGTGGGCTGCCTCGACGCGCCCGGCACTGAGCCCATAGCCCTCGGTGAGCCGCGCGGGCATGCCGCAGTCCACGGCATGCAGGCCGAACCGGCGCAGTCCCCGCCACGCAATGGCCGCCGCGGTGATCCCGTCGACATCGTAGTCGCCAAAGATAAGCACCTTTTCATCGCGATCACGCGCCGCGCGGATACGCGCCACAGCCCGGTCCATATCGGTCAGAGACAGCGGATTGCTGATGTGCTTGATGCCGGGCTTGAGAAAGCGGTGGCCCTCCTCGGGATCATTGATGCCGCGCACACGCAGAAGGTGCGCGGCCAATGGCGGCACCCCAAGCGCCTCGGCCAGAGCTTGCGTCGCGGCGCGGTCCTGTTCAGCTACATTCCAGCGGCGTTTCGGTATGTACATAACTTCCTGAATCTTCTTCTATGGGTGCACTTCTTCTACTACCGATGTTTTGGTTCCTTCGGTGCCAGTTGTGAGCAAGCAAAAC
>CAZMVU010000128.1:0-11957 GCA_964569295.1 uncultured Nitrospirales bacterium
AAAACACACGGCCAGCCTGCACCATCCAGTTCCGGAAGCAAGGAGAACACACCAAGGCCAAATGACCCGGACCAGCAAAACGTACCATCCCGCAGCCACTACTCGACCAAGGCGATCGCGCTGCCATCGAGGGGGGGATACCCAGCCCTGACTATGCGCACTGGACTCGTGGCGCCCTCGATGGTGCGCACCGTCTTTCGGTACTTTCAATTGCCGTTCAGCACGGCCGTGCGCATTCTCCGCGGGCCCGATCACCGCGTCGGGCTTCTCGGTCTGGGCAACGATAGTGCCCGTGACAATGCCTTTCGATGGGGCCACCGTCACCCCCTCCGGAACCACAGGGGGCCCCTCGATCACCTCAAAATGTATCGCAACGTTGACCAACTCTTATCAGAGATCACCTGTGACGTGCGTTAACTCTCCATGGGCAGTTTCTTTCTAAGTGCTTTGTTTGCATATGCCTACGCTGCACGACTGATACCCTCCAGATAGTGGCACAGTACTTGCTATTAGTTGCGTGCAGAGGTGCCTTGAGTAAGGGGATGACGTGCCAGAGAGACCGGGGGTGATTTATGAGAGTCTCCAATGTTGAGCGTGGATTGGTGGTGGATAGACCGGCCAGCAGAATGGACATGACACGGCCCGCCTGGGAGCCGGTAGATCTGGCTTCGTCTTCGCTGGAAGCATTTCCGGGTACGCCCCCCTCGGGCTTGGACTGCCCGCTGAAGTTGTCGCACGGCACAAGGGCGCAACCCAAGATCATGGAGCGGCTCGAGGTGGAGGAGAAGCTGGTGACGGCCCGCCGAAAAGCGACCTTGTATCCGTACGTGAAGCGTTTTCTCGACTCGGTTCTAGCGGGTGTCTTACTCATTGTCCTGGCGCCGGTCATGGTAGTTGTAGCGGTCCGATTACACCTGAGGGGCACCGGCCGGATCGTGGAGCGTCGCACGGTGGTGGGATGGCGTGATTGCCGGTTTTCTGAGTACTCCTTCGCCACCAGCCGCCGGCTTGTTCGTCGTTTCCCGCTTCTGTTCAATATCCTCAAAGGGCACATGTCCTTCATTGGTCCGCAGGCATGGTCCGCCGAAGACTGGGCGGAGCGGTGCCAGCATGAGCCCTTCGTAGTTCAACGCACGAGCGTGCGGCCGGGTATCCTGTGCGATTGGTGGATTCGGCGTTGCGTGAGTCTGGACTACGTGAGTGAGACCCACCTCGATGTGCAGTATGTGGAGAACCTGTCTTTTCGGAAGGACTTCTGTACTGTCTTGCGCGCCATCCCCGGCCTGCTCACGCTCGTTATCTTTGGGGATGACCCTCCTGAGTACACGCCGCACATCAGCATATCGAATGTTCGTATCGATAACCTGTCCATGGAGTCTGCCATCGATACCATCATTTCGCGATTGGATGGGGCTGGCGTGAGCCAGGGGTGTTTCATCAATCCCCACAACATAAACCAGGCCTACCGCTTTTCTGAATACATGAAGGTGTTGGAGGAAGCCGACCTCGTATTGGCCGACGGTTTTGGCACGAAGCTGGCCGGCAAAGTGCTCGACAGGCCCATACGCCAGAATCTATGTGGCACGGACCTCTTCCCCCGTCTCTGCAAACGTCTCGCGGAGAGGGGCAAGAGCATTTATCTACTTGGGGCGGCGCCGGGTGCAGCGGAGCGTACGGCGAAATGGGTTATGACACATTATCCGGGGGTGGCCGTGAAGGGGTGGCACCACGGCTTTTTTACGCCGGATGAGGAGTCCGAAGTGGTTCGCCGAATTGCAGAGTCGGGCGCAGATATACTGATTGTGGGTATGGGCGTGCCCAAGCAGGATGTGTGGATTCGGCGGAATCTCCAGGGGCTCAATGTGAAGATGGCTATAGGCTTCGGGGGGCTTTTCGACTACTTCTCAGGGCAGGTTCCCCGAGCCCCTCAATGGGTTCGCGAGATCGGCATGGAGTGGGTGTACCGGCTGATTCAGGAACCGGGGCGTATGTGGCGCCGGTACCTGATTGGCAATTGCCTTTTCATGGCACGCGTTTGCCGCGAACGCTTCTTTGGCGCGCCCGTCATCGCTCGCAGGGGACATGTGGAGCGCGGCTAGACCCTACCGGCACGTTCGCGATGGCCGGGGGCTGCGCGGTGCGGGGCGAATCCCATTTTGCGGCACGATGCAGTTGACCGTCTTCGGGATAAGCAACACACCGTAGCGCTTGTTACGTATGAGCGTTGCCTCGGGCAGGAGGAGACGCCGTGCCACGCATCAACAAGGGGCGGACGAACGGTTGAGCAATACAAGGCCGTTGTTCCGGGTGGCTGTAAAGGGAGGCTACCCCTCGAAGACCACGTTCCCCTCGCCTCCGTTCTTCGCCATGTGCAGCCGCCGTTCGGCGGTTGACATCATGGACTCGGCCGAGGTGTCGTCGGCTGGAAAGGTAACCACGGAAAAGCGCATGTCGAAACGAGTGCGCAAGGCATCGTTGTAGCGGTTAATGGCGCAAAGCGCGTCGTGCTTGTCGGTCTCTGCCATGAGTACAGCAATGGTGTGGTCGTAGCTGGCTACGGCGTCGCTGTTGCGCATGTGGGGGCCCACGACGGCCTTGAGTCCCTCATGATCCGTTGGTGAGTGGACCAGGACTAGCGATACGTAGCGCCGATAGCGCTCCGCCCCATTCAGTTCATACCTCAAGATACCATCGAACACGGGGAACGTGGTGGTCATTACAAATTACTCCATGAGACTTTGCGAACTATGTAGCATGATTCATGCCACGGTGCACATCGGTCGGCGCGCGTGTATAACCATCACGCATGTAAGTACTTAGAGACGGAATACGGCATGCCATTGTCGATTGGCACCAATGCTTGATTGGCCAGAGTTGACCAAGTATTGCTCATTGGTAATTGGAATGGGGGCGCCGGCGGATTCCTTGCAGTGCGTTGAATCCCTGTGGATTGTTCCCGTGCGTTTCGTGCCTTAAGAATCGTAATGGGCAACAAAAAACGCCAGAATTTCGAGCATCATGGGTGACTTGTTGTGGTGCTGTGTTTTATCGCGTGCGAAAAGTGCGGGGCCCGGGGAGGGCGGTTGTCCCCAACCGCTTACTTGGGGGCTTACGTCGCGTTTCGGCTCGCGGGTACGCGCGTCCCCCCGGCTTCGGCCGATGCCTGCCTGTGACGACATGGCAGACCTGGAGACGAACGGTGAGTATGAAGAATCATCCACCGATAACGCAGATGGACGCAGGTAGGAACGGCAGCGCCAAGAATCATGCGCAAATTTGCGCCATCTGCGGTGAATTCTTCCCGCGGCGGCCGTGTCCTCCGCCCAAACACCCCAGCCGTCCGGAGAAGCACCAAAGTAAAGAGCGGCAATATGGGTAGCGCCCCCTGTTTCTTCTGTTTCTCTATGTCTCCCCTGTTTCCAACACCATGGGCATTGACAATCCTGGGTTTTATCTGTAAACTTAATAAAGTGTTGCTTTTGTCACCGGGGGCTCATTGGTGACTCGAGGACAATCTTCTAAGAAGGTGCGTATGTAAATGTTTGCGCGAGGGGGAGTTTTACATTTTGACCGCCCAGGCGGTGGGTGCGCATTGCCCCTGTGTTCCCACCGCTGCCTTCGGCCTTTATCCCGCCCATCCGCTGCACACGTTAGCGCCCATGACGCGAATTGCGTCCCAGGAAGATAAATGTGTGTCAAGATTGAATAACATGTTGCTTGTGACGATTGTGTTTGGGCGTAGCGGGCTACTCGGGTTGGCATGGTTCGAGTTTTTTCTGGGTTTTGTAAATAGTTATCGCTCACGCAGTTATGCGCAGTATTGGGCTTTGATTCTCTTGGGGCGCCTGCTTTTGGCGTGCTTGTTGCATAGAGGCGTTGATGTTATGCGGGAGCGTGCCGTGGCAGATGCCGGTGCGTGGGTTCCAAGACGTAGGGAGACATTGCCGTGCCTGGGAATGGGTGGTCCGAAGACAGTCTAAGAGTGGCGATTAAGACAGCGCCGCACGCGCGCCTATTGGGGCAGGACCCCAGGATTCACAGCGTCAACAGCCTGGTCGCAAAACTCGCCTCCACCAACTTGACGGTTTTCATTACAGGTGAAACGGGAACGGGCAAGGACATTGTAGCTGCTTTGCTTCATAACTCAGGCCCCCGCGCGAGGCGGCCCTTTGTGAAGCTTAACTGCCCGAGTATCCCGTTGGACCTTTTGGAGAGCGAGTTGTTTGGGCATGAGCTTGGTGCATTCACGGGCGCGCACACCTCGCGTCCAGGCCGACTCGAACTGGCGCGCGATGGCACCTTGTTTCTCGATGAGATTTGCGAAACGTCGTTGCAGGCTCAAAGCCGTTTACTTCACGTGCTGGATGGCGAGCCCTACATGCGGGTGGGGGGTACGCGTTGCATTCCCATGAGTGCGCGCATCATTGCTGCGGCTAATGTAAGCGCAGAAGAGGCCGTGGCCCAGGGGCGCCTGCGGCAGGATCTGGCCTTCCGTTTAGGGGAGACCGTGATTAGCCTGCCGCCGCTACGCGAACGCGTTGAAGATATCCCGCTTCTCGCGGAACATTTCCACTACCACGCGTGTGAGGTGGCCGGCAAGGAATACCAACCGCTGAAACCCGAGGTGCATGAGTACCTTCAGGAACAGCGGTGGGAAGGCAATGTGCGCCAGTTGGCCGGTTGGGTGCGCGAGTTCGTGGCCAATGATTACCCGGAAAGTGTCCTGCTCAAGGGGGCTAACGGCAGTAATCGTCGTTCATCCGGCTCTGGTGACGCTGGCGGGGAGACCGATGACGCCCGCCGCGAGAAGCAATTCATGCCGCTCAGCGAGGCGGGACGGCTGGCCGCCGAGAAGGCAGAGCGGGCACTCATCGAAGACACTTTGCGCTATACCCGCTGGAACCGGCGCAAGGCCGCGAAACTGTTGGATACGAGTTACAGTTCTCTGTTGCGCCGCATCGCCAAGTACAAGCTGGGCCAGGCGTAACCAGCGCGGATGAGAAGGGGGCAATTTTGCAGGAAATGACAACATTTCAAGGGGTGCGTGCTGTTACACTCGTCGTGCTGGCCGCCTTGGTGGCTGGTTGTGCGAGCAATTCTACGCACAGGAAGCCTGGTCACGACGGGTCCGAGGGCACGGCCGCCTCGGCGGAGACGGGCATCGTCGACACGATGGTTGTTCCGACGCAGGATATCCGTGGTGAAGACGCGGAGGATGCGGCGCACGAGTCGGTGAGCGAGCAGCCCATACCGGAGCCGGAAGACGAGATGAGCTACCGCATCGGCCCGGGGGATGTGCTTTTCTTCCGGTCTTTTGACGATGACCAGCTCAGCATGTCGGTGCCGGTGCGCTACGATGGCCATATATCGCTCCAGGTAGTCCCGGATTTGAAGGTGGAGGGCCTCACGCGCAAGGAGGCGGAAGATCTCGCACGCGAAGCCTATTCGGAGTATTTCGTGGAACCGGAGCTTTCCCTTTCGGTTGCGGAAGTGAGAAGCAAGATATTCACGGTAATGGGCGAGGTCAGTCAGCCGTCGGAATACGACTACACCCGGCCGATAACCCTCCTGAACGCCATCAACATTGCGGGTGGTATTCGCGTTAACCAGCGCGGTGGCGACTCGTACGTCGGCGCCCAGGGGCAGCTGGTGCAGGCGCTGGTGATTCGCCACATAGGGGACGAACGCCATGTATTTGAAGTCGATATGCGCGACTTTGAACAGCCCGGTCCAAGCCCCGCCGACACGCCGATCTACCCGGGCGATGTGGTCTATGTGCCTGAGAGCGCAAACCTGGTGTATTTGCTGGGTGAGGTGCGTCAGCCAAGGGTATATGCGATTTCACAGGGGCTGACCCTGATTCGTCTCCTTGCGCTCGCAGGCGGGTTTGAGGAGTCGCGGGCCCACATAAGCAAAGTGGCCATTACGCGTGAAATCAGTAAAACGGAAACGAAGATTCTTATCTTTGATGTGAAGAAAGGGCTGAAGACCGGTGCTGACATGATGTTAGAACCGGGAGACATCATCTACGTGCCCCGGCGTCCCCTGGTGCGGGCCCAGGAGTTCCTGCAGCGTGTGGTTGCGCCGGCTACGACGGGCATGAGCTTCGCACGACAGGTGCTCGGACTGTATCAGCAGGCTTACAGCGCTTACTACACGAAGCAGCGCTACGACCTGCTTTACAACAACAACAACGACTCGGACAACCGTGCCACGGCACTCTATGAAAGCACGTTGTTCCTCCAGGATTACGTCAACAACCTGTTTCAACTGACACCTCGTATCAACGGGACACAAACACCATGAATACGGAAAACCCCACGCCCGCCGGACCCGCCGCAGAGATGCAACCACATATAGGTCCGGTCTTCGATATCAAGCGATTCATCTGGCTGCGCACTCCCATGATGGTGGTTATCGCGTTGTGCCTGGCGATACCCTCCGTCATCGCGGCGTGGTTTCTGGTGCCGGTGGGGTACACGGCCACGGCCCAAATTCAGCTGCTGGCCCAAGAGCCTTACGTGTTGAGCAAGGCCTCGGACGGCACCCCGTACAACACGTATGTGAGCACTCAGGTCAACCTTATCACCGGGAATCCGGTGCTCTCCCGCGTGCTGGATGTGCCCGAAATTCGAAGTCTGCCCATTATTGCCAGGCAGGAGGATCCGCGGCAATTTCTCAAGCAAAGCGTACACGTGCAAACGAGCCGGGGAAGTGAAATCCTCGTGATCACCTGCTCCATGAAAAAAAAGGAGCCGGCCGTGCGGGTGCTCGAGGAAGTTGTGGAGGCGTATATGAACTATGCCATGAGCGACGAGGCCTCCACCGGCAATGAGCGCCTGGCCTGGCTGACCCAGGAACGCGATGCCAGGCAACTCGAACTGGAAGCGCAACTACGCAAGATAATGGAGTTGCAGAGCACCATGGGCATTCCCATGGTGGGGCAGACCCCGTTCGAGACGGGTGAAGCGGAGTTGTACAACGAAAACCTGGCCGAGGCGGAAAAAGAACTGGAAGAAGTGCAGAAAGCGTATAAGGAAGCAAACGCACAACTTTCGTTGATTGAAGGCTTTATCGAGGAAGGTGCGCGGCGCCCCATATTCGACTTGGGCGTGGAGGACCGTGTAGGGACCGACGCGCGGGTGTCGGCATTGCGCGGTGAGGTTGTCAGGCTTCAGGCCGAGCGCGCCAGCATGAAAGACGTAGCGAAGGACAACCTGCCCTCGCGCAAGCTGGATGAAAAGCGGCTGGCGAATCTCCGGGAAAACCTGGCTGAAGTGGAGTTGATGGTGCGCCGGGAAGTTCTGGAGTCCATGCGCACGCAGCAGGCCCGCAACGTCGACTTGCACGAGAAGGCGGTGGGCGAAGCGCAGGAACGGGTCGATAAGAGCAAAGCAGTCGTTGAAGAATACAACGGTCGAATCGATAGCACAGTGAAACAATATGCGGAGTTGCAGGATCTGGAAAGTAAAGCCGCCGAAACACGGCGTATTCTCGAAGAAGTGGGCAACAATATCAGCAAAATCAGTGTGGAAAGCAATGCGCCTTCGCGCGTGCGCCTGATTGCTCCGGCCAGCGTGCCTGGGGGGGGGCCGGACTACATGCCCCGGTTCATGGCGATGGCGGTTGCCCTGGTGGGTAGTGTGGGTGCGGCGGGCGCCGCGGGTATTGTCCGGGAGCTGTTGGACCAGCAGGTGCGCTCGAGCCAGGATTTGGCCCGGCTCACCGACTTGCCGGTCATTGCCACCATTCCCCATCTGGATGAAGACGCCATGCCCGAATCGGTGGAACTGGCGCGGGTCGTTGAGCAGGTTCCTCAGTCGACCATGGCCGACGCTTACCGGCGTGTGCTTGCACGGCTGCTGCACCCTGACCGTGCCCGGAACGAAGCCAAAACCCTTTTGGTAGTCAGCCCGACGCGCGGCGATGGGAAGAGTTCGCTGGCCTGTAACCTGGGCATTGCCCTGGCACGGGCGGGGCGCCGTGTGCTCCTTGTGGATGTTTGCTACCGCCGCTCGAGCATTGAGGAGAATTTTGGGCTGACTCCGGACGAGGGGCTTTCTGAAATCCTGGGCCTGCGAACCACCACGACACAACCCATCCGCGCCACGGGCGTGCGGCGGTTGTATGTGTTGGGCCCGGGACTCTCGACCGAGGACCTGCCGGGCCGGCTGGCATCGCGCAAGATGGGGGAATTTCTGGAACAGGTGGGCGAACAGGTCGACCACATCATCGTGGATACCCAGCCCTGGCTCATTATGGCGGATGCCCGGCTGATCACCCCCATTGTGGGCAATGTGCTTGTGGCGGTGGGTGCGCGTGTATCCACCCTGGGTATGGTGCGCCGGTGCCTGCAGGAACTGCGCGAGGTCGACGCAAACGTGATCGGCCTGGTGCTGAATGGGGTGCGCCGGACCGTGGGCGGCTACATGAAGGAAAACCAGAACATCTATTACGGCTATGGCCATGAGTCCAGCAACGGCCATTCGAACGGAAAGCTCAACGCAAGCGTTGCGGCGAAGGCGGCGGCCGAGCCCTCGGAAGCCCCGCACGAGGTCAACTAAATGCCGCTCAGCCCCATAGCGAAACTCGTGGCGCGGGTGCTGCTCGACTTGCTGTGCCTGTTCGCCGCGTATTCGTTTACCGTGTGGCTCGCCACGCGGCCGGGTGAATACTGGTCCGGGGAGATGTGGAAGCACGCTGTCTACTACATCGTTTTTGCGGGCATTTGGTGCGGAACCACCTTCGACCAGCATCTCTACGTGTCGCGGCGGGGGGAGTCGCTTACGGCAGTCCTGTTCTCGATTACAAAGGTGGCGTTCATCACGATCATCTTCAGTGGCTTTCTGCTCGCGCTGGGGCTGCGCAGTGCCTATAGCCGCCCGTTCTTTGTGGTGTTTGCGTTGGGTGCCCTGGCCATCATGCTGTGCGTGGTTTTGATTAGCCGCCCGGGAATCCAGGCACTTCGCCGGCGCTACAGTGAGTGCCGGGTATTGTTTGTCGGGGTGGACGAACGGGTGTTGGCCCTGGTACGCGCTTTCCAATCGAGCGACCACCGGCTGTATCACCTCGTTGGTTTTCTGGAGGAGGCGCCCGAACGCGGCGACGCGCTGGCCCGAATGGGCGTGCCCCATCTGGGCAAAGCCTGTGACCTGGAACAACTGCTCGTGGGGCGCATGATCGACGAGGTATATCTGGCCCTGCCCCTGGGAGAGCACTACGAGGAAGTGGAACGGGTCGCCCATCTCTGTGAAACGATTGGTGTGCCCGTGCGGCTTGTGGGCGACATGTTTCCCGTGAAGCTTTCGGTGTGTGACTTTGGGCGCATCGACGATATCCCCCTGCTTTCTTTGATGACGCGGCCTCCCTATCTCCGCGGCATTCAGCTGCGCAGGGTCACCGAAATGGCCACGGCGCTTCTGCTGCTGCTGGCGCTCGCCCCGCTGATGCTCGCTATTGCCATTGGTATTAAGATCACGTCACCGGGACCGGTATGCATCCGGTGTTCCCAGCCCGGCGACGGTGAACGTGCCCCGAGACTTTGGGCATTTCGCACGCACCGGCCCGGGACCAGCGAACCGACCGGCTTCGGGCGCTTCCTGCGCAAGCATGGCCTGGATGAGCTGCCGCGCCTGTTGAATGTGCTTCTGGGGCAGGCCACCTACACGGGAACGCCCCTTTGCCCGGGCGAGGCGAAAGACGGACAGCGAGCCGGCAAGGCCAACGCGTGGACCCACCTGAAGCCCCGGCTCACCCCCACCCTGACCTTGGCGGGTCTCGATGCCTGCTGTATCGCGCTGGCCTACGTGGCGTCCATACGCATGGCGGCGGTCACGCCTGACTTGACCGCCCTCTACATGTGGAATTATCTGCCCTTTGCCATCGTGCTGCTGCTTGTATGGTATGCCGCGGCCGTGGAGTGGCGCCTCTGGCGTTGGCGGTCGGTCGAGCCGTTGGCGCCGGCGGCCTTCGGGCTGTCGAAGGCCGTGGGCAATGCGGCCGTCGTAAGCGGCTTTCTGCTGGCGGTTGCCATTCCCGGCGCCCGGTCGACACGGCTGTTCCTGCTCACCTTCTTCTGCCTCTCTTTCGTTGGCCTGCTCCTGCTGCGCGCCGGCATGCGCCTGATGACGCGCATTTCCTTCCGGATGGGCTATCGCCTGCGCCGGGTCGTTATCGTGGGGGCGAACGAACGCTCGGCGGAGCTCATTCAGGCTTTGGGGCCCCCGCAACGCTTTGGCTACCACGTGGTCGGCATGGTCGATGACACGGTTGCGCCGGGTCCTAGGACTGCATTGAAGGACACGCCCCTCCTGGGGGCCCTCGACGACCTCGATCCGGTCCTCAAAACGTATCAAATTCACGAGACCTTTGTGACCCTTCCCGTGCGCTCTCAGTTCGAGCAAATCAAAGCGGTGGTGGACCTCTGTGAGCGGGAGCGCATGGCGGTGCATGTGCTTGGCAAGGTGTTGCCCTTGAGTATTGCGAAGTGCCGGACCGTATTTGTGGAAGACAGGCCGCTCATCTCGCTGACGAGCACACCGGAAACCTACGCCTGGCAGGCAATCAAGCGCCTCATCGATTTCGTGTGCGCCACGATGCTCATCCTGATGTTCGCCCCGCTGTTCGTGCTTATCGCCGTACTTATTAAGCTCGATTCCAAGGGGCCTGTGTTCTTCGTGCAGGATCGGGTGGGAAAGAACCACCGGCTGTTCAAGATGATTAAGTTTCGCTCCATGGTGTCAAACGCGGAAGACCTCAAGCAGAGCCTCATGCATCTGAACGAGGCCGAGGGACCCGTGTTCAAGATTCGGCAGGACCCGCGCGTGACACCGCTCGGGCACTTCCTGCGGAAATACAGCCTCGATGAGCTGCCGCAGCTGTTCAACGTCTGGCTGGGGCACATGAGCCTGGTCGGGCCGCGCCCGCTCATGCCGCATGAAGTCGCGAAATTCGCCTGGTTCGAGCGGCGCCGCCTCAGCGTGAAACCCGGCATGACCGGCCCCTGGCAAGTGAGCGGCCGCAGCGACGTATCCTTCGACGAGTGGGTCGCCATGGACCTCGCGTATATCGACTCATGGACCTTCTGGGCCGACTTCCGCATCCTGCTGAAGACCTTCAATGCCGTCCTATCCGGACGCGGCGCGGCCTAGGGAGCGCGAAGAAGATGCAACCGTTGATGACGCCAATGAACGCAGATAGAAGAAACAAACTTTGTCAACCGCAGATGACGCAGATTAACGCAGATAACGCACCTTCTTTCATCTGCGTATATCCGCGCTATCCGCGGTCAAACTCTTCTTCTTTATCTTCTTTCCCCATCTGTGCCCATCTGCGCTATCCGCGGTTGACTTCCCGTTCCGGAAATCTTCTATGCAAGGTTGCAGTGCGATGACGGCCAACAGCGACTACATCCACAAGGACCTCAGCGGGAAGGTTATTGGCGCGGCCATGACCGTGCTGAACACGCTCAAGCCCGGCCTGGACGAGAAACTTTACGAGAATGCGCTGGTCATCGAACTGGAGAAGCAAGGCCACGAGGTCGAGCAGCAGTGCCGGTTCCCGGTCCACTACGACGGGTACCCCATCGGCACGCTGGTCCCCGACCTGCTAATCGACGGCGCGCTCATCGCGGACCCGAAAGTGGTGACTGATTTCAATGATGATCACATCGCGCAGATGCTGGGCTATCTGGCCATCTCTGGACTCGAACTGGCCCTGTTGCTGAACTTCAAGCATGCGCGCCTGAAGTGGAAGCGCGTGGTGAGAAGCAAGGATTGGCATGGACCAACCGCGGATGGCGCAAATGAACGCAGATAGAAAAAACGGAACTCATCAACCGCAGATGACGCAGATTAACGCAGATAATGAACCTTCTTTCATCTGCGAATATCCGCGCTATCCACGGTCCAAAACTCTTTCCCCTTTCTTCATCAGCGCACATCCGCGCTATCCGCGGT
>CAZMVU010000128.1:12057-13876 GCA_964569295.1 uncultured Nitrospirales bacterium
CGGTCCAAAACTCTTTCCCCTTTCTTCATCAGCGCACATCCGCGCTATCCGCGGTTGACTTCCCGTTCCGGAAATCTTCTATGCAAGGTTGCAGTGCGATGACGGCCAACAGCGACTACATCCACAAGGACCTCAGCGGGAAGGTTATTGGCGCGGCCATGACCGTGCTGAACACGCTCAAGCCCGGCCTGGACGAGAAACTTTACGAGAATGCGCTGGTCATCGAACTGGAGAAGCAAGGCCACGAGGTCGAGCAGCAGTGCCGGTTCCCGGTCCACTACGACGGGTACCCCATCGGCACGCTGGTCCCCGACCTGCTAATCGACGGCGCGCTCATCGCGGACCCGAAAGTGGTGACTGATTTCAATGATGATCACATCGCGCAGATGCTGGGCTATCTGGCCATCTCTGGACTCGAACTGGCCCTGTTGCTGAACTTCAAGCATGCGCGCCTGAAGTGGAAGCGCGTGGTGAGAAGCAAGGATTGGCATGGACCAACCGCGGATGGCGCAAATGAACGCAGATAGAAAAAACGGAACTCATCAACCGCAGATGACGCAGATTAACGCAGATAATGAACCTTCTTTCATCTGCGAATATCCGCGCTATCCACGGTCCAAAACTCTTTCCCCTTTCTTCATCAGCGCACATCCGCGCTATCCGCGGTCAAACTCTTCTTCTTTATCTTCTTTCCCCATCTGTGCCCATCTGCGTTATCAGCGGTTCACTCTCTTTTCGAAAGGCCTTTCATGAGCGGTTCGGTTCACATAGACCCACGTAGCGGCCGCCTCAGCCTGTTCGTCTTCATCGACGCGTTTGGCTGGGAACTTGTGCAGCACTACCCGTTCCTGGACGACCTCCTCCCGGTGAAAGCCCCGCTCGGCACGCAGTTCGGCTACAGCTCCACCTGCGCCCCGACGATTCTCACCGGCACGCCGCCCCGTGAGCACGGCCACTTCACCTTCTACGCGCGCGCCAACGGGGCCACGCCCTTCAAGTACTACCGCGCGCTGGGCCTGCTACCCAAGTTCGTCACCCGCCGGGGCCGCGTCCGCGCCAAGATGAGCAAATACATGCAGCGCCTCCACGGCATCACCGGCTACTTCCAGCTCTACAACATGCCGTTCGAGCACCTGCACCACTTCGACTACACCGAAAAGCGCGACATCTTCGAACCGGGCGGCATCAACGGCGGCTGCCCCACCATCTTCGACTACCTGCAAGAGAACGGGATCCCGCACCACCGCTCCGACTGGCACCGGAGCGAAGAAGAAAACCTCGCCGCCGCCGGCCACGCTATCGGCCAGGGCGAAATCCAATTCGCCTACGTCTACCTCGCCGCCATGGACAGCATCCTGCACATGGAAGGCAAATACGGCGACAGCGTACACAGGAAACTGCGATGGTACGAACGCCACCTGCGCGACCTCTACCAGCGCGCCCAGAACCAATACCAGGACGTGCGCCTCTTCGTCTTCAGCGACCACGGCATGACCCCCACCATCGAGACCGTGCCCCTCATGGACCGCATCAACGCGCTCGGCCTCCAATTCGGCCGCGACTACCTCGCCGCCTACGACTCCACCATGGCCCGCTTCTGGTTCGACACCCCCGAAGCGCGCGAAGCCATCACCGCGTCCCTGAACGAAGAACCCCACGGCCACAGCCTGACCGACGACGAACTCACCGCCTGGGGCTGCGACTTCCCCGACAACCGCTACGGCGACCTCATCTACCTCATGCACCCCGGCCACCTCCTCTGCCCCAGCTTCATGGGCGAAAAACCCCTCGCCGGCATGCACGGCTACCACCCGGAAGA
>CAZMVU010000129.1:0-13803 GCA_964569295.1 uncultured Nitrospirales bacterium
CGAAGGCGAACTCGGCTGCCTGGGCGGCATCGAAGACGGCCACGGCGCCGGCCTCGCGGTGGACGACACGGAACACCTGACCGACCCGAACCAGGCGGAAGACTTTGTAAAGCAGACCGGTCTCGACGCGCTCGCCGTAGCCATCGGCACGAGCCACGGCGCCTACAAGTCGGGCCGCAAAGACCCGGAGACGGGCGAGATGCTCCCCCCCCACCTCGCCATGGACCGTATCCATGAGATCAACCGGCGCATGCCCGACTGCCACCTGGTCATGCACGGCTCGAGCTCGGTGCCCAAGTCCCTGACCGACGTGGTGAACCAGTACGGCGGCAACATGCCCGATACCTTCGGCATCCCCCTCGAGGAAATCAAGGACGGCATCGAGCACGGCGTGCGCAAGATCAATGTGGACACCGACAGCCGCCTCGCCTGCACCGGCGCCATCCGCAAGGTGCTCACCGAGAAGCCGGCCGAGTTCGACCCGCGCAAGTACCTCGGCCCCGCCCGCGACGCCATGTACGAAGTGTATAAAGCGCGCATGGAAGCCTTCGGCACCGCCGGACATGCCAGCGACTACGAGCAGATGTCGCTCGACCAGATGAAGAAGCGTTACCAGCACGTTGCCTCGTAAGGCATTGCCGGGCGCGCACACGCCGTTCGATCCACCCACCCGCCGGGGCGTCCAATGCGATGCCCCGGCGGGTTCTGTTTGCTCCGGAATACGTGTTATCCTTGCCGTGTTGCCCCGAGTGCAACAGGCGGCAACCTGCGAAACGCTCAGCCCCAGGGGATGTGTCATGCGTATCATTCTCGCGAAACCCCGTGGATTCTGTGCCGGCGTCGAGCGCGCCATAAAGTGTGTCGAGCAAGCCCTCGCGCGCCATGGCGCCCCGGTATATGTACTCAACAATATCGTGCACAATGCCCACGTCGTGAATACCCTGCGTGCGAAAGGCGCCATCTTCGTGAAAGACGTGGCCGATGTGCCGGCGGGCGGCCACCTCCTGTTCAGTGCGCATGGCGTCGGCCCCGATCGCTGGGAACAGGCGAAAACACGCCAGATCGAAGTCATCGACGCCACCTGCCCGCTCGTCGAAAAGGTCCACCACGAAGCGCGGCGCTTCGCCTCGAAAGCAATGACCGTGGTCCTCATCGGGGAACAAGGACACGATGAAACCATCGGCACCATGGGCCAGGCGCCCAGCCACATCAAGCTCGTGACCAGCAAGGACGACGTAGCCACCCTCGAGGTCGAAGACCCCGACAACGTCGCCTATATCACCCAGACCACACTGAGCGTGGAGGACTGCCAGATCGTTATCGACGCGTTGCGCGAGCGGTTCCCCAATGTCCAGGGACCACCCCGCGAAGACATCTGCTATGCCACCTCGAACCGCCAGGCCGCCGTGAACACCTGGACGCCCGAGGCCGATCTCGTCCTTGTCGTCGGCGACACGGAGAGCGCGAACTCGACCCGCCTCGCCGAGATCGCCCGCACCAACGGCGCCGAAGCCCACCTCATCTCGAACGCCGAAGACATCGCGGACGCCTGGCTCGGCGGCGTCGAGACCGTCCTGCTCACCTCCGGTGCCTCCGTGCCCGAAGAACTCGTGCAGGGCGTCGTCGCCTACCTTGAAGAACACGCCGGCCCCAGCACCGTCGAAGAGCGCACCCTCGTGGACGAAAAAATCCACTTCCGCCTGCCCAAAAACGTGGCGTGAGCGCTTACCTGCAGCCGCCTCCCAGGATCGGTGTGCCTGCGCGACAGCGTTATTGCGCTGGTGCACATGCTCTCCGTAGTATATTGACTGGCAAACGCCGGGGCGCCATTACATCGCCTGCGCGACAAAATGGTGCAAGGTGTGCCGGTTCAATGCCATGGAAGCGCCGGCTATAGCTGAGGACGGCTCCAAATGCTCACAAAAGTGACCATCCGCAACTTCAAACGGTTCAAAGAAGCGAGTTTCGACCTGGGTGACAATGTGGTCTTGATCGGCCCCAACAACTCCGGTAAGACCACGGCACTCCAGGCACTGGCGCTTTGGGATATCGGATACCGGCAATGGCTCGATAAACGCGGGACACAGTCTACGCGCGAGCAGCGCATCGGAGTTGCCATCAATCGGCGCGATCTTTTGTCCATACCGGTGCCCAATGCCAATCTGCTGTGGCATGATTTACACGTGCGCAGCATTAGCGGACGTGGCAAGGGACAGAAGACCCAGAACATTCGGGTCGAGATCATTGTCGAGGGCATCTCGGAAGGCAAGCATTGGACATGTGGCCTGGAATTCGACTACACGAACGATGAGTCCTTTTACTGTCGGCCCTTGCGATTGGGCGAAGGTACTAACCCCGGGCGCATGGCGGTACCGGAATTGCCAACGCCCATATCTGTTGCCTTTCTGCCCCCCATGTCAGGCTTGACCGACAGAGAATACCTCAAGCAATGGGGCCAGATCGGGGTCGAATTGGGGCAAGGGCGAACTGCCGAGGTATTGCGCAACCTCTGTTTTCGGATTTGTAACGACGAGACGCTGTCGGAGAGCTGGCCTGTCATGGTCGACCATATCCGTGCGCTGTTCGGTGTGGAACTGATGGTGCCTAATTACCGCGATACCACTTCCGAAATCACGATGACTTACAAGGAGCCCAGCGGCAAAGAGTTTGACCTGTCCTCCTCTGGGCGGGGACTCCAGCAAACCCTGCTGCTCCTGGCCCATTTATATGCGAACCCGCGCACCGTGTTGCTTTTGGACGAGCCTGATGCACACCTCGAGATTCTTCGGCAGCGCCAGATTTACAATCTTGTGAGCGAGGTTGCCAAGTCCCAACACGCGCAGATCATATCCGCGAGCCACTCGGAGGTTGTCCTGAATGAGGCGGCCACACGCGGCCAGGTCGTTGCCTTTGTCGGGCAGCCACATTCACTCACAGACCGCGGCAGTCATGTCCTTAAGGCGCTCAAAGATATTGGCTTTGAAGACTATTACCAAGCGGAACAGGCCGGCTGGGTGCTTTATCTCGAAGATGCGACCGACCTTGCGATCTTGCAGGAATTCGCGAAACTGCTCGAGCACCCGGTGCAGACATACCTCGATGCGCCCTTCGTTCATTACGTGGCCACGAATCTTCCCCAGCATGCACGCAATCATTTTCATGGCTTGCGTGAGGCAAAGCCGGACCTTGTGGGGTTCGCCCTCTTCGACCGAATAAGCGGAGAGCTCCGGGATGCGTCTGGCCTGACCGAACGCATGTGGTCACAGAATGAAATTGAGAATTACTTCTGCACCGAATCGGTCCTTATGGCCTACGCAGGGAGCCACGACCCCAGTGACCTCCTTGCCTTCGCCGAGAGCGAACGGCGCAAGGAGGCCATGCGCGCCGCCATCGACGAGGTAAGCAGTGCACTCGAAGTTATCGAAGGTCTGAGCCCGTGGTCTGAGGATGTCAAAGCATCGGACAAGGTTTTCGACCCGATTTTCCGCGCATTTTCAAATAACCTGGAAATCAGCAGCCCGGCACTGCGCAAACGCCGCTACAGCGACCTGGTAGCATACATGGCCCCGCAAGATGTGCCGCACGAGGTGTCTCAGATGTTGGACGCCATACTGACGGTGGCCCAGTCTGCAACCCCGCGGGAATGACTGTTTCTACGATGCGCCGCGGGTCCACAGCATTCATCATCATCCACGCCCGTGGCAATGTCGCGCTGGCGATTGAAATCACACGGCGTTGACACCCCATCCCCGGCGCGGTAGTCCCATAGACGTCACCAATCCCTGAACAACACCGGCCCAATTCACGGAGATTGCACCATGACGCCGCCTGTTCGATGCACCGCCGTTCTGTTTACAGCAGTTGCCTGGCTCCTGGCCCCCCTTGCCAGCGCGCAAACCGCCCAGGTCGGCGGCGACCGCGAGGCGCGCGGTACGGAAAAGATGCGGATCGAGTACGTCCACTACCGGCCGGCCAAGTGGAACACGGAGCAAATCACCGAGTACGAGAACGAACACCCGAACCAGGGCGGCCTGCTCTACATCTATTTCCGGAACACCGGCGACAAACCGCTCGACCTGCGGTATTGGCGGGCGAACGGGCAGGATGAGTCGTATTGGGTGCTCAACCATTTCGTGGCGTGGCACCGGCTGTGGAAGAACCACGTGCCGCCGGGTGGCCTGGGCGTGCTCGAGATCAATGCCACATCGAAGGACTTCAGAGAAGGCGCGGAATTCTCCTTCGCCTATGTCGACCGGTCCTGGGCGCCGGTGGCTACCTACAAGACCGAACTCGTGCCGGACCCGGTGCAGGTGAGCCACATCCGCGTGCTGCCGGGCATGGAGGAAATCGAGGTCCACGTCCGCCACACCGGCGCGGATAACATCCGCTTTCAGGATCTGACCGTCGAGAATCACGACGTAACGAAGACCACCTGGCGCACGGACGAACTCGAGGGCGCGGGTCACACCATCGCGCGCGCGAAGCTCGACAAGCCGCTCACGCCCTCGGAACAGCTCATTACCGGCGTGACCTTGCGCAAAGGCTTTGGCACCCGCACGGTCTACGCGCACCGGCGCGCCTTTGTCGATGAGTTCCCCATCGGCATCTGGCGCAACGATCCGGAATTGTGGGACCGCTTTCACCGGCTGCACATCGACACCTTTGTCAGCGGGCACAACCCGGACGACCCGTTCTACACGGAAGCGGCGCCCAAGTACGGGTTCAAAGGCATGGTCCACACCGGCATGCCGCTCAATGTGGATGCGGTGCGCGCACTGGCCGATGAGCCGGCGGTAAGCTGCTGGATGATCCGCGACGAGCCGGACTGGTCGATCACGGCCAATATCATGAATTACGCCGATAAGACCGTGCGTAAATACAACAGCACAAAGCCCACGTTCATCACGCTGTGCCGCAACATCAAATTCATGGAGTATGCGCCCATCGCGGATATCCCCTGCCAGGACCATTACAGCGTGACGGCGCCATCGAGCAGCAAATGGCCCCATTTCTACGGCACGCGCCTCGAGGAAACGGGTTACTACACCGAAGACCTCAAGTATGCCTCGGAGCCCAAGGGGGTCTGGGTGTGGACTCAGGGCATCGCGGACTGGACAGAGCGCCCGAAGCGGCCCGTGCCCACGCCGAACGAACTCGCGGTGCAGCTCGTGCAGAACCTGGGCTATGGCGCGAAGGGCATCCTCTGGTTCAACTGGTCCGATAAACACCCGGAGAAGTATCCCGAGGTGGTGGACGCCATGCAGCATTGGGGCCGGGTCATGAAGGTACTGCGGCAGGACTTTCTCTCCGCGGAACCAGCCGATCTCGATGTACACGCGCCAGCGGAAGTCGATGTAATGCCGCTGCTCAACTGGGATGCGCTGCTGCTGTGCGTGACCAACCGCGATTACGACATCGACCCCGAGGCCTACCCCTTCCGCACCCAGAACGAGGTGGCGGTATCCCTGGACCTGCCAGCGTGGATGGTGCCGAAAGCCGCATTATCCATCGGCCCGCACGGTGTGAAACCGCTGCCGCTCGATGTAGACGAGGGCCGCGCCACCATCACCTTCGACACCATCGAGGCGGCGCGTACGGCTATTCTGCTCAATGATCCCACGCACCAACAGCTTTATCAGCAGGCCTACAGTACCGCCGTGAGCATCGAATAGGCAGCCCATGCGAATTTCACTATGGATAGCAGCGGCTTTACTCTTCGGCGCGGCGTCTGCTTCGGCCACGCCGGGCTCTCTGACCATACGCGACGGCCAGTTCTACGATGCCGCCGGGCGCAACCTCATCTTACACGGCGTCAACATCGGCTATGCGCCAGGCAGTTGGGATCCGCCCGACGGCAAGGCCCAATGGCGCCATGGCGGCCCGGAGGCATTCGCACGCATCCAGGCCTGGGGCTATAACGTGGTGCGCCTCGTTATCTACTGGTCCGCCGTCGAGCCGGAACCCGGCGTATATGACGCGGATTTCCTCGACAGCCTCGACGAAAAGGTCGCCTGGGCCAAAAACGCCGGCCTGTACATCATTCTCGATATGCACCAAGACCTTTGGGGCCAGGACGTACCCGGCGCACGGGGCGCACCCGAATGGGCCATCGGCGATGCGGCCACGGTCCCACACGTCAAGGGCGCGAGCATGTGGTCGGAAGCCTACTTCACCAGCCCGCGTGTCCACCGCGCTTTCGACAACTTCTGGCGCGATGCGCCGGCGCCGGATGGCGTGGGAATACAAACCCACTTCGTGCAGGCCTGGCAACATGTGGCCGCGCGCTATGCCGGCGAGCCCGCGGTGGCTGGCTACGATCTCTTCAACGAACCCATCGCCGGCACACCGTTGAAAAACGCCTTTCTCGCCATCATGCTCGATATGGCGCCGGAACTCGCCGCACAAGGCATCACGCTCAGGACACACAGCGTGGAAGACCTCGGCCGCGCCGTCATGGAAATCGTTCGCGATAACCCCGCCACCTACCGGCGCATCATGGATGTCGCCGGGCCTGTCGTCACGAAATACGACCGGGAACGCATAGGCGCCATGTATCAGCGCGCCCGCAACGCCATCCGCAAAGTGGACACGCGCCACGCTGTCTTCACCGCGCCCACCATCGCCGCGAACCTGGGCATCGAAAGCGGCCTGCCGCACCTGACCATGGAGAACGGCGCACCGGACCCATTACAGGTCTACGCGCCGCATGTCTACGACGATAGCGTGGTGCGCGTGCGCACGAGCACCGAAATGCTCATCGCCCATGCGCGGGAACTGGGCGTGCCCCTGTTTCTCGGCGAGTGGGGCAACCTCACCAACAGCGACCACATTTTCCAGGACGACCCCGTCCCACCGGCGCAGGCGGTCGTCGATCTCCTGATCGAAGCGCGCGCGAGCGATGCCTATTGGTACTACATGGACAACCTCGACGAACAACCGTACTTCAAAACCGTCTTGCAATATCCCTACCCGCGCGCGGTGGCGGGGCGCTTGACCGCCTATGCGTTCGACCGCGACACGGCGGTGTTCACCTGCTCGTGGGAGGAAGACCCCGCTGCGAACGCCCCCACCGAGTTTTATGTGCCCGCCGTCTGGTATGCGAACGGACATCAGATCACCGTGACCCCGGAAGGCGACCCCACGGATTTCAGCACGATCACACCAGAAACCAAAAACGGCCTCCTCACCATCCCTCCCATCGGCGATGGCGTGACACGTACCCTGCGCCTCACCCCATAGATCCCCACCGCACCATACGCGTCGAAGTACCAGGGACAGAGTGCGAGACGTTGGACTTGCGAAAGTAACGGGGTCCGTCCCTGAAACATTGCCCTCCCAGCCTCCAGAATCCGCACGACGGTCGCGTGTCGATTCACATGCACTGTGACTACATAATGCAGTCAGAAAATACAACTTGACATAACGAAAAAATCAATTATAATGGTCTTGTTGTTCATGCTGTAGCCAGAGTGATCGCTATCGTGTCCCAGATTGTGTTGAAAATAACTCTTGACAAATCTATCCACAACACAATGTAGTCAGAAACACCTCGAAAAGGTGCTCTCGACTATCTTTTCCTCCACCGCGCGCACCACGGTGCTCACCGCCATGCTGACCGATCCGACCCGCGCCTATTATCAACGTCAGATAGAAGCCGCCACAGGCCTCCCGCTGCGCGCGGTGCAACGGGAGCTCATGCGGCTGACGAAGGCGCAGTTGCTCTACCGGCGCGCGGAGGGAAACCGGGCGTATTTCCAGGCGGACACGGGAAGCGCGTTCTATGGCGAACTGCGCACCATGGTGTTGAAAGCCGCGCTGCCAGTGGTGCAATTGCGCGGCGCGTTGGCGGTGGACCCGGCGGTACGGCTGGCTTTTCTCGATGGCAGGGAAACGCGGGTGCTCGTGGTGGGACACGGTGCACGGCGGCCGACAGCGCCGGCGGCGGCGGAATTCTCGTATGAACTGGTGAGCAGCGACGGCTTTACACAGCGTTTACAGGAAGATGCGGCCGCTTTGGCGCCGTTTCTGCGCGACGGTTGCGACCTGTTGGGCCGCCGCGATGACATCATCTGGCGGCGAATCGAAGACGCAGGCTATGCGGTTCCGAAAGGAAAGGGTGTACCATGAGTGAAGATACGGGCAAGATTACGCAGTTGTGTACGTCTTGGTGGGACGAGTTGGCCCATGCGAGCAAGGCCGAGCAGCAGCGCTATGCCAAGGAATTTCTATCCCTGCTTGGCTGGGGCCAGCCCCTGCCATTCACGACGAAGGAGTCCGCCGCGCAATTCGGGGCGCTGCCCTATGTGCTGCGCGCAGGCGGACAAACGGCCATCGCGGTTTACTTCGTCATGCCGGGCGCGCTCAAGCCGCCCTCGGCCGTGGTCGAAGCGGGGCTCGACTTCTGTCCCGCCACACGCTTACTCACCGACGAGGCGCGCGAGTTGAGCGTGAGCTATCTGCTGGTCACCGACTTGCAGCGCACCTACCTCTATGACGTGCGCACGGCCGAGCTTATCCTATACGCTGACGACCCGCGCACCTTCAACCAGACGTGCGGCCCGGCCCTCACCAAGTCGAACGTCGAGCGCGGTTCCCTCGAGGAAATCCGGCGTGAACCCCGCAGCGTCGTGGCGCGCCATTTGCGCGAGTGGCGCCAGCGCTGGACACAGGTCATTGCGCGGGAAGGCGGGATGGCCGAGGAGACGGCCTGCACCGTAATGGATCGGCTCACGCTGGTGCGCTACCTCTTCGACCGCGATATTCTGCGCCGCACCAAATGGCGCCTCGAAAAACGTTTCATGGAACTCGTCGCGGCCGCGGAAAGCGACAGGCCGGGCGTCGGCAAACAATTGGTGACCCTGTTCCACGACATGTGGTTCGACTGGCGCATCGACCTGTTCGCCGGCCAACCGGCGATCGATCAAGCGCTCGCCGGCGATCACCTGGCGGGGCCCCTGCTGCGGGAATTCGCCCTGCTGTCGCGATCGAAGTTCTCCATCGCCACCGTCCTCGAAAGCTTCAATTACGGCGATCCACGCGAGAAAATGCGCGTGCGCATGGTGCCCGATGTAAACGAGGAACGCGAGCAGTACCTGAGCAAGCAGACCGTCGCCACGGTGGACCGCGCCCGGCTCTATCTCGATGTGGTGGACGAAGGCTACCGCGCCATCTTCCACTGGTTCGATAAGATAGTCGCCGTATACGAGCGTCTCGAGGTCGATTTCGATTCGGAGACCGGCCGCCAGGCGCCGCACCACGAGGACATGGACCTTTTCACCTGGTCCGAACTCGACGCCACCCGGCCAGGCGCTTGCAGCGACAAGATCGGCTATACCTGCGAACAGGGCCTGCGCATTTACTATACCGATGCACACCACCTGCGCGTGGCGCGCCTGCTGCTTACCATGCACCTCGTGAGCCGCTACCACCAGGCCTGCATGCCCATCAACACCTTCCCCCCCGTCACGCCCGTCTTCGAAGAGCGGCCCGCTAACCTTGACGCGGCGCATCTCATGATGCGGCCCGCGGACAACCCGGAGGAACAGCTTCCCTAGGCACGGGAACTCGACACACCGGACCGGCTTCGTGTACCCTGCTTTTCGCGTAGCCGGTGGCCTGGCAACCCGGGCGGAACCGGAGATGGAGGACTGTTTTTTGATGTGAACGCCGCCTTGCCGGCGGCAGTGCGGGGGATTACATGACCTTCGAGGACTGGGTGCGCCGGTAGCCGCGGCGTGCCGGCGCCGCGCCGGATACGCGGCGGTTGCGCCGCTGTCCTTCACACCAGCCCTGCCACCCCCAAAAACGGAATAGGAGCTTTCTCTCATGCGAAACCTACCCGTGTTTCTGGCTCTCCTGACTCTTTGCATGCCTGTGTTTGCTGCGGAACCGCCCGTGATAACGGGGGAGCCGTGGGCCCGCCACACCATCGACGACACCTCGGAGGGCGCCGATGGCGTGCGCCTGATGGATGTCAACGGCGACGGCCTGCCCGACATCGCCACGCCATGGGAAGAAGGGGGCATCGTGCGCGCCTACCTGCATCCCGGCCTCGCGGCGGCACGCACATCGTGGCCGCAAGTCACCGTGGGCAATGTCAGGTCGCCGGAAGATGCCGTGTTCGCGGATCTCGACAGCGATGGCGCGGTGGATGTCGTAAGCGCGTGCGAGGGTGATGCCGAGGCGCTGTACGTGCATTGGGCACCCGCTGATCCCGAGGCCTACCGCGATGCCGAGGCCTGGACCACCGCCGCCATTCCCACGTCCGAGGGGCATACCCGCTGGATGTTCGTCCTGCCTATGGACGTGAACGGCAACGGCCGAACCGATCTCGTGGCGGGGTCGAAAAATCCGAACGCTGTCATGGGCTGGTTAGAGGCGCCGCCCGACCCGCGCGATCTCGATGCGTGGACCTTCCACAAACTGCGCGCGGAAAGCTGGATCATGTCTGTCGAGCCGGCGGACATCAACGGCGACGGCGACATGGACGTGCTCTACTCAGACCGCAAAGCCCCTGCCACCCGGGGCTGCTGGTGGTTCGAGAAGACCGACCGCGGCTTCGCCGCCGATCCGCATTACATCGGCGGGCGCGAACACGAAGTCATGTTCCTCACCGACGGCGACCTGGACGGCGACGGCGCCCGCGAAGTGCTCGCCTGCACCAAAGACAACGGCATCCTCCACTTCACACCGGCTAACGGCGACTGGACAGAGGCGGTTATCCCCATGCCCGCCGATACCGGCACCGGCAAAGGCATTGCCGTTGGCGACATGGACGGCGACGGTGCGGCCGAGATCGTCTTCTCGTGCGAACATGCTTCGGGCGCCCATGGCGTCGCAATGCTGAAAAAAACGGAGGACGCCTGGCAGGCCACGGCCATCTCCGGCAAAACGGGCACCAAGTTCGACCTTGTCAAGTTGCTCGATCTCGACGGCGACGGTGACCTCGATGTGCTCACCTGCGAAGAGAACGAGCAACTCGGGGTCTTCTGGTACGAGAACCCGGGGACGTAAAACTGGCGCTGCTTTGCCCGGAAAAAGGGAAACAGAACCAAGCGGGCCGGTGATCAATTGAGGCGCATTATGGGCGCATCTGCCTGCGGCTTCCAGTAGGGCATGGCCGTGGCGGTATGACTTTGCGAGCCCGGGGTCTGTTCCCGGTTTTTCCCTCGTGTCTCGTGGGTTCCCGGCCGTGCGCGCGATCCCGGTTGACCGGCCTGCGGGCCACGTCTATAATCCCCGTTCACGGAGGGTTGCGCAGCTTGTCCGCAGCTTGTCAACACGTTTCGCGCGTTGGCTAGCCGGATGCGCCCCGGGCGCCCGGACGTGGGCCGGGAAGCGTCAACGCAGGTTTACAGCCGTGGCTGACGCGCGCAGCACCTGGATGAATGTGTCGGCAGACGCCCTTCTTACAGCGTATCAAGCTCGCAAAATGGGGACGCCTGAATGAATCGCATGCGCTTTGCCTGGATGTCGCTCGTTGCAGTAGGGGGTGTTTTTATTGCCGGCGCCTTGTTGTTCACCGCGCGCGCCCAGGCCCCGCACCCGGAAGCAAAGACCGAGGACACCGCGCCCACCACCACCGCGCAACCCAAGACCTACTCGGATGAAGTGCAGGCCGTGGCGGATGTGCAGGAGCAGGTCGACGCCCTCTTTGCCTGGGTGGTCGAGAATGTGCTCGCACCCACCCTCTTCTATTCCGTCGCGGTCCAGGAAGATGCGCGACCCGTCTTCACCTTCGATACCGCCGCGTCCCAGGTACTCTGGGATGTAACCCGGGGGGGCATGTCCGGCCGGCTCGCCGCGCCGCCAGAGCTCGTTGCGCCCGCGGCGGCGCCCCACTTCCTCCTCGACACACGTGATGCGGCAACCGGCGGCGATGGCGGGCCCGAAGTGGTGGGGGTTGTCGAGTCGCCGCCCTTCGTCGTGGATTCAGACCGGATCAACGTATTGCTGGCCGGCGGCGCCGACAAAAGACGGCTGTATGTCGAGATCGTGCCGGCTGCGGGCGAGAAGGTGGGGCGCTCGACGAAGTTCCCGCGCGCCACGGGCCCGGGTTCGGATGCATTTTCCCTGGTCGCACTCGACACCTCAGAACACAAAGGGCGCACGGTGCACCTGCGTATCGTGGACGATGCGCCCAAGGGCGAGCGGGCCTACCTCGCCGTGGCAGGCGTCTACAGCGCATTCACAGGCATACCACTGATCATTCTGGTGTTGGTGGGCGGCGGCCTCTTCTTCACCGTGCGCTACGGCTTCGTAAACATACGCCTGTTCCGCCACGCCATTGCCGTGGTGCGCGGCCATTACGACGATCCGCGCGACAAAGGCGAGATCAGCCATTTCCAGGCGCTTACCTCGGCACTCGCTGCCACCGTCGGTCTCGGGAACATTGCCGGGGTGGCCGTGGCCATCACCGCCGGCGGGCCGGGCGCCGTCTTCTGGATGTGGCTCACCGCGATCCTCGGCATGAGCCTGAAATTCTCCTCGTGTACATTGGCCCAGGTCTACCGCATCTTCAAGGAAGATGGCCACGTGCTGGGCGGCCCGATGGTCTTTTTGCGGCTGGGCATAAGAGACCGGGCGCCCCGGTTCGCCTGGATAGGCGCCGTCTTCAGTCCGCTCTTCGCCGTGTTGACCATCTTCGCGGCCTTCGGCGGCGGCAACATGTTCCAGACCAACCAGACGTACAACGCCGTCAACGAGATATTCCAGCTCCAGGAGCACCCGGTGGCGAAGCCGGCCATCGGCCTCATGATGGCGATTCTGGTGGGTATCGTCATTATCGGCGGCATCAAGCGTATTGGCGAAGTCACCTCGAAACTCGTTCCGGCCATGTGTGTGGGCTACATTACCATCTGCACGATCATCGTCTTCGCCAACTACGAGAGCGTTCCCGGCCTGCTCCGCAATATCGTAGCCCAGGCGTTCACGGGCCCCGCGATCTTCGGCGGCTTCATGGGCGTATTGATCCAGGGCATGAAGCGTGCCGCATTCTCGAACGAAGCGGGGCTGGGTTCGGCGGCCATCGCCCATGCCGCGGCAAAAACCGAGGAGCCCATCCGCGAAGGACTCGTGGCCATGCTCGGCCCATTCATCGACACGATCATCGTATGCACCATGACCGCGCTCGCCATTCTCGCCACGGGCGTACACAACGACGCCGGCGGCATGCAGGGCGTGAGCATTACCGCGCAGGCCTTCAGCACAACCCATACCGCGTTCCCCTACTTTCTGGCTATCGCGGTGTTCGTCTTCGCCTACTCGACCCTGCTGTCGTGGTCCTACTATGGCGAACGCGCTGTCGAGTACCTGTTCGGCGCCCGTGGTATCGGCCCCTACCGCACGACCTACGTACTCGTCGCCATTCTCGGCCCCTTGCTCAGCCTCAACTACGTGGTCGTATTCGCCGATATGATGCTGCTCAGCATGGCCTTCCCGAATATTCTCGGCATGGTGCTCCTCTCCGGCAAAGTACAGGAGATGAAGAAGGACTACGTCCAACGCCTGAAATCCGGCACCATGAAAATGACACGGTAGCACGGCGATACATCCGCCCAAACGCGCAATCATATCCATGCGCGGCACGGTGTAACCGATCCAGGCCGTGGCCGGAAACCACGGAGGCTGCGTTGCACGCGCGGACGCGCTCAAAGACTTATCTGGAACAGCACAGGATTCATGTATGGGTATCTGATACACACCGCACTCATTTATGTAATGCCCTTCTAGTCGTATACACTTCGTTACCAACGTGGGCTGCGCCCACAACCCAAGGATCGAATGGCGTGTTCCCCGGTTGTT
>CAZMVU010000130.1:0-13650 GCA_964569295.1 uncultured Nitrospirales bacterium
AAAACAAAAGGGTGGCTCTGGGAGAGGGGGCCGAGGAACCGCTTGTTTCCCCAAAACGGGTTCCCCCGGTTTGTCTTGGACATTACTGAGTGTGGGCAACGGCCGCGTTGGTACCAGGCAGCCGCTGCGCGGTGTGTACCATACGCGGGTTGGCGCAGGGCGCCATGAGACAGGAAAGTCACAGTTGCGCTGCGGTCCGTCGATCAGAACCCGGGCGGCTTTCCCGGCAGCGCTTCTGCGATGGGCCGCCCATGCCCGGAGCGCACGGCTGACGCGGTGTCAATGTGCGCTGGCGCGCCACTGTGTTTTCAGGAAGCTGGCCGCCGCTTTGAGCGCCTGGCGGCCTTCGGCCAGCCGGTGGGCGAACAAGTGCCATACGTGCACCATGTCGTCCCACTGCTCGAAGCACACATCCACCCCAGCCGCACGCAGCCGCTGTGCAAGGCGCGTTGCGTCATCGAGCAGCACTTCGCACTCGCCGACCTGGATCATCATAGGCGGCAGTTCATGCAGATCCGCGTAGATGGGCGAGGCCAGCGGCGTCTTCATGTCTGCGCCGTTCAGATAGATTTTCGCGAAGAGCAGCGCCCCACCCCGCGTGATTACCGGGTCGGCGCTGGCTTTCGTGCGCATGGCCGGCGTGTCGCAGGTGAGATCGGCCCACGGCGAGATGGACAGGGCCGCGGCCGGCATGGGTAAACGGGCGTCACGCGCCGCCACGAGCGCCGCCACCACGAGCCCGCCGCCCGCCGAGTCGCCCGCCACGGCAATACGCTTGTGATCCACACCATGCCCCAGCAGCCAGCGGTAGGCCGCCACGGCATCGTCCACAGCGGCGGGGAAGGGATGCTCCGGTGCGAGGCGATAATCTGGCACGAGGCAGCGCGCGCCGGTGACTTCGCTGAGCCGTGCGGCCAGCGGCGCATGGGTACGCGCCGACCCAATGACATAGCCGCCGCCGTGCAGGTAGAGGATGGTGTACTTATTCGCCGCGTCGCCCGCGGTAATCCAGGCGGCGGGTATCGCGCCGACGCTCTCCCCGCTCATGCGTGTGCCCGGCGGCAACGGAATCTGCGCAGTGAACTCCTCGAAGTCTGCCCGCAACTCGGGGATTGCCGCCGGCACGTGCTGTGCCCGTTCCCGCAGGAGTGCGGCGACCGCTTCGATTTCCGCTTTGCTCATGCCAGCCTCCGGCCAGATTATACGGCTTTTGCCTGTGGGGGGGTCAACGCCCGCCGAACAAGGGTGATTGGAAGGGCTGCCCGCAATACATGCACTGGCTGTGGCGCGAGTTGTTCACCCGCTGACATTGCGGGCACCGCACGGCACGGGCGGTGATCTTGCCGTCCCGCTTACCGTCGCGCATGTCAATTTCCTCCACCATTTTTATGAGTTCCGCGTCGGTAAGCCCCAGCTTATCGCAGAGAATCTCCCACAGCGCCTGGTTCAACAACGACAGCCGCTCGACTTGCACCTCGAGCAGGCGCGTCTTGCTTTGCACGTTGGCGGCTTGCTGCGTCGCACTTTGCGCCTTGGCATTAGCGGCTTGGGTCTCCATGGCGTGCATCAGATAGGCCATAGTCCAAAGTGACATTGCGTACCCTCCTTTTCTTTTAATCATAGCGTACACACCGCCGCCGGTACATGCACGCGGGCGCGGGTATGGTTGCGCCACGGCTGGCCGGCGCGGTACGATCCATGTGGATCCCGGTGGCTTATGCACCGGCTAACCACGAGTACCCTGCCTTGAGCGATACCAGCGAACACAACGAGACGTCCCCTGTGCCCGAAGACGGCGTTGCCGGGGATGCCGGCCTCGACGAGGCGGCGTCTGTACCGGCCGAAGCGGCCAAAGCAGCGCAGGAGGGGGATATGCCCCCGGCGGCGGCGCAGGATGCGCCGGCTCCGGACGCGGCGGCGTTTATCGTGGATCAGGCGACCGATGAGGTGCTGCGGATTCATCTCGATCAATTCGAGGGGCCTTTCGAGGTGTTGCTGTATCTCATCAAGTCGCAGGAGATCGACATCTTCGACATTCCGATCGTGACGGTTACCGAGCAGTACCTGCGTTTCCTCGAGCTGCTGCGCGGGGAGAACCTCGATGTGGCCGGTGAGTTCCTCGTGATGGCGGCCACGCTCATCCAGATCAAGTCGCGGATGATTCTGCCGGTCGAGGTTGAGGAAGAAGAGGAGGAGGAAATCGAAGAAGAGGATCCGCGCCTGGAATTGGTCGAGAAGCTGCTCGAATACCGCAAGTACCGGGAGCTCGGCGAACAACTCGGGGATTGCCACGAGC
The DNA here is from genome assembly GCA_964569295.1 of uncultured Nitrospirales bacterium. Taxonomy (GTDB): domain Bacteria; phylum Hydrogenedentota; class Hydrogenedentia; order Hydrogenedentales; family JAGMZX01; genus CAZMVU01. The sequence continues at coordinate 2,297 of CAZMVU010000130.1, forward strand.
GCGCCCAGGACCGGTTCCCGCGTATGGTGAAGCCGAAGGTCGAAGTGGTCGATGACGACGGGTATATCGAAGTGAGCCTCTATGACCTGACCCAGGCCGTGCGCAATATCATGCGGTTCATTCGCGAGCCGGTTATTCAACGGCTGGCGATGGAGGCCTATTCGGTGGACCAGAAGGTGGGGTATCTCGAAGATCTGCTGGTTCAACGGGACACAATAGCCTGGAGCGAGCTGTTCGCCTTGAGCCGCGACAAACTCGAAGTGGTGTGCTATTTCCTCGCCGTGCTCGAGTTGTGCCGCATGCGCCGCGTGCGTGCGCACCAGCACCAGGAGTTCGGCGAGATTCGCATCTTCCCGCGCACGTTTGAGGAGGCGCTCGACGAAGATGATACGGATGTGGTGGAAACGGGCGGAAGCGTCTGAAAACCCGCGCCATGCACTCGGCCGCCGCGGCGAGCGCGTGGCCGCGCGCTACCTGCGCCTGCGCGGCTACCGGATTCTCGCGCGTAATGCCGTGTTTGCACGTTGCGAGATCGATATCATCGCGCGCAAGGGGGACACCATCGCTTTTGTCGAGGTGCGCACGGTAACCCAAGGGGAGCCCCTCCTGCCGCAGGATACCGTGACCCCGGCCAAGCAGGCGCACATCCGCCGGGCTGCCTCGGTTTGGATTGCGCGCGAGGGACGCGACGGCTGGTATTACCGGTTCGATGTGATCGGCATAATCATGGGAGAAGGCCGCAAGCCTCAGGTGGCGCATTTTCCCGACGCCTTCCCCGGCTGAGCCGCGTGATTCCGGTTTCCAGCGGCGCGCGGCCCCACACCCGCCGGCAGCTCAGACAGCGTCGAGCGCGGCCTCGAAACGTGCGCCCAGATCGCCGCTATCTTCCAGCCCGACGGAAACACGCACGAGGTAGCGGGAGACGCCAAGCGCCTCGACCCGCTCGAGTTCGTTGTAATGCGCGAGCAGGGTATAGGGACAAGCGAGGGTGAAATCGGCGCCGAGACTCGGCCCCTTGGTGACGCGCAGGGCATCGTAGAAGGCCGGGGCTGTGCGCGCCGCGTCCTTGAGCAGGATCGAGCACAAGCCGCCGAAACCGCCGCCGGCCCGGTGCACCTGCGTGTAATGATGCGGCGTGGTGTACTTCGGGTAGTAGAGGGTGTCCACTTTCGGGTGTTCATGGAGGTAATCGCACAGGGTTTCGGCGGTGGTGTTGATGCGGCGCATGCGCTCGGGAAAGTCTTTGGAATAGGCGGCGAGCGCCTGGGCGTCCTCCTCCCACAGCAAGTCCTCATGGTGGGCGTCGAGATAGGTGCGGAAGCGCTCGCAGAATGGGGAGTCCGGGTTCAAGACGAGCGAGCCGCCCATGACATCGCCCACGCCCGCGAAGTATTTTGTGAGGCTGGTGACCACTGCGTCCGCGTAGGGCATGAGGTCCACGTTCACGAACGTACCAAGGGTCTCATCGACGATGAGCGGCACACCCCGGGCACGCAGCACCTCGGCCAGGCGCACCACGTCGACGCTTGTCAGCAGTGGGTTACCCGCAAACTCGCAGATGACGCCCGAGACCGTCTCCTGCGCGAGCAGCGCCTCGACCTGCGGCGCCTTCTCGGCGACAGCGCCGGGGAAGAAGTGGACGCCCGGCTCGGTCTCCGTCTGGATTTTGAGTACGTCGACATAAGGGAACCCCACCTGCACGCTTTTTGCGCGGGGTGTCAGCGCCTGAACCATGCGATGGGCTTCGGCGAGCGCGGCAATGCCGGTAGGGTAGAGGTAGACATCCTGCACCTGCGACCCGGCCAGGCGTGCGAGGCGCGTGCGTACTGTGTTCTTGGCGCCGGTGGGTGCGGGATCGCGGCCATGCAAAATGGCCTGGGCCTGGCGCGAACTCACCAACTCGCCGAAATGCTGCCAGAAGCGTTTGAGCGTGTCCTGGGCCTCGGCCGGCGCCACCAGGACGGTGGCTTTTGCGGCGGACAAGGGCACGAGGCGCGTTGCCCGGCCGGACTTTGCCTGAATGAACGCGGCCGCGCGTTCGGCTACCCGGCGCGAGGGGAACACGGCGCAGCATTCGCCGGGCCCGGCGTGTTGGGCGGCGCAGGCGGCGAACAGTTCGGCGACCAGCGGCTGAAATACGAACCGCGGGTAACCGCAGACCATCTTGCCGAGCACCGCCGGGTCGCCCGCCTCATAGCCGGCCACATGCCGCCACAGAGGGAGGGCCACCGAAGTGGCATGGGGCGAGTCGGGAACGGGCTTGCCAAGGTCTTCGGCTTGCCAGCGCGGGTTGCGGCAGAGTTCGAGGTGTTTTTTGCCTTTGGTCATCGTTTTACGCGCGGCATCAGCAGGAGCTGGCAGCCCCGCCTCCTCCTGGATGATCGGTTTCCGCGTGGCCTGTGCGACAGCCCCGTGCAGAACGCCGTAAGCGCGCGCTTGTTCGCCGTGTGCCCTTTAGCGCGCAGGCGAAAAACGTATGCCATGATGGCCACGAAAACCTCACGGGTGCATGACAATACCTTTGTTTGCTTCCGGGTCCCTTCCAAATCGGCAGCATGATCCCTGCACCCGCTAAAGAGCCCCATGAACACCTAAACAATACCTCACCGAAGAATGTACGGCCCCGTATTGCGCATGTACTGCGTACGGGGTCCGTTACGCCCCACCTCAGTAAATGCGCCGCGTTACCTGGATATTCCCCGATCCGCGAAATGGGTGCTACACGCCGAAAGCGAAGTGCGCAATGAGGTAGAAAATGATCGTCATGATCGCGACGACGGGCAGCGTGGCGAACCAGGAGAAGAAGATGCGCATGACGGTGGCGCGGTTGACTCCCGTGATGCCGCGCGCGAAGCCCACGCCGATTATGGCGCCTACAAGGGTGTGGGTCGTGGATATGGGCAGGCCCATGTTCGAGCAGGTGAGCACGGTTATGGTCGCGCCGATGTCCGCCGCGACGCCGCGCGACGGTGTGATGTTCGTGATGTCGGAGCCGACGGTGCGCATGACGCGGTAGCCGAAGGTGCTCAGGCCGATGACGATACCGATGCCGCCGAGTGCGAGCACCCAGTTGGGCACGAGGGCCTGCTCGGGGATGGCGCCGCTCTGGACGATCTCGATGACGCCGGCGAGCGGGCCGATAGCGTTGGCGACGTCGTTCGAGCCGTGAGCAAAGGCCACGGCACACGAGGTGATCACCACGAGTACGGCGAAGACCCGTTCCACCTTGGCAAGCTGTTCCCGGGCACTCTCCTCTTCCGAATGGCCGCCCCACAGCTTGCGCAAAGCGGCATAGGATATGGCCGCGGCCGCCAAGCCGATGAGGCCGCTGATGAGAACGGTCTGGCCCAGGCTGGGGTGCCAGTCGAGGTTTTTGAGGCCCTTGATAATGGTGCCAAGCGTCATGATAACAAAGACGAAGAAAGTGGTAATGGGCACGCCTGCCAACGCAGCACGCACCGGTTTGTTGTCACCGAGCACGAACCGCGCGATAAGTGTAAACACCAGGAACGCGATTATGCCGCCAGCCACCGGCGATATGAACCAACTCGCCACCACCTGACCGAGTGTGCCCCAGTGTACGTGGCCGAATCCCGCACGCAGCACGCCGAATCCCGCGATAGCCCCCACGATCGAGTGGGTGGTCGACACGGGGAGGCCGAACCACGAGGCCATGTTGAGCCAGGTGGCCGCGGCCAGCAGCGCACATACGAGGCCGACGGCCAGGATATAGGGGTTGTCGGCGAAGGCCTGGGTGTCGATGATGCCCTTGCGCACGGTGTTTGTCACGTGGCCGCCGACGAGGAAGGCGCCGGCGAATTCGAAGATCGAGGCGAGCACCACCGCCCAGAATACTGTCAACGCGCGTGAGCCCACGGCATTGGCCATGGAATTGGCCACGTCGTTGGCGCCGATATTCATGGCCATGTACAGCCCGAAGATAACCGCTATGATAACAAGGGGGTCGTACACCGGTTCATCCTTCCGCGATGTGTTGGGTGTTTTACTTTGTCCCGATGATCTGGTGCAGGTACTTGGCGGCCTTCTCGGCGGAATTGGCGACCTTGCCGAGGGTGCGGCAGTATTTGTCGATGAACATGAGCGTTACGGGGCCGAGTTCTTCCTCGCGCTTATAGCACTTCTCGGCAAAATGGCGCTCGAGCTTGTCCGCCTTCCACTCTTCCTCACCGATCTGGTGGATGCCTTCGATCACCTTGTCCACCTCGTTGCCGGTGAAGGCGCTCTCTGCGAGCACGGAAATCTCCCTGGCCAGGGTGAGCAGTTGCTCGCTCACACGGATGACCTGGTCGACGAACGCGATGTAGTCTTCGCGCATGTCCTCCGGCAATGTGGTCGGGCGGATGCGCGCCAGCACCGCATAGTCCTCTGCCGCGTCGGCGACGTCGTCCTGGAAGCTCAGGAACCGCAGCAACTCGAACCGGCCCACCGACAGCAGGTGGATCTTGTTCACGTTCTTTCGGATTTCATCCTTAATCATGTCCGCCTCGTGCTCGGTTTGCGAGCACTGATGGTGGAGGCCTTCGAGTTTGTCGAACTCACCCTCCATAAGAGCAATGGTGATAGGGCGCAGCAGTTCGACGCACTCATGCACTTTCTGGGTGTGTTCCAGCAGCGAGGTGAATGGCGACCCGCCAAGGAATTTCTTCAAAAAGCCCATGGAATGTTCCTCCGCGTAGGTTGTGGTCTGGGCCCATGACGGAACCGTTGGCGGGAGTTTACCTGTTTTGCGCTGGCAATGCCAGGTGAATGGACTTGGACGGGTGCATACCGTATGGTCTTTGGTAAAGCAGCTGACTGGCATGGCGTGTGTCGGGGCCATGGATGGGACAAGGGGCGTTCTTTCGTGTACGCTAAGCAGCGCGTTGGCGGTGTGCTTGTGTCCCCCACCGGCAGCGGCATGGAAAGCCCGCGGGCTGTTATGCCGGGCCGGTTTGCCTGCATCTTTTACGAACACGCGACCCGCCTCATGCAAGCCTGATGGGCCCACAAACAGGAGATGCCCCATGCGTGCTGTACAATGGACCGCGCCGCGAACGATGCGGCTCGTCGAAGTGGAGAAGCCCGTGCCTAAACCCCACGAGGCCCTCGTGCGCCTCGAATCCTGCGGCGTGTGCGGGTCGGATGTGCATTACTACGTCGAGGGACGCATCGGGAACCAGGTGCTCACCGAACCAACGGTGCTCGGGCATGAATACGCGGGCGTGGTCGAGGCGGTGGGGGAGAACGCCGACCCGGCGCTGGTGGGGCGGCGTGTGGCGGTCGAGCCGGGGATTCCCTGTATGCGTTGCGAGTGGTGCCGGACCGGGCATTACAATATTTGCCGCGCTATGTATTTTCCTGGCGGTCCCGGGTGCGACGGGGCGTTCTGCGACTATATGGCCGTGCATGCGGACTTCTGTTACCCCATCCCCGACACCGTGACGGCGGCCGAGGCGGCCATGCTCGAGCCGCTCGCGGTAGCGATACACACCGCTGAACTCGCCCGGCTGCGTCCGGGGGATACTGTGGGGCTCATTGGTCTTGGGTCCATCGGCCTGCTCACCGCGCAGATGCTCAAGCTCACGGGCGCCCATACCATCTACGGTGCGGATCTGTTGGCTTACCGGGCGGCTGCGGCGGCGCGTTATGGGGTTGATGATGCGGTCGATGCGGCCGGGCAAGACATCGTGGCGCGGGTGCGTGAGCAAACCGCTGGCCGCGGGGTCGATGTGGCGGTGGATTGCTCGAACCGGTCCGAGCCTTTGGGCCAGTGTGTGCGTATGGCGCGTCCGGGCGGGCGTGTGGTGCTCACGGGGATCTCCGGCCAGGACGAAGACCCGTTGCCGGTCAGCGAGGCGCGGCGCAAGGAACTTACCCTCCAGTGGTGCCGCCGGTTCGTGCACAATTATCCGGCAGCCATCCAATTGCTGGCGGCGAAGAAGGTGGATGTAACCTCGCTCATTACCCATTCGTTTCCCCTCGAGCGCACGCAGGAGGCGTTTGATCTCGTGGCCGATGCCGCCGATAATGTGCTGAAGGTTTCGATTGACTGGTAACGCCGCAGGTCCAACCTGTTTTTTCCCCGCGCCTCATGTTGCCAGGCGTACATTTGGAGGTCTTTATGCGTCTGTTCCGTAGAATCCTGCTGGGTGTTTTCCTTGCCGTGGCCGCGCTGGCCGTGCTGTTCCTGGTGTTCGTCGGACCCTGGCCGACGTACAGCACCTTGGATTTCGAGCAGGCGGGCTATTACGAGGAGGCGCTGGATGCGGCCGAGACGCGCCTCGCGGAGTCGGCGTTGGGGGCGCCCGGGGCGCTCGCGGCGGGTTGGGATGCGGCTTCCATTACGCCGGCCACCGGGACGCCGCTCGCCGGGTTTTCGAACCGCTTCAATCTGACGCCCGGCAATCTGCTGCTCGGCAAACACGAGGGCGATAAGGTGAGCACGGGCGTGCGCGATCCGCTGTATGCGAAGGCCTTGGCCCTGAGCGATGGCGATGACACGGTGGTGCTCGTGGGGGCGGATATGTTGCTTGTCCCGCCGAATGTGGCGGAAGAAGTGCGCACGCGGGTCGAGGCGCAGACGGGCCTCACCGAGAACGACCTTCTTTTCGGAGCGAGCCACACGCATTGCGGGCCGGGGGGCTGGGGGCCGGGGGTGGCCTCGCGGATAACGGGCGGCGAGTACGACGAGGCGGTGGTGACGCTGCTGGCCGACGCATTCACCCGGGCGATCATCGGCGCCCATGATGCGCTCGAACCCGCCCGTATGGTGCACGATAGCGTGGACGCTTCCGAGTACATCAAGAACCGCGCACGCAAGGGCCCGGTCGATGGCGAACTCAGCTACCTGCACGTGGTGCAGGATGACGGGGACGCCTGCTTCCTCACGAGTTTCTCGGCGCACCCGGCTTACGGAAGCGATATGCTCGAATTCACGAGCGATTACCCCGGGGCACTTCAGCGCACGCTGGCAGAGGCGGCGGATGCGGAGGTGGTCTATCTTGGCGGCGCGCTGGGCAGCATGAGCGCCCGTGCGCCGGCAGCTGCCACCGATGCTGCCCGCGTCGAAGCGATGGGCGAGGCGCTCGCCAAGCTTATCCTGGCCGACATTCAGGGGGCGGCGGCGGCGGACTACATTCGGGAATTGGACATTGCGTCGGTGGGGCTACCGCTCGACATGCCCAGCCTCCAGGTGCGCCCGGTGAGTCCGAAATGGCGCGTATCGCCCTTGCTCCGGCATGTCGCGACGTTGCCCGCCGAGGGATGGCTGCAGGGCGTGCGCGTGGGCGATGTCTTTTTCGTCGCGTTGCCGTTCGACTTCAGCGGCGAGATAAGCGCCGAGTGGAAGGACTGGGCCGCAAACCAAGGCTATGACCTGTGGACCACCAGCTTCAACTCCGCCTACTGCGGTTACCTGTCGCCCGATAAATACTACCTCGAGGAACCGCTCAATTATGAGACGGGGCTGATGGCGTGGTTCGGGCCAGAGAACGAGGCCTATTTCACGGCCTTGTTCCAGCATCTGTTCGGCCTGATGACCGATGCAGAAGAAGCGGCCTGAGTTCAATGAGCGATATCGAACCGTTGCCGCCCATCCCGCCGCGCACGCCCCGGCCGCCGCTCCGGCTCAAGGGGCCGCTCGTGTTTGTGCTTGCCGGGGTGCTGCTGTTGGCCTTGTGCGCGGGGCTCGAGTCGGCGCGCATGGCGGCCCAGCCCTGGTCACACGCGCTCCTGGCGCCCTTGGGCCAGCCCGCCATCGACGCGGCCGAGGCCATCGCCGTGCAGACGCGCCGGGTCCCCGCGGAGAACTACGGTTCGATCTTGCCCGCCATCGAGGAGAACATGCCCTCGTCGTTGCTGGGCGAGAACTGGGAGAAGGACCGCGCGCTCATTGCGCGGCTGGAATCGGATACACCCTGGGTGGTCAGGGGCCCCTTCTCGAACGACACCCTCGAGAAACTGCTGGCCTCGGGAAGGCTGCCGGCGCGTGGGGCGGCGGAAGTGCTGGCGGGACCTTTGGCCGAACTCGATAGGTTCGAGCTGGGCGGCACGACCTTCACCGTGGTGGGACGGTTTTCACCGCGGGTGGCGGCGTTTATTCAGGCGTATGTGCTGCCGGCGGATGCGGCCCACGCGGCGTTGTTCGACGAGGAGGCCGGCGCCAACAGCGGCTATGTGCTGCCGGATGCACGTGGCTACATGGACCAGCTTCGGGAGAAGGCGCGTGCACGGCTGGAAGAAGCCCAAGCCAATACCGCCGTGGTGGCGTCGGGCATGCCCGGCGTCATGGAGATGCTCGCCATGCCCGGGCGTGATCTGGCGCTGCTGGGCATGCTGGCGCTGGCGCTGGTGGCGTTGGGCGCGGCGTGGGCGTTTACACATACCCTCGACTGGCTGGCGGCGCGCAGCGCAAACGGCGGGGCCATGGCGGTGGCGTTGCATGCGCCGGGCCGCCGGCGGCGCCTGTGGGTGAGCCTGCACCTCGTGCTCTATGGCGCGTTTTTCCTGAGCATGTTGGCGGCGCTGGTCTGGCCCGGCGCGAATGCGGCCCTCAAGTCGTGGGTCGGTGTGGTGTTCAGTGAAGGCGGCCTCTCCTACGTGGGCCGGGCCTACGCCTCGGGCAATATCCTGCAAGCGGCCGTGGCGACCTTCTACCACAATTTCGTCACGGCGACCCTCGTGTGGAATGTGGCGGTGTCCCTGGTCGTGCCGTTCCTGGGCTTGTTCAAGACCGCAGGAAGCCTCGCACTGGTCGGCTTTGCGATGGCCCCTATCTGGTCCGACACGTTCGCCGGCTATACGTACCACAGCATCACGATGGGACTCGAGATCGAAGCGTACATAGTCGCCACGTTCAGTATCGTTGTGTATGCGCTGCACTTCTTCCGCGGCGTGGTGCGCGGTGCGTTCGTGCGCGAGATGGTGCAGGGCCTGCAAACGGTGTACGGGTGTGTGCTCATCGCCGCGGTGCTGCTGGGCGCCGCCGCCCTGTTCGAGGCCGTCACGCTGATCCTGTTTGCATGATCGGGTGCGCGCGCGGCCATTAGGCGTGCGGGCGCCATCACGCACTGTTGCCCCTACGGCGCGGCAGGCGGGGTGCCGGTGGGCGCTTCCGCTTCCCTCCCTCGCAAACGCGGCCCACCGAGACAGAAGAAGACGAGGGTGCCGAAGCTGAACCCCAATAATCCGCCGATGAGTACGTCAAACGGGAAATGGGCCGCCGTGTAGACCCGGGAAACTCCTTGCAGCACGCTCCAGCCCAGGAGTCCCGCCCGGGCACTGCGCCGCCGGGTATACCAGAAGATAGGGGTGAGCAATGCGAATGTGCCGGATGTGTGGCCGGAGGGATAGGAATTCTGGCCGCGCAACTCCTCCTCAGGGATGATGCGCACCCCGTCGTTCCATGGCGCGTGCGCCGCGTTCAACGGCCGTGGCCGGCCGATGGCCTCCTTGATAGGGTTGGTCGCCAGGAATTGGTTTGCAAGTGTGGAAAGCAGTACCAGCCCGAATACGCCGGCAAACCGCGCCATGGCGGGGCGATCCATGCGGTGGAAAGCGTAGGCCGCCGCGCTGAAGGTTGCCCCCGTCATGATCGCCAGCAGCACATTGGCGGTGAAATAGGTGCGGTTCGGCCAGATATACCCCAACGCACACAGCACCACGAACACCGCCGCATTCACCGCCAACACCCCCGTGAAGAACGGTTTCCAGCGCCGCACCAGCCGGTACAGGCCATACACAACCATCCACGAAATCAGCGGTGCCGCGATCACGAAGTTCGAGTAGTCGGTCACCGCGCGCATGAACGGATCGAGAAAGGGCACTGGCGTGCCGGGGTTGATAGCGCCAAGCAACGCCCGGTCGAGCGGCGTCACAAGCGGCACGAGCCACTGCCCAAGCAGGTATACCGCCCCCACCACCGCCGCAAAACCCGCCGCCAGCAGGACCAGGCGCACGCCGAGCCACATCAAACCACGTGTCAATTTTTCTCCATGCACGGCTTTCTCCTTGCGTTAATCCGGGAATAGTTGCCCATACATAGCACATTGGGCATCGCTACTGCCAGAACGCCTGCCTGAATCTTGCCATTCCGGGCACCAACGCTAACCCTTTCACTTATGGATCGCACAGTGGAACTCGGCTCGCCCTCCCTGATACGCGCCCCCTGGCGGCGCCGTCTTTGGCTTGCGGGGCAGCGTTTGCTATTGTATGCGCACACATGGAGGAGCATTGCCATGCGCGACTTGCTCGATACGCCGCACGAAGTGCGCGAAGGGGAAATGCTGGACGAGGCGAAGCTGGCCGCCTATCTCGAGCAACACCTGCCCGATGGCGGCGGCCTCGAGATTCGCCAGTTCCCGAGCGGCTTTTCGAATCTGACGTACTTCATCAAGTGGGGCGGCAACGAGTATGTGCTGCGGCGGCCGCCGTTCGGCACAAACGTGAAGTCGGCCCATGACATGCACCGCGAGTACCGCATCCTCAGCGCCCTCGCAAAGACCTACCCGCCCGCACCACAGCCGGTGCTTTTCTGTGATGACCCGGCGGTTATCGACGCGGATTTCTACCTCATGGAGCGTGTGCGCGGGGTTATCCTGCGCAGCAGCAAGCCCGAAGGGTGGCACATGGCGCCCGGCGACGTGCGTGGCCTGTGCGGGATATTCGCCGACCGGCTCGCCGAGTTGCACGCCATTGACTATGAGGCGGCGGGGCTCGCCGAGTTTTGCCGCCCGGGGTCCTATGTCGAGCGGCAGGTAAACGGCTGGGCCGACCGTTATTACGGTTCCCAGACCGACGATATCCCTGCGATCGAAGCGGTGGCGAATTGGCTGAAGCAACACTATCCCGCCGACACGGAAGCATGCCTCATCCACGGCGACTTCAAGTGGGACAACATGGTGCTTGATCCCGAGGACCTTGCCCAGGTGCGCGGCGTGCTCGATTGGGAGATGGCGACCATCGGCGACCCGCTCATGGATCTCGGCACCGTGCTCAGCTACTGGATCGAGCCGACGGACCCGCCCTTCGGCCGCGTCGAATGTTTCATTACCCGGGAGCCCGGCGCCTTCAACCGGCAGGAATTGGCCGATGCCTACGGCGCCGCCACCGGCCGCGATGTTTCGAACATCCAGTTCTACTATGTTTTCGCCCTGTTGAAACTCGCGGTTATCGTGCAGCAGCTATACAGCCGCTATAAGCAGGGCCTCACGCAGGATGAACGCTTCGCCAACCTCATCTATGCGGTGGGTATGCTTGGTATGAAGGCCACCGAAGTCATCGACACCGGGCGCATATCCGGGTAAGCGTGGGGGAAGACGTTGGGGGCAACGTCCCTCCCGTTGGGACAAAAAAGG
>CAZMVU010000131.1:0-13558 GCA_964569295.1 uncultured Nitrospirales bacterium
TTGCTCACAACTGGCACGAAGGAAGCAAAACATCGGTAGTAGAAGAACTGCACCCTTAGCAAAGGCGCCTTGCTCGAGAAATGCCTTGACCAGGGTCAGCACCTTGCCGTCGGCCATGCGCCGTTTTACCAGCGTCATGCGCTTGTCGTGCGGGATACTGTCAAAATAATCCTTGATGTCGGCATCCACCACATGGCTGTGGCCGGAGCGCAGCAGCATTTCCAAGCGGCGCAGCGCATCCTTGCAACCGCGGCCCGGGCGAAACCCATAGCTGTGTTCGGCGAAGTGCCGCTCGTAGATGGGCTCCAGACCGTTGCGCAACGCCGTCTGGACGACGCGGCCGCGCACTGTGGGAATCCCCAGCAGACGCTCCTCCTTGCTGCCTGGCTTCGCAACGTACGCGCGTTCGATCGGCTGCGGGCGGGTAGGTCCCGCCGCGCGGCGGCACCGTTACCTTCAGTTACAGAACCGTGACGTCATTCTGGAGTGGACGCGCACCACGCTGACATTATGTGCGCTCGAAGACGCACTGCTATGGGCCGTTGGCCCTGAAGGGAGGGCGAGCCGAAACGCGACGCAAGGAACCAACCCGGCGCGTCCCCGCCAGGGCGAGCGTCCCCGCGAGGGCGAGTGTCCCCGGGAAGGCGAGCGTCCCCGCGAGGGCGAGTGTCCCCGGGAGGGCGAGCGTCCCCGCGAGCCGAAACTCAAGAAGGCATTGTGCTTCAACTTATCCGGTTGGTACTTGCACAGTACATGCAATACTTCTAATGGGGTAACCATACCCGATAATTGCGACATCCTAGATCATGCTGATAATCCGATACCGGCGCACCCCATGAAGAATGGGAAACGGCCCACGGCAAAAGGCTGACAAATTACCCGCTTTCTTATCCGTACGGCGCACCCGCCAGCCCGCGGGTTCCTCCCGACTCGTTTGCCAGTGCGGCAAAATGCGCCTTTGCGGCCCGTTGCCCTTTCCCGTGATGCATGCGGTGCAGGCGCATTGCCTCCCGCACATGACCCGTTTCCCACAAGTCATCGATGACCTGCTGTTTCTTCGCATCGGGTAACCGATGCCAGTCGGCATACTCCACTGTGCGATCCGGGGCGAGCGGATAGCGCTCCCCCAGCTCCTCGATGGCCTCGTTTTCCCCGGGATACACGCCATCCCACAGCAGATGCACTACCCCCGGCGCAGGAATACGCACCGGGCAGAACACATCCTCGCCGAAAACCAGGCGCCGCCTGTCCACGCGCAACGCCTGGCGCAGCGCTTGTGTGTTTTCATGACGCAGGTACAGGTCGATAAACGAGTAATACTGCATGCGGTTGTGGCGGTGGTCCGGCAAACGCCTGCACTCGTGGGTCTTGCCCACGGCCGCAATTTCCTCGGCGGCAATAAACACCACCGTCGCGTCCTCTTCCGAAGAAGGCGGGCTGCGAAAATGACGAATATTTACATACAGTCCCGCCTCGGTCTGGATCAGCAACCAGTTCGATGGGCGCCGCGCCTGCCAGTAACGATAGCCGAACAACGCCACAAAGAAAACCGCCACTACACCCGTAAATCCAAGTAACGCGCCGTTGAGGCCCGGGCCTCCGTTCTTTGGCAGTAGCCCCAACAGGAGCAGCCCAATCATCACGAGCGCACCCAGCCCCAACGAACGCCACGAGGCGTCCCGGTAGATGCGTTCAGCCTTTTCGTGCGCGACCTGTGCAGGTTTAAGCAATTGCATAATTCACTTGGGCCTGTGTCTTCGGTGTCGTTGCGTCGAATCGCGCCTGCCACTATAGACGATAACGGTCGCGCGAGGGTAAACCATTCCGAATCGGCGGTGTATAGCGCAGCCCGCCGGGGTGGTACCGCGGCCGCGAAAGCGAGGGGGTTGATCCCCGGTTTGCAATGCTGTACGATACACTTTTCCTGCCTAACGACCGTTAGGTAAGGGCGTGTGTGAGAATGAAATCCGAAGCAGAAGGAGAGGCCGCTCATGAGGGAGATCAATCGTGTGGCCGTCCTGGGTTCCGGCGTGATGGGGGCCGCTATTGCCGCCCATCTCGCAAACTGTGGCATCCCGAGTATCATGCTCGACATTGTCACCCCGAACCTGTCGGACGAGGACAAGAACGATCCAAAGAAACGCAATGCGATGGTCGAGGGCAACAAGCAGAAACTACTCAAGGCCAAGCCATCGCCCTTGTACCGCAAGTCGTACATCAAGATGATCGACACGGGCAACTTCGAGGACGACATGGCGAAGATCGCGGACTGCGATCTGGTCATCGAGGTGGTCATCGAACGGCTCGACATCAAGAAAAAGGTGTACGATCAGGTGTCTCAGCACCGCAAGCCGGGTTGCATCGTGGCATCCAACACCAGCGGCATCCCGATTCATCAGATGTCGGAAACCATGCCAGATGAGATGGCCCAGCATTTCATGGGCACGCACTTCTTCAATCCGCCCCGTTACCTGAAGCTGCTCGAGCTCATTCCCGGGCCCAATACCCTGCCCGAGGTAGTGGACAAGATGGCGGACTTCGGCGAGAACATTCTGGGCAAGGGCATCGTGTACGCGAAGGACACGCCGAATTTCATCGCGAACCGGCTCATCACCTTCGCCATGCAGTACACCATGCACACCATGACCGAGGCGGGACTCGCCCCCGAGGAAGTGGATGCGCTCACCGGCAAGAATATCGGTCATGCCTCCTCCGCCACATTCCGCACCGCAGACCTCGTTGGCCTGGACACGCTGCACCACGTGGTGGCGAATGTGAAGAACGGCTGCCCCGGCGACGAACGTCAAGACATCATGGCCGGGCCGCCCTGGTTCGACAAGATGGTCGAGAATGGCCTGTTCGGCGACAAGTCGGGCTCGGGCTTCTATAAGAAGACGAACGAACGCGACGAAAAGGGTAAGCGGGTTATTCTCAGCCTGGACCCGGAAACCCTCGAGTATACGCCCCAGAAGAAGGTGCGCTTCGCCTGCACGGGCGAGGCCCGCAATGCCGAAGATCTCAGCAAGAAGCTCGATATCATGCACTTCAGCGACGACCCGGGTTCGAAGTGGCTTTTCAGCTTCTTCGCCAACATGGCGCAGTACGCCGGCAACCGCATCCCCGAGATCGCCGATGACATCGTGAACATCGACAATGCGGTCAAGTGGGGCTTCGCTTGGGAAGTGGGTATCTTCGAGACGTGGGACCTGCTCGGCTTCGACCGCGTGTGCGAGCGCATGGGCCAGGAAGGCATTGCTCTGCCGCCCATCGCCAAGGCGATGCAAGAAGCCGGCGCCACGAGCTTTTACAAGTTCGAAAACGGCAAAGACATGTACTTCGACCTGGCCGCCAAAGGCTACAAAGAAGTGCCGAAGAACCCGAAGGAAGTCTCGCTGGCCGCGATCAAGAAGGCCAACCCGAGCGCCGAAATCGCCAAGAACGACAGCGCGAGCCTCATCGACCTGGGCGACGGCGTTATCTGCTGCGAATTCCACTGCAAGATGAACGCCGTCGACGCCGATCTCGTGGGCATGTTGAACCAGGGCGTGGACTTGCTCGAGCAAGACAAGTACGAGGGCATGGTCATCGCGAACCAGGGCGAACACTTCTCCGCCGGCGCGAACCTGTTCATGATCCTCGGCGAGATCATGCAAGGTAATTGGGACAACGTCGAGGCGGCGGTGCGAGGCCTGCAGCAGTGCGGCATGCGCATGAAGTACTGCAAGAAGCCGGTCGTTGCCGCGCCCTTCCAGTACACCTTCGGCGGCGGCCTCGAAATCTGCATGCACGCGGACAAGGTCGTACTCGCAGGTGAGACCTACGCAGGCCTTGTCGAGGCGGGCGTCGGCGTAATTCCCGCTGGCGGCGGCACCACCTCGATGCTCGTGCGCGCCCTTGAATTCGTGCCGGAGAACGTTCAGGTCGACGCCTTCCCCTTCGTGCGGCGTTCATTCGAAGACATCGCCATGGCGAAGGTTGGGACCTCGGGCGCCGAAGTTATTGAACTCGGCTATCTGCGCGAAAGCGATATCGTGCTGCCAAACCGCGACCACCAGGTTGCCAAGGCGAAGGATGTTTGCCTCGGCCTGGCCAAGATGGGCTACCGGCCGCCGCGCAAGCCGCGTCTCTACGCGCTGGGTGAAACAGACCGTGCCGCCTTCAACACGGCCGTGTGGGGGATGAAAGAAGCGGGCTGGGCCTCCGAGCACGACTTGGTGATAGCCCGGAAATTGGCCCACATTCTCACCGGCGGCGACCGATTCCCCGGCAACCCGATGACCGAAGAGGACTGCCACGATCTGGAGGCGGAAGCGTTCTGCAGCCTCTGTGGCATGGAAAAAACCCAGCAGCGCATCCAACACATGCTGACCACCGGCAAGCCGCTGCGCAACTAAAGACAAGGAGGAAACTGCACTATGAAGAATGTATACGTGGTTTCCGCGGTGCGTACGGCGGTGGGCCGCTCCAAGGCTGGCAGCGCCATCGCCCACGTGCGCCCGGACGACATGGCCGCCCTCGTCATCAAGGAAGCGGTCAAGCGTTCCGGTATCCCCGCGGATCGAATTCAAGACGTGGTCCTCGGCTGCGCTTTCCCCGAAGCGGAAGCCGGCATGAACGTGGGCCGTATCGCCGCACTCGCAGCCGGTCTGCCGGACAGCGTGCCCGGCGTAACAGTCAACCGCTTCTGCTCCTCCGGCCTCGAGACCATGGCCATGGCCGGCGCCAAGATCGAAATCGATATGCTCGGCAACGCCGTGGCCGGTGGCACCGAGTCCATGAGCCTCATTCCCATGGGCGGCAACAAAACTTGCCCCAACCCCAGCTTGGCGGAGAGCAACCCGCGCGCGTACACGGGCATGGGCCAGTGCGCGGACAATGTCGCAAACGATTTCGGGATCACCCGCGAAGAATGCGACAAATGGGGTGCACGCAGCAACCAGTTGGCCATCAAGGCGATTCAGGAAGGCAAGTTCAAAGAACAGATCGTGCCTATCGAGACCAGCGGGCCCGACGGAAAACCCTACACCTTCGACACCGACGAGGGGCCACGTCCCGGGACGACCCCGGAAACCCTGGCCAAGCTGCGCCCCGCTTTCGCCGGCCCCGGCGGCAAAGGCGTCTCGACAGCGGGCAACTCGAGTCAGACAAGCTGTGGCGCGGCAGCCACCGTGCTCGCCAGCGAGGCGCAGGTGAAAGAGTTGGGCCTCAAGCCCATGGCGAAGCTCGTGGGCTATGCCGTCGGCGCAGGCGACCCCGGCTACCTCGGACCCGCCCAGGTGCCCGCCATCAACGATGCCCTGCGCCAAGCCGGCATCCGCATTGAGGACATTGGGCTCGTCGAGTGCAACGAAGCCTTCGCCTCACAGACCCTGTACTGCCTTCGGGAAACGGGTCTGAACCCTGACATCGTGAATGTAAACGGCGGCGCCATCGCGCTCGGGCACCCGCTGGGGTGCACCGGCACCAAACTCGCCACCCAGCTCATCCACGAGATGAAGGCGCGCGGCGTGAAGTACGGCCTCGAGACCATGTGCATCGGCGGCGGCATGGGCGCGGCCGGTATCTTCGAGCTGTGCGACTAAGCCACCACCGCTAATCCGCAAAGACCACACGCGGCGCCCTCGGCACCTGCCGGGGGCGCCGCTTCTATGGCGCTTCCTGTGTGGCTTGTGGTGCGATTCCTTATCTTCTCTTCAGCCTTTCAGCGCGCCGACGGTGATCCCGCTGGTCAGCCGCCGCTGCAGCACCATATACACTGCCAGCGTCGGCACAAGAACAATCACCAGGGCGGCAAACAGCAGCCCGAAGTCGGTCTTGTATTGCGCTTGCATGCTGATGCTCGCAAGTCCCAGCGGCAGGGTACGCTTCGCTTCGGAGTTCACGAAGACCAACGCAAACAGATACTCGTTCCAAATGCCAATGAAATTGAAGATGGCCGCCGTGACCAGGCCCGGCCGCGCCAGGGGAAGCATAATGTACCAGAATACACGGTACTCGCCGCACCCATCGATGATCGCCGCCTCGCGCAACGTACCCGGCAACGTGCGGAAGAACCCGCTCAGCACGAGGATCGTAAACGGCAGGCTGAGCGAGACATAGATCACAACAAGCCCGAAGTGGGAATCGTGCAAGCTCATCTCATAGCCAAGGGGGCGCAGAACCGTGCTCCCCCATTCTGACAAGCGTGTGAACTGGAAGAACAGAGGAATCAGAACGAGTTGGGCCGGTATCATCATGCCGCTGACAAAGTAGACGTAGAGCGCGCCGCCGCCCGGAAACGTAAACCGCGCAAGTGCGTAGGCAGCCATCGCTCCCAGAAGCAGCACCACAGCCAGCGAGGCCCCCGTCACCACGACGCTGTTCATGAAGTAGCGGCTGAAATTTGACCGCACCCACGCCGTGTGGTAATTGTGCTTCACCGCCTCCCACGGCGACATGGTCTGGGTGCGCCATTCCCGCAGCCGGAAGTAGCCGATCACCGCGCCGCCCCCGGTCCACGCCTCGAGTTCCCCAATGCTGAGCCGGCCATTGCCGTCCGTGTCGATACGGGCGAAATCACCGAGGGCCGCCCCCAGCTCGATGGGGGCCGACTCGGTATCGGGCGGATGTTCGAGCCGTTCCCGGGTGACTTCATCCGCCGATGGCGCGCCGGTAACCAGCCATGGGATACCGAAGGGATTCTCGACAAACTCGCGGGAGCTGCGCAGGCTGTTCACGAATACCCACACCAACGGCGTCACCACCATAAGGAACCACAGACTCAGCGCCACATAAGCCAGGACGCCGGCCCGCCGGCCATCGTTGCGCTTTCGGCGCATCAGTATTCCACCCGTTCTGCACGCATGAGGCGCATACTGATTAGTGTGGCGAGAAACACCACGACGAAAAGCAACACCGCCACAGCCGCGCCGTAACCCACGTTGTACTCACTGAAGACCTTCTGATACAGCAGCGTTGTGAGCACGTGGGAGTCCTTGGTGGGGCGTTGGTTTTCCAACACCCAGATCGGGTCGAAGAACTTCATGCTCGTTATGATGAGAAACACCACGGCCACCGTGAGTACATCGCGGATGAGCGGCAGCGTGATGAGCCGGAACTGCGCCCACGGTCCCGCACCCTCGAGCCGGGCCACCTCGTAATACACCTGCGGAATGCTCTGCATGGCAGCGAGAAACAGCACCATATAAAAGCCGGTATACATCCACACCATCATGGGGACAATGGCGTAGATGAGATAGCGCGAAGCGGTAAATGCCACGGGCAGCTCCCAGTTCGGCCAGCCGAGCCCCGCGGCGTGGCAGCCGCTCTGGAAAACGCGCAGCAGCGCGTTCAACACACCGAACTGCCCCGCGCTGTAGAGCAGCATCCAAACCAGCGCCACAGCCACCGCTGCCATGACATTCGGGAAGAAGAACGCCACGCGGAACACCGCGGCGCCATGCACCCGCCGGTGCAACATGCTCGCGAAAAACAGCGAACACACGAGAATCAGCGCGCCGGCACCAAACATCAAGGTGGCGTTGTTCGTGACCGCGGCAAGGAAAATATCGCTTTCGGTGACGATGCGCCGGAAATTCTCGAAGCCCACCCACTCGGCCTCCGTGAGCCCATCCCACCGCTGCAGGCTGTAAAGCAGCGCACGCACGCCGGGAACCGCCACGAACCCCGTGAACAGCAAGAACGCCGGCGCCAGGAACGACACGATAAACAGGAATCGTTGTGGCCGGCCGATCATGATTCCTCCCCGAACTGCGCCGGATCATACGGTTCGACCGGCGGCACGATAACCCGCGGATCCGCGATGGCCTCGTGCACACCCGCCTCGAGGGCACGGCAAAATACTTCCGGCGTCTCCGCGCCCGATAGCAGGCGGCCCATATGCGGCGCGAGAACCTGTGTCTGCCAGTCCAGGAGCAGCCAGTCCACGCGCACACCGAAGAAACCGTCCGCCCCGCGAATCACGTCAATGGCGGAGCGCAGCGGCGTGTCGACGGCCTCGGGCGGCGTGCCGTTTTTCAATGGCGAGATAATCCCTGTACGGCGGGACATCTCCGGCGCCTGCGCAGGAGACACCAAATGCCGCGCAAAGGCCTTCGCCTCGGCCGGGTAGCGCGCCTCGGCCGGCACGAACATGAACTCGCTGCCCATGCCAAAATGAACCTCCCGGTTGCCCTTCCCGCCCGGCACCGCCGGCACCGGGAAACAGCGCATCTCGAACTCGGGCGGCAGGCTCTGCTTCATCTCGTTGTACAGCCAGAGTCCGCAGAAAATGAGTCCCGCGTTGCCGTTTACCCACTCGAGCTGGCTCTCCGTGTGGTTCATGGCCATGGCGCCCTTCTGAAAACGGGCCACGGCCAGCCCCTGCCACAACCGCGCTGCCTGCACCACCTCCGGGTGGGTCCATGCGCCCGGTTCGAGGGCATTGATCCGGTTGATGGCCGCCGTACCGCCGATGCGGTAGATAAGCGAGAAGAAAGTCCACACCCCGTAGATGGGGTACTTGCCCTGAAACGCGACCGGCGCTACGCCAGCGGCCTGCATTTGTTCGCAAAGTGCCCGCAATTCATCCCAATCCCGTGGGACTTTCCAACCATGGCGCCGGAAAAGTGCCGCATTGTACCAGCAGACCCACAGGTTGAAGGCAGTCGGCACACCAAAAACCTCGCCGCCGCTCTTGTACAAATCAAGCATGCCGGGGATAAACAAGTCGCCCCACGGTTCGTTTCCACCCGGCGCCGGCACGGCCAGGGCGTCGTTGAAAGTGAGGAGTTCGCCCGCCGCCACGAGCCGCCAGATGGGCAGGTAGGTCACGGTGACCAGGTCCGGCGGGTCGCCGCGCAGCAGCCGTGGCTTCACTTTCTCCACCACCCGCGGATCGCCCCAGAGGCCGATGTGTACGCCGTCTTGGCTTTGGTTGTAGGCCACTGCGGTGTCTTCGTGCCAATCGATGCCATAGCCGCCCTCGAACACCGCCACCTCGACCTGCTTGACCGTGGTTGCCGCAGAAGGAATTGGACGCACGGCATCGCACCCACAAAGCAGCACTACCGCACACACGCCCATATGAATCACGCGCACCCGCATGACCCGGATTGTAGCCGCGCGGATTCCGCGTGTCCAGCACCTGACCCAGCCCCCAGGCTTACGACTCGGGGGAACGCTCGCCCTCCCGGGGGACGGGCAGAATCAGGGCGCTGGGGTAGTCCTTGCCGAAATGAACCTGGTTATGGGCCACGCGGGTCTCGCCCTCTTCCTCGAGGAAATCGGCGCCGGTATTCGGGTTCACGGCGAAGCGGGGCGCATTGCTGCTCGATATGTGCAGCCCGATGCGATGGCCGGGCGCAAAGACAATACTCGTACTCCACAGGTCGATCTCGACAGGCACGATGTCGCCGGGGGTATACGGCGCCACCTGGTCGAGTGCATCACGCAATTTGAGCCGGCGGATGCCGTCGAGGATGTTGATCTCGCGTCCGTCCGGCTCGGGGTATATATCCACCAGCTTGGCCGTAAAATCCGTGTCCGGTGCGTCCGTAGACACATAGAGGCGCACGGTCACGCGGCCCGTCACCTCGAGCGGTTTTTTCAGCGGGGCGGTGGCGAATTTCAACAAGTCATCGCGCGATTCGCTATATTCGCGCTGGTCGAAAGGGCCGGTGCGCACATTGTAAAACAGGTTCGCCCCGCCGTATGTGGGGTAGGGATTCTCTGGGTCGAAGGCGTACCCGGCCGATTCATGGTTCTGCGCTTTCTCCCGCGCGAGACCACCCCCGGGCTGGAGATAAAACGGCGCAGGGGTGGTCTTGAAAGGCGGCCACGATTGTGCGGTGCGCCATTCATTGCCCGGCGCATCCTTGGGCGTGTCCGCCCCGAGCACAAAGTACTGCACCTTGGGCACGCCCTCGAGGGCGTCGCACATGCCGCGCAGGTGACAGTCGAACAGGGCCCGGCGCAACCTGGTCGAACTCGGGCTGCCGTCATCACGCCAGGTATAGTCGGGCGTGGGCACGCGGTTGTGCGTTCCGGCGCCCATAATAAGGTAGTTTTCGCCACGCGCGCCGGGGCCTCCTTGCTTCTCCCGCGCCACAAAAGCATCGAGGATGCCCTGCTGAAAGATGTCGTACCAACTTCCGTAGAAGAAGGCCGGCGCCGTGATCTTTTCGGTCTGGGCCAGGGTGTTGTAGTGCTTCCAGAACTCGCCATACACGGGCCTTGCCTTATACGTCGGCAGAATCTCCGGCTGGAACACGCCGGTGAGCCAGGCAAAGACCATGTTCTCGCGCAACACGCCGCCATGGTAGAGGGCATGATGGTAGAAGCTCGCCGGTGCCTTGCCGATGTACTGTACATCCACATCATCGGTGGAAGGCGCCAGCAGCATGCCCGTCATGCCAAGGCCCGAGGCGCCCCATGAGCCCACCTTACCGTTGCACCAGGACTGCTCGTGCAGCCAATCGACGGTGTCGGCCCCATCGTGCATATGATCACGCCAGCCATCGGCGAAGAAAATGTCCGTGTCGCCTTCGCTCGTGCCCATGCCGCGCACATCCTGTACGACCACCGCATAATTGCTGCGTGCCCAGCTGTCTTCTACAAGGCCGCGCACCGGAAAAAGGCGCCCATAAACACTGCGCACCAGGATAGCCGGCCATGGGCCGTCGCCGGTATCCGGCAGATAAACATCGGTGGCAAGCTCGGTGCCGTCGGTCATGGGCACGCGGTAATGTTCCGTGGGCGGCGCCGCAAAGGCGGCCGCTACGCCAAGCAACAAAAGACCAACACTCAAAAAACACAAACGCCTTGCAGACATAGTCACGTTCCTCCGGTAAAGTGGACCACGAAGCATCCGTATAGGTTGCACTTTTGGCGGCCTTGCCCGGCAACCGGTAGTGATGCATACTTAGGGAGTGCCGGGAACCGGGGCAAAAGGAGGCCGTCGTGGGGCATGTAGTGAACAAGGACAAGGAACACCGGCTGCTGCAGCGGCGACTGGACGGCATGGTGACAGGGGCGCCGGCATCCCCGGCTCTGATGCAGATTCTAAAACTACTCTTTTCAGCTGAGGAAGCGGCGTTGGCACGGCGGATTCCCGGGCGGCCGACAGCCGTGCGGCGGCTGGCCCAAACCCTCGATATGCCGGCGGAAGCACTCGACGAAAAACTGACCGAGTTGGCGGCGCGCGGCGTTGTATTGGACTTTTATCATCGCGGCCGCCGCTACGCCATGCTGCCGCCGGTGGTCGTCGGATTCTTCGAGTTCGTGTTCATGCGCGCCCGCGACGATCTGCCCATGGCGGAGCTGGCGGCATTGTTCGACGAATATATGTACAGCGACGGCGCTTTCGCCCATGCGGTGTTCCAAGGGCAGACGCAACTCGGGCGTTCGCTCGTGCGCGAAGAGGCCCTGCCCGATGATGACCACACCGAGGTGCTCGACTGGGAACGCGCCTCGAACCTGGTCGAAAACGCCTCGGCGATCGGTGTGTCCATGTGCGCGTGCCGGCACAAGGCCATGCACCTGGGCCACGCCTGCGACGCACCGATGGAAGTGTGCATGACGTTAAACGCCGCGGTGGACTCCATGGCGCGCAACGGCATCGCACGTAAGGTGTCAAAGGCGGAGGGCATGCGTATCCTCGAGGAAAGCAAGGCGGCGGGCCTCGCGCAAACAGGCGATAATGTACAGCGCGGCGTGACCTATATCTGTAACTGTTGCGGGTGTTGCTGCGGCATGATGAACGCCATCACCAAGTTCGACATGCCCCACGCCGTGGTGTCCTCGAACTGGATAACGGAAGTCGATGCGGCCGCCTGCAATGGTTGCGGCAAGTGCGCGGCCGCCTGCCCTGTCCATGCCATCGAAATGCAGTCCATCGAAGACGGCAAGCGGCGCAAGCGTGCGGTGGTGGATGCCGAGCGCTGCCTCGGGTGCGGCGTGTGCTATGGCGCGTGTAACACCGGCGGCATTCGCTTGCGGCCACGGGAACGGCGCGTGTTCACGCCGGAAAGCACCTATACCCGGGTGGTGAACATGGCTATCGAGCGGGGCAAACTTGCCGAACTCATTTTCGACGACCCCGATTCCCTCAGCTACCGCACGGTCGGGCGCGTGCTGCGCGTGCTTGAGCGTACCCCGCCGGCCAAGGCCGCCATGGCCGTGAAGCCCCTGCGTTCCACCTTCATCAACATGCTACTCAAAGGCGCCGGGGCGTGACACACCCAGCCCTTTGGCCTGAGTTGATATGAGCAACCCGTTCAAATAGAAGAGCGAGGAACGCCCCTATAACCGCCCGCGCGCGCTATGGGGTGAGCAGCACCTTGCCGAAATTCTTCCGGTCCTGGATGTAAGCATGGGCTTCCCCGGCCTGGTCGAAGGGGAAGGTGGCATCGACCACGGGTGCGAAGGCGCCCTCGGCGGTGAGCTGGAGAATATGGTCCATGTCCGCGCCGAGCTTGTCCATCACATCCCACAGGTGGCCCATGTTCGTACCGAAGACCCCTCGGTTCTTGTCGATGAGTGGAATCGGGTGGAACCACGGCATGGTAAGCAGCGTTTTGGCGATGGCGGCGATGCTGCGCCGCTTGCCCACGGCCGAACTCGATACCCCGAACATGAACAGCCGTCCCAGCGGCGCGAGGCAGCGGTAACCTTTCTTGAATGATCGGCCGCCCACGGCATCGAGCACGATATCGACCCCCTGGCCCTGGGTGTAGCCCATGACTTCCTGCTCGAAGTCTTCCGTGTTGTAGTCGATGCAGTGGGCCACGCCCATCTCGGTGAGACGCGCGTGCTTGCCGGCGCTGGCCGTGCCGACCACATGCGCTCCGCGCCATTGGCAGATCTGCAGCGCCGCCAGCCCGACGCCGCCGCCGGCCGAGTGGACCAGCGCCGTCTCGCCTGCCTGAATGTTGCCGCAACGCACAAGCATGATCCAGGCCGTGCAGTAGTTGACCGGGATGGCCGCCGCCGCCTCGTAGGTCACCTGATCGGGCAACCGGCGCGCATAAACCGCCGGCACGACGACGGCGTCGCTGTAGCCGTTGAATTGCGTGAGCGACACCACGCGATCACCTTGGGAAAAGCCGGTCACGCCCGGCCCCACGGCATCCACATCGCCCGAGACTTCATACCCCACCACGCAGGGTATCGGCGGCGCATCGGGATACTGGCCCATCCGCGCCATGATGTCCGCAAAGTTGACCCCGCTCGCCTTCACGCGAATACGGATTTCACCCGCTCCCGGTTCCGGCGTCGGCGCCTCGCGCACCTCGAGCACCTCGGGACCACCCGCTTTCGTGATCCATATCTGCCGCATAATGCCGCTCCTCTCGTTGATCCTTCATGATGCCCGGATGGGGGGAAGCTGTGCAAGCGGGAATGAGCATGAGCCAATTGCGAAATTGGGAAGTCTTGAGGAACAGGGGAGTTGCGGCGGCGGGTGATTGGCCTTCACCCCAGGAAAGTCTTGGTATCGCCGCATTCCAGGTGCGTTCTATCTTTTTCCGGGCATTTTCACCCCAAGCCCCGCCTCGGGCATAAGAAATCTTCCTCGCAATGA
>CAZMVU010000132.1:0-3627 GCA_964569295.1 uncultured Nitrospirales bacterium
CCAAGGAGGCGATGACGGCCAAGGAGGCCATGACGGCCAAGGAGGCCATGACGGCGAAACAGGCCGCAACGCGGAGCACAGCGGAGCACGGTTCGCAGAAGGTTCAGACGGCTGGCGCCAAAACTTCGGCCGCTATACATGGTTCCGTGAAAGCGGCGTCAATGCCCTCGCCAGCGCATACCGCAGCCCCGGAAGTCATGGCGGCAACGGCGGCGGCACGCGAACTCATGACAACGGAGAAATCCGGGCGTGGGATTGCGCCAAAGGCGACCGCGACGGCCACGGACACAACGGCGGCGACCGCGCATAAAGCGGTGGAACCAGCCCCAACCGAATCTCCGGCGGGGAAACTTGCTGGTGAAGGCGGGGCGAAGCTCGTGGATGCCGAGCAAGGCGGCGGGGTGGAGAAGGTGGTGACGGAGGATAGGCGGCCGCAGGAAATGGCTGGCCGGCCTGTGGCAAAACCTGCGCAGACCAAGACGGCGGCGATGCGCCCGGCGGTCACTGAGGTGTCCCCGGGCCAACAGGGCGGTGAGCAGACGCCGGCAGTGCGTGCGGGTCCTGAACCGCCTCCAGCGGTCACACCGCCCGCGGCAGAGGGCCGGGCCCCAGCCACACAGGCAACAGCGGGGGCGCGCAGTCCATCCTCAACGGGTGCGCCGCCGGCCCCCGAGCCGCAAACCACCTTGCAGAATCTTGGCCAGAGCGCCATACGCAATGTGCGTTACCTCGTGGCGAAGGGCGAACACACGATGACAGTGCGCATCGTGCCGGCGTCACTGGGCGAGGTACGGTTCGAGGTGCAACGCCAGGGCGATACCCTGCGGGTGCGGCTGGCGTCGTCGAACGCATCGGCCCGGCACATTATGGAAAGTCATGTGCAGGGACTGCGCGAGGCGTTGGCGCGGGATGGTGTCGAGGTGGTGCGGGTGGAGGTGAGCGCGAACCTGAATGCGCACACCGGCTCGGCGGGCACCTACCATTCGGCCGGCCGTCACAGCGGCGGCTTCGAAAACGCCCACGAACGGCCCAACGCACCGCGTACCCCCCCCAACCAAGACCCCCCGCCTAACCGTGAAGCGCCGACAAGGCGCCGCGCGGCGCATGAGGGGACGGTGAACCTGTTCGTGTAGGAACAACGAGGAACGGGCCGCACAGGCAACGCCCGTTTCCGGAGGATAGTAAAAGATGAACGTGTATGGTATGTACCATGCCAACGGTTTAGGGCAACTTTCGCCAACACCTGCCGAACGCAAAACGGCGATCGACGAAATCTCGGCGCTGTACCGTACGAAGCTGCTTGGCAAGCAGGGCGGCGTGGCCAAGATGGCCGTGGCAAAAACGGAGGAAACCCAGCAGACCACTGACAGCAGTCCTATTGATGAGGTGACAGACATCCCCCAGGATGAGCTTAGCCGCGACATGTTCCTCGAGCTTCTCATGGAGCAAATTCGCAATCAGGACCCGCTCGAACCCGTGAGCAATGAGGATATGCTGGCGCAGTTGGCGCAATTCTCGTCCCTGGAACAGATGGAAAACCTGAACACCAGCTTCGAGGCGATGCAGGACCAGATGACGTTCCTCAACGGGAATATCGACCAACTGAATTTCATGTCGGCCCAGGGAATGATCGGGCGGTATGTGGAGGGCGTCAACAGCGCGGGCGATCCCGTGAGCGGCGCGGTGGACTCGGTGACGTTGGAGGAGAGCATTGTCGTGCTCACGGTGGACGGACAGCGCATGCCCATGACGGGCGTCATGGCAGTCGCCTCGGAACCACCCGCAGTTGACCAGGCGGCCGGGAAATGAGGCCCGCCATGCTCGACACGGTATCGATCGGAAGACC
Source organism: uncultured Nitrospirales bacterium (assembly GCA_964569295.1). Taxonomy (GTDB): domain Bacteria; phylum Hydrogenedentota; class Hydrogenedentia; order Hydrogenedentales; family JAGMZX01; genus CAZMVU01. Next base: position 1,847 of record CAZMVU010000132.1, read on the forward strand.
AAGCCGCGTTGCTGCACAGCCGGCCACACCCGAAACGCGGCACAAGCCGAAGGCTTCTTTCGCACAGATGCTGCAAACGGCGGCGCGTGACACAGCGCCGGTGCGCTTTTCAGCGCACGCAAGCGGCCGGCTCAGGGAACGCTCCATCGACCTTTCGCCGGTGCAGGAAAACCGGTTGCGCGAGGCGGTCGATGAGGCAGCGGCCAAGGGTTCCCAATCTTCGTTGCTGCTCATGGACCAGGTGGCGTATGTGGTGAGCGTGCCAAGGCGCACGGTTGTCACGGCGCTGCCGGTAGACGAGATGGAACAGCGTGTATTCACTAACATAGACAGTGCGGTGGTCGTGCCTCCAACGGCAACCACCGCGCAGGAAGAACCACAACCTATCGGGCCGGCCCCCACCTGGGGAAGCCCGCGCGCCGTCGAACGCTAGACACGGCGCAAACAAGGAGATACGTACTATGGGATCGGCTATTTTCACTGGTGTGAACGGCCTGCTTGTGCAACAGCGCAAGCTCGATGTGGTGGCGAACAACATCGCCAATGTCAACACGACCGGCTATCGCGGGTCACGCGTGCTCTTCCAGGATCTCTTTTCGCAAACCCTTAACGGCGGCTCGGCGCCCGTGGGGAATTTCGGCGGATCAAACCCGCAACAGGTGGGGCTCGGCGTGGAGATTGCCAGTATCGATGTTGACCATCAGCAGGGCTCCCTCACCTCGACCGGTGTGTCCTCCGACCTCGCCGTCCAGGATTCAGGCTTCTTTGTCATGAGCAATGGCCAGACGAACGAGTACACCCGGGACGGATCGTTCCGCATTAACGCCAACGGCGACCTGATCGAACCGTCTACAGGCTTTCGTGTACAAGGGTTCCTGGCAGATGAGAATGGGGATATCGACACGGAAGGCACCGTGCAGGACATCAAGATTCCGTTGGGCGGCACGAGCATTGTCCGTGCCACAGAGAACGCGGCGCTCATCGGCAACCTGAATGCGGACGCGCCGTCCGGCACGGAGGTGACGCGCACCATCGAGGTGTTTGATTCGCTGGGAACGGCGCGCGACGTCACCCTGACCTTCACGAAAACCGCCAACACGAACGAGTGGACGTGGGAAGCGGAGTATAACGGAAACGCGGTCTCCCCCACCCCGCCGCCAACCCTTACTTTCTCGTCCAACGGCACCATCCAGGACGATCCGGCCACGCCCGGCGTGGATGAGCGCCTCGGCACGGTGTCGATTCCCGAGGCGGCTTTCCCGGGGGACGAGGCATTGCCCGAGACACCCTTCGAGTTCACGGTCGATTTCTCGGAAGTCACGCAACTCTCCCAGAGCGGGGCGAATCAAGGCAGCGACGTCACGCTGCGCAATCAAGATGGGTTCGGCCGTGGCCAGCTCGAGAACTTCGACATCGGCGACAACGGCGAGATCAACGGGGTATACTCGAATGGCCTCACCGTGACCATCGCCCAGGTGGCGCTGGCCAACTTCGCGAATGTGGGCGGGCTCGAACGCAACGGCAACAACGCCTTCCGCGAAACCCCCGCTTCAGGCACCGCACAGATCGGACCGCCGCAGACTGGGGGCCGGGGCACGGTCTCGGGTGGCGTGCTCGAAAACTCGAACGTGGACCTCGGGGACGAGTTCAGCAACCTCATCGTCACCCAACGCGGATTCCAGGCAAATGCGCGCACCATCACGGCAGCCGATACACTGTTGAATGAGACGGTGAACCTGGTTCGCTAACCATGGCTGCCGTTTGAACACATCTATTCCCGG
>CAZMVU010000132.1:3727-13377 GCA_964569295.1 uncultured Nitrospirales bacterium
TTCCCGGTTTTTGGAACCACGCGTACCCAGGTGCTACAATTACGGCTGTCAGCATGCTGTTCGCTAAGTATTCGAGGCACCAGGTACAATAGACACAAGCCATGGACATCGCAACGATCATTGGATTCGTGGCCGGCATCTCGCTGGTAGCCATTACGGTGCTCTTGGGCGGGGCGCCGGCGGTCTTTATTGAGCCCGCCTCGATGGTGCTGGTCGTCGGGGGAACGCTTGCCGCGACCCTGATCAACTTCCCCTTGTCGGACGTGCTCAGCGTGTTCACCACAGTGAAGAATGCCTTTGTTCACCGCGAAAGCACGCCCGAGCACCTGATCGAGAAACTGGTAAGTTTCGCCACGGTGGCGCGGCGCGAGGGCATTCTCGCGCTCGAGAACCACGCCGAGGAAGCAGGGGACGACTTCCTGCAGAAGAGCATCCAACTGGCTATCGACGGTACCGCGCCGGAATTGATCAAGGATATTCTGACGACCGAGATCGCGTTCATGGAGGACCGGCATACCATGGGCCAGTCGATCCTGACGACCATGGGGGCCTTCGCGCCCGCCTTCGGCATGATCGGTACCTTGATGGGGCTCGTGCAGATGCTTGTCGCGCTCGATGACCCCTCCAAGATCGGCGAGGGTATGGCGCTGGCGTTGTTGACAACGTTGTACGGCGCGCTTTTGGCCAACCTCGTTTTTCTCCCGGCAGCGGGAAAGCTGAAAGTGCGCACAACCAGTGAGCTGTTGGCGAAGGAAATCATTATCGAGGGGATTCTCTCCATCCAGTCGGGCGACAACCCGCGCGTGGTCGAGCAGAAACTCAAGGCTTTTGTGTCCCCCGCCATCCGCGAACGCGTGGGCAGAGGTTCCTGACCGGTCATGGCGCGCCGGGAGAAAAAAAGGGATGATGAACAGGGGGGCGCGCCCGGGTGGGTGGTTACCTTCAGCGACTTGATGAGTCTGCTGCTCACGTTTTTCGTCCTGTTGCTTTCTTTCAGCACCATCAGCGAGAAAGATTTTCAGCGGGCGATCATGTCGCTTCAGGGCGCGCTGGGTGTGCTGCCGCTGAACACCTCGGTCGTCAACCCGTTCCCACGGCGTCCGACGCGAGAGAGCACCAAGGCGGAAGAACTCGCCCGAAAACTGCGCCGGCGCTTGCAGGTGACAGGCAAGGAATCTGCCGTGAAGGTGGAGTATGATGCCACGGGCGGCCTGAAGATCACGCTGCCCGAGGCGGTTCTGTTCGATGCGGGCAGCGCGGAGTTGAAAGCGGCCGCGGCCCCCTTGTTGCAGCAGGTGGGCGAAGTACTCGAGGAGTTGCCGAAGGCCTTTATCGAAGTGCGCGGCCACAGCGATGATCGTCCCTTGACGAACACTGCACGCTACCGGGATAATCTCGAATTGAGCTTCTGGCGTGCCGATGCCGTGGCGCGCCGCCTCGAGGATGCGGCGGCGCTGGATCTCGATCAGTTTGAAGTGGTGGCGGTAGGGGCCGGGCAGCCGGTGGCGCCGAACTTGACAGAGGCCGGCCGGGCCGCGAACCGGCGGGTCGAATTGCAGGTGCGCGGCATACTCGAGCGCGAGCGCATCCGCGAGTTGGAAGAAAGCTTTGGTACGGTCGAAGGCGCGCAGCAGCCGTTGCGCCCCTCGCCGATTGATTTCTCGGATTTACAGGAGAGGTAACCCGCATGGCAGAGGACACGCAGGAACAAACGCAACGGTCATCCCGGCGCATGCAGCTTCTAATCGTCGGCGCCGTTGTGCTGGCGTCGATGGTGGCGGCCCTTGCCGTGTTCGTGTTTGTCTTGCGACCGCGCTTGCTCGGACCGCAGGAACCGGAGACAAGGCCGCTCTCACCCGATTTCATTACTTTTCAGGACTTGCAATTGTCCGGTCTGCCGGATTCGAGCGATGAACTGCCGCCCATCTTGCAGACAAGCATCACGCTGGCATGCGACAGCGCGGAAACGGCGCAGATTGTGGAGAATTACAGGCCACGGTTCGAGGGACTATTGATTGATCTGTATTCGTCGAAAACCCGCACCCAATTGAGCGAACCGTTCGAAAAGGATCTCATACGCCAGGAGGCACGGCGGCGGGCAAACGAGTTGCTGAAGCAGTGCGCCCCAAATTATGAAGGCGCCATAACGGACGTCATGCACACGCGCTACATATTGGTCGAGCAATGAGCACACCGGAACCGGAAGAAGAACGCGTGCAATCAGGGGCGGAGTATCAGGAAGAGCTCGCGCCGCAGCCGACGCCCTCCGAGCATCTCTCGCTCGAGGATCTGCACGCGGTGAAACTCAAGCTCACTGCGGACCTCGGCCAGACTACCCTGCTCGTGCGCGAGGTACTCGAGCTCAAGCGCGGCAGTGTGTTGCCTTTGGAGAAGGTAGCCGGTGAAATGGCGGACATCGAGCTCAATGGCATTCCTTTCGCGAAGGGCGAGATCGTGGTCCTGGGCGATACATTGCACGTACGCATATCGGATATCATCAACCCGAAGGGCACCTACAGCTCGTGAAGAATCAGCGCATACAGCGGGCGGTGTTGACTGCCGGCCTGCTCATGGCACTGTATGGGGCGGTTGCAGCTGCCCAGGAGAACCGGTTGCCGCCGCCCAAGCCCTTGAAAAGCCCGGTCGACATACAAGCATTGGTGGAAGGACGCCCCGCGCCGGCAGCGCAAGAGGCGGCACATGACGGCGCAGAGGACCGCGCGGAAACCGCAGAAGCGGCGCAAACACCAACAACTGCCGCACCGGTGAGCCGGCCAGAATCCGATACAGAGCCAGGCGAAAAGCCAGACGAAAAGCCCGAGGCGGAATCCAATACAGAACTCGAGGCGGAACCCGAACCAGACACACCCGTCGAGCATGCCGACATGGCGGACGGCGCCAAAACGGAAGCAGAAGCCGGATCGGATGACGGTGTGGGACCGCCCTCCTCCGCCATCGCGGCATTGCAGTCCGAGTATACGCCGGACGATGCACAACAGGAGGATACGGCAACCCCGCGCGTGGGCATGCCAACCACCGGACGGCTTGCCTTGAATGCTTTGCTCGGACTGGCAATCGTGTGTGCGCTCATTGTGCTTGGCGCGTGGGCGCTGAAACGATTCGGCAAGGGATCGCGGTTGCTGGCAGGGTCACGCTATGGCGAGGTTCTGGGCCGGTTGTACCTGACGCCCAAGATAACGCTGCATTATGTGCGCACAGGCGGGCGCATTCTCGTCCTCGGCGTTACACCGCAGGCAGCCACGCTGATTACGGAGCTTGATCCGACGGACTTCGAGACCCCCCTGGCAGCGCCGAACCCCGCCCCGGATACGGAGAACGCCGGGCACCAAAAGCCGGCAGGGGTGGCGCCCGAGTTCGCGGCGCGATTGCGTGAGCAGGTGACGCAACTGGACCAGCCAGCCCAGGATATGGATGATGACATTACGGCATTGCGCGGCGACATCGAGCGCCTGCGCAGTCACTTGCGGGAGAATCCCCGTGAACCCCGCAATTTGTAGGCAGAGCCGCACACTGCCGGTGCTGTTGTTGCTGCTGCTGCTGGTGGCGGTTGCCATCCCCGCCGTGGCCCAGCAACCGCCCCCCTCCCCCACGTCCTCGCTGGGTGATCAGGTGATCGGCGGGGTCGAGGACGCCGTCGGCCGCAACAACATCTCCACGACACTGCTCATCGTATTCATTGTCACGGTCATCACCCTGGCCCCGGCAATCCTCGTGATGACAACCTCGTTCACCCGCATTATCGTGGTGCTCGGCTTTTTGCGCCAGGCACTCGCCACACAGCAGACACCGCCCAACCAGGTGCTTATCGGTCTGGCGCTGTTCCTGACCGGGTTTATCATGTATCCGACGTATGTCGCGGTGAATGAACAGGCGATTCAGCCATACATCCGCGGCGAATTCACCGAACCGCAGGAAGCGTTTGACGCGGCACTGGAGCCGGTGCGCGATTTCATGTTCCGGCAGGCGCGGCCCAAGGACATCAAGATGTTTCTGGACGTGGCGCAACTGCCGCGCCCGGACACGGAGGCCGATGTCCCCACCCATGTGCTGATTCCGGCATTTGTCATCAGCGAGTTGACAACCGCCTTCATGATCGGGTTTCTCATCTATATTCCGTTCTTGATTATCGACATGGTCGTGGCGAGCACGCTGATGGCCATGGGCATGATGATGCTGCCGCCTATCTTTGTTTCGCTGCCGTTCAAGATCATCATGTTCGTGCTGGTCGATGGCTGGTATTTGCTTGTCGGCAGCCTGACCCGAAGTTTCGATATGTAAGCGTAGAAGGTGCGCTGTCCCGCCGTGGAATGGCGCCATCCGGTGACCATGTTCTCCTTACAGAAACATGTGGAGGAATGGGCGCAATGGACTTGAAAGGGCTGCTCAAAATCGCGGGGCTCGTGCTGGTGGCCGTTGCATTGGCGCCCGTGCTGCTCACGCTGCTGCCGGAACCACTCACGATGGCCGACATGCCCCAAGGGTTCACGAAGGCGGGCTTCGACCTCGTCGCGTTCGACCCAGTCGTCCCCCCCCAGATCGAAGCGGCGGAACACTACGGATTGCGGTTGCGGCTGCCGGAGCCGCCCGGTAATGCCGCGGCACTCACGGGCGGCATTTACCGCTTCACCAACGAAGGTACGATCCGCAAGCAATACGAATACAACAAGCCGGGCACGGGCGAGGGCATCGCGCAGGCATTCGTATCGTCAGCAGGACTGGGAACCGCCCGCAAACCGAAGCCGGTCGGCGTGGGACGCAACGGAATGTACCTGCTCGTGATTACGGGCGAATCGAAAACGGCCGTGCAACGCGCCGTGGCGGCCTTCGAAAGGCTATAGCGCCACAGGGGGACGCTTGCTTTGCGGCGGTGCGGAACAAGCTGGGCAATTTCACAGCCAGGTGCAACGCGCCCCCACCCCGTCCGCCAAGGCGCTCAGCGGTACTAACAGCGGTGCCCCTTACACAAGCGCGTCAAGGGCGCACTGATAACACTCCGGACACAGGCCGTGGGATATGTTGCAGGCAGGACTGGCATCGAGAAGCCCCATCTGGTTGACGGCGTCTTCCATCTCGAGCCATGCCCCATCCCCGGGACGCTGCACTTTTTTGCACACACTGCACATGGTCACCGCGGCCGCATCCATCTCCACGAACGCGGCATCGAGCGAAACCGGCTCCCGGCGCTCTTCGTGCAGTATCCAGCATTCATAACGCAGGCAGGCATGCGGGAGCGGTTTGAGGCGCATCTTCATAAAACGCCGGTACTCGGGCGCGTCGCAGCGGAAGTGAATTTCCGCATTACGCTCCTGCTCGATAACCAGTTGCCCCAGCGTTTCGTACAGGTGGCGGGTCGTGGCGCCGGCAACAAATTCCCACAGTGAACGGCCGATCACATTATCGCGGTTGAGGCTGGTACACCCATTCTCGACGGCAAAGTCGAGCCAGGCGCCGTTCACATACGCAATCGTCTGCTCGGGCGGCGCCACCTCGTAGATGAAAACCCGTGTATCATAGCGCAACGCACCCATAACGCCTCCTGCCGTCAATCCGCCCCTGTCTTCCCACCCCCTTGCCGTGCAGTATACCACGCACCCCACCAGAGCAACAATTGCGTTGATTGTTTGAAAGGTATACGCTATCATTTCTTGCGTAGACGGCGTGGCGCCGCTTGCATCTTGTGAAACAGTGACATGCGTGCGTAGACCAAGGCTTATTGCTTTACGCAAGAGCTATGTATATGGTAGTTTGTCCATGGAAAGACAAACGTTTATGTGGCCGTTTCCGGTCAACAAAGACCCGCTTTCGGGGAGGGATTCTTCCATGAGGTATGGAGTTTGTTCGTGCCTGGCTTTCGTTGTCGCGCTGCTTCTCGCCGGCACCGCCCCCGCCCAGGTCTATGTCGATGTCGAAAACAGTGGCGAAACACAAAACGGCAACTCATGGGAAACCGCATTCACCTCGCTTCAGGACGGCATAGACCGTGCCTGGGAAAACGGCGGCGGCGAAGTCTGGGTCGCCCAAGGCGTCTACAAGCGCGATGCGGAAGAAGCGAAGCTTTCCGCAAAAGCATTGAATACCGTAATCGCGATGCGGGAAACCGTGCATCTTTATGGCGGGTTCGCCGGTGGGGAAACCACCCAGGATGCGCGTGACTGGGAAGCAAACGAAACCATCATCGACGGCGAGCGAAACAGACGTTGCGTTATCGGCGCCAGTGATGCCACCCTCGACGGTTTTACGATCACAAAAGGATTCACCGCTGAAAACGGCGGCGGAATGTACAATCATCGCGCTTCACCCACCGTGGCCAACTGTTCATTCGAGGATAACCGCGCCGACAACGGCGGTGGCATGCACAACCTGCAATCCTCACCAACCGTCACAAATTGCACATTTGCGAACAACGATTCTACCTGGCGCGGCGCGGGCATGCACAACAGGCAACATGCATCGCCGGACGTGACCGGCTGTACGTTCGAGGCCAACCGGACACGCTGGGGCGGGGCGATTTTTAACGAGATTGAATCTTCTCCCGTAACAGTAGACTCGACTTTTTCGTTTAATACTGCAAACAATGGCGGCGGAGCCATATACAACTCCTTCAGCATCGAAGTGCAGCAAATAACCCGTTGCAACTTTGATGACAACACCGCACAAGGCGCGGATGGCGGCGCCATCCATAATCAGGACGCCCCGGCATCTATCCAGGACTGCAACTTCAACCGCAACCGGGCCGTTCATACGGACAAAAATGAACTGGGCAGAGGCGGCGCCGTGTATAGCACGCGTTCTCCAATTCAGGTTGCGCGCACACGGTTTGTCGCCAACCAGGCGTTAGGAGATGGCGGCGCTATGTATAGCGTTAACGCGCTCGGCGTCGAACTGGATTTATGCTATTTCCTTGGCAATACCGCCCTGGGAGAAAGCCCGGACGGCAACGGTGGCGCCCTTTATAACGCTGGCCTCACCGATTTGCTCTCAGTGACCCAGTGTCGATTCGAAGAGAACGAGGCTCTCAGCGACGGCGGGGCGATGTACAGCGTTGACTCCACCCTGTTCACGCTCGAAGACACGACCTTTAGCGACAACCGTGCCTCAGGCGATAAGGGCGACGGTAATGGCGGCGCACTCTACAGTGCGGAATTCTCCAATGAGGTTCAGATTCGTGACTGTGCGTTTACGGGGAACAGAGCCCTGGATGACGGGGATGGCGGCAACGGCGGCGCACTCTACAGCCTCGAGTTCGACGTTGGCATGGACCTGGATAGCTGCACTTTTATAGGTAACAATGCAACAGGGGGCGGCGGCGGCGGCAACGGCGGCGCACTGTATAACGAGTCGGTTGCCCACACCATAACAGATTCTCAGTTCACGGGAAACACGGCACGCAGGACCAAGTCCGGTTCGGGGGGTAACGGCGGTGCGTTGTTTGGCCAAGGGCTCAATTCCACGGCCACGATAGCGCAGAGCCAATTCCGGAAAAACCGCGCAATAACGCTCGGCGGCGCCATACGTCACACAAATGCCGCGGCCACACTAACCAACACGGTTTTTCACGCCAATGATGCCGGATGCTCCGGCGGCGGATTTTCCTACAGCAGTGCCTCGCAGGTGTTGTCACTAACTAATTGTACCATTCATGCAAACAACGCGACCAACGGAGGCGGGGCCCATATCGCTCCTTCTTCGCTGCAAGTGACAAACAGCGTCTTCTGGAACAATGTGCCGGTGCTCGACTTCTCGCCTGTCGAAAACGTGTCCTACTCCAACGTGTTCTTCTGGCAACGCGAGCCGGGCGAGACCAATATCAATCATCAGGATCCCTTGTTTGTCGACGTGGACGACGACCTGCGTTTGCTCCCCGGCTCACCGTGTATCGATGCGGGTACCAACAATGGCGCACCTCGTCGAGACCTGGACGCAAAATGGCGGCCCATTGGGCCCGCGGTAGACATCGGCGCCTACGAGTATGGAGAAAGCGCCGAGGGCGAGGGCGAAGGCGAGGGTGAAGGCGAAGGCGAGGGTGAAGGCGAAGGCGAGGGCGAGGGCGAAGGTGAAGGTGAGGGCGAAGGTTGCAACCCGGATATCACGCCACCCGACCTTGTGTTGCGCGGACAGAACCCCTTGCAGATCGAGTGCGGTCTTCCATTCGAAGACCTGGGCGCCTACGCGCTAGACAATTGCGACGGCAATATATCCAGCGATGTCGTCGTGGACACGCCGGCCATTGACCCAGACAGCTTGGGCGAATACACCATCACCTACACCGTGTCCGACAGCGCGGAAAACCCGGCGGAAACGAACCGCACAGTGACCGTAGTGGACACCACACCGCCGCAGATTACGCTGACAGGCAATGCAACGGTGCATGTGCCGCTAAACGGGGTCTTTACCGACCCGGGCGCCACGGCAACCGACCGGTGCGCGGGCGACCTGTCGGACGGCATCGTGATCGGCGGTGACACGGTGGATACCAACACGCCGGGCACCTACCGGATCACCTACAATGTCACGGACAACGCCGGTAACGCAGCGCCCCAGGCCACGCGCACAGTTGTTGTCGGCGACAATGTACCGCCCGTCATTACGTTGCAAGGTCCGAATCCGGTAGTGTTCGAGTGCCTGGATGAAGACTTCACCGAACCGGGGTATTCGGCATCGGATGATGTGGACGGCGACCTGACGGACAAGGTAAGCCGCGATGGCGGCGTGGACACCACGAGAATCGGCGTATATGAACTGACCTACCACGTCACCGATTCCGCCGGCAACCAGGCGCAACCGGCAGTCCGCACGGTTATCGTCGAGGACACCGATCCGCCTACAGCAGTATGTCAGGACATCACCCGCTCGCTCGACGGGGCGGACAGGATAACCGTGCAGCCCGAAGAGGTGGACGGCGGCAGCGAAGACAACTGCCGCATCGTAAGCAGGATTCTTTCTCAGACGTCCTTCAGCAGCGCGAACCTCGGCACCAATACCGTCGAGCTCACGGTCATCGATGCGGGCGGGCAGCGCGACTCATGCACAGCCACGGTGAACATCGTTGCCTCAGCAGAAGGTGAAGGCGAAGGTGAAGGCGAAGGCGAAGGTGAGGAACCGCCTCCCAGCCCAGACGGTTGTTGCGGTCAGGCAGAACAGAAGCAGTTGAAAGATATTATGGGCGACTTCCTGCTCCTGCTCCTCGCCGCGGCGGCAACGTTTGTCGTGGGCCGGCGCATCGGTTAAGCGTATCCGAACCAGCTACCGGCGCCGGCACCGGCCGGCGCCAAACATGGTGCGGTCCGTCCGCGGTCGCGCTTCAAACACCCGGCCGAAGCATCCATACCTGGCAGCATGAACAAGGCGCGGAGCCGAAAAAAGCGGGCGTAATCCTTTCGTGCCTTACACGCCAGCTTGTGCATTAAAGCATAAGAAGACCCCGACCGCCGCCTCCGGAAAATGGGGACAGCTCACGCGGTCCCTCCTTCGCTGGGAAGCTTCCCCCTTCGCCAGGGCGCTACGGAGGACAAGCCGGCAGGGCAGGCGGGGACGCGCTTGGTTCTGTTCCCATCTTGGGGCTTGCGTTAAGTTTCGGCTCGCGGGGACGCTCGCCCTCCCTTTTGTGCGCCACGGTTTCTATGCGGCTC
>CAZMVU010000133.1:0-13297 GCA_964569295.1 uncultured Nitrospirales bacterium
GGCGAGCGTCCCCGCGAGCCGCAACACAACGCAAGCCCCCAGGGAGGGCGAGCGTAGCCGCGAGCCGCAACACAACGCAAGCCCCCAGGGAGGGCGAGCGTCCCCGCGAGCCGCAAGAGATCCCGGGGAGGGCGAGCGTAGCCGCGAGCCGAGAATAGAGCATCCCAGGGAGGGCGAGCGCACCCATTTTCCAGGCGGCATTCATCGCTTTCTGTGCATCTTCCGGCATTAAGGTACCAATACGGCGCCCGGGCATCGTACTCAACCATGCGAGGTTTCCCCGCCGGCCATGCCCGCAGCGGATTCGCCGCCCACGAGGTGGGTGTCGAGGAATTGCAGCACATAGCCCAGCACATCGTGGCGCAGGCGCGGATAGAAGTAATCGAAGGCATGACCGCGCCCACGAAACTGAACCCACCGCACCGGTACCCCGTGGGTATAGAGCCGGGTGTAGGCGTCCCGTGCCACCTCGAAGGGCACCAGGCTGTCGTGTGTGCCGGTGAGTAGCAACATGGGCGCCGTGTCCGGGCCGAGATAGTTGATGGGTGAGGCCGCCGCAAAAGCATCCCCGCCGACATCAAAGCCATCGCGCACATATCGTTTGACGATGCGCCGGGCCAACCCGCCCACACGAATCCAGCTTTCGGGATCACGGTAGACACTCAGATCAAGGGCCCCGTACAACACCACCGCCGCCCGAATGGCGTCGGAGGGGCCGTGATTCTGGTCACCCGCAAAGGCCGGCTCGTCTCCCGTGGCGGCAAGCATGCCCACCAAGTACCCACCGGCGGAGTTGCCAAGGGCCGCGATACGCGCCGGGTCGATGTCATATACATCGGCATGCAGCCGCAACCAGCGCACCGCTGCCTTGGCATCATGCACACTGTCCAGGAAGTTGTGGCGCGGCAGCTTGCGATAGCTCATGGCGGCGGTTACATAGCCGGCTTCCGCGAGCCGCCGGCCGTACCAACGCAATTGGTGACGCGAGCCGAATATCCAGGCCCCGCCATGTACAAGCAATACGCACGGACGCGCTGCCTCCGCCTCGGCACGCGGCGTGAAAATGGTAAGCTGCTGGTCTCGGGGGCCGGCGGTGCTGTAGACGATATTCTCATGGGCCGTCGTGTTGTGTGCGCAACCGCCGCCGGCAAGCAACAACAGTAGCACCGCCACCCCGATGAGCATCTCACCCCAATCGGGGCGCGTTGGCCGCAGGACCAGCCCGGCCTTTCCCCACCTGCATGCACCGAACGCTTCAATGCGGGTGGTATTGCCCCACCCATATACCTTGCCGAATCCTTGGGCACCCGGCCAACCCATGTGCACAGCATTGATCCATGTGAAACGCGCTTGTATCATCTCCGGCGTCATGACATTCACCAAGGTTATCTCGTTTTTATTAAGGTGTGATATACTCTGCACAGGCAACATCGGCGGATGCTCGAGGTTCAGGTTTGCAAGACACATCGTATCAGGTTGAAGAATTGCTTGTCCTTTACGGCAAGCATACCGCCGCGGAACAGGGTGTTCGCGACATTCGCGCCCTTTTGGAGCGTGCGGACACCAAGCGGCGCACCAATGCAGAAAGCCAGCGGCGCTGGAACCAGGTGATCGATCACCTCGAACGCTCGCTCGATGAGGCGCGTTTTCGGCTTGAGCAGTGCCAGAAAGCCCTGACACAGGCGGAAAAGTCACATGGCCCCGATGTCGTGACGCTTGCCCGGGCACGGGCGCAAACGTCGGAAGAAGAACCGAGCACCCTCCCGCACACGGCACTCTCGGAAGATCCAAAGAAGGCCGTTGGCGAAGTCATGAACATGTCGCTCGACGAGTTGCGCGGCCTTACGATGGAGCAAGTGGCGGCGTTACACGCCAAGCTGCCGTCCATCGACATTCCACCTGACGACACAGACGGAAAGCAGGTTGCCTCGCGCCTGGAACTGGCCGTCCAGTTGGAAAAGCCCGTCAAGCGGCAGGTGAAAGTATCGAAGCACATGGAGCGCCGCAACCAGTTGTTGCTCCGGCGTACCATGCACAAGGTGCGGGCAAACCGGCTGGCCGACATCGGCCGGGAAGAAAAGGAGCTCCTGCGCACCTATTACGACCTGCTGAATCGGCGTATCGAGCCGGGCCCCAACGATGAACGGCTGCGATTCATTCTCGAGACGGCCCTGACCAAACTCGACATGTGCTGACGTCCGCTTTTCAGTCGCCGAGTGCGTAGCGCGCCGCCTCAAGCAGTTGCAGGCGGACCACGGGTTTCTCGACGAACCCCTCCGGCGGCCGCACCCCGGCGTCACGGCCAAGGCTTTCCGCGTCCTGCCGGCGGCCCAGTTCGAATTCGTTGACGGAAGTCAACATGACAATGGGCACATGCGCCGTACGAATATCCTGGCGCAACTCCCGCAGCGCCTCGTATCCGTTCCCGCCGGGCATCATAATGTCCAGCACCATAAGGTCCGGGTTGGAATCCAAGGCGCGCAGGACGGCTTGCTCGCCATCCTCCGCTTCAATCACCTGCCAGCCCTCATCCTCGAGATAGCCCCCCACAATGGCGCGCACATCCGCCTCGTCATCGACAATTACCGCCGTCCGCTTAAACTCTGACATGATGCATTCGCTCCCGGAAACGCACTCAAGACCTCTGTCCGCCGCTGTCCCCCCCCAGGCCCTGAAAACCTCCCCCAACGCACTCCGCGCGCGGCAGCCTCGCCATTCTTTCAGATAAGCGCACGTCATGTCCATCTACAACGCCGTCACTTGTAACCGGGAAAGGCATGGCGCCACAAACCCTGCACGCACCGGACAACTCACTTGAACACAGGCCCGCCGCCCCGTAGACTGTGCGCGAGAACGTAACCGGGGGAGCGGTGTCACCACACCGGAAACAAATTGAATACGGTCATGCAAAGTACGCGAAAGCAGCGCTCGTTGAACGGCGAATGGCAGCTCCTGCTCGATAGGGAAGACCATGGCCGCACCGAAAAGTGGCAGGAACAGGCCATACCCGCAAGCGCCATGACAGTCACGGTGCCGAGTGTGTGGGACCGTTGGATCCCGGATTACGAAGGCGTGGGATGGTATTTTCACACCTTCACGATCTGCGAGACGTGGACCGCGTACCATACCCGGATTCACTTCGAAGCCGTCGACTACTATGCCGAGGTCTGGTTGAACGGCCACTTCCTCGGCGATCACGAAGGCGGCTACACCCCCTTTACCCTCGACACCGGCGACGCCTTACAGCCCGGTGAAAACCGTCTCGTGGTGCGCGTCGTCGATCCGCATGGGACAAACGGCTTCGGCAACTTTCAACCGCATGAAATTCCCTGCGCCAAGGAAAACAGCTACTGGAGCTTTGCGGGCATCTGGGGGGATGTGCGGCTCGAAGGCCTGCCGGCCGCGCACATCCGCGATGTGTTCGTCTGTCCTGATGTACGCCGGAAACAAGCCCTGGTGCACATCGATACCGCGGCGCCGGGCACGGTCCATGCGCAAATCGAGGGGACGGATTACGAGGTCAGCGGAGCGCCCGGCCGGCTCAAGATCGAGATGCCCGGCTTCACACCCTGGGCGCCTGAGGAACCCCATCTCTACACGCTCCACTGCACATTCACCGCCGAAGACGGGGCGCGCGATGTGGTGGATATCCGTTTCGGTATGCGCGAATTCACGGTGAAAGACAACCGGTTCTTTCTCAACAACCGCCCCTACTATGTGCGCGCCGTGCTGCACCAGCCGGACTACCCGCGCAGCCTTGCCGGACCCGAATCCGCCGAGATGGCCCGCAGCGAACTCGAGCAGGCGAAGGCCGCCGGATTCAACATGGTGCGCTGCCACATCAAGACCCCGCCCCGGATCACCCTCGACCTCGCGGATGAAATCGGCCTGTTGATCTACGAGGAGCCGCCCATCGGCTGGATTCAAAAATCGCCACGAATGGAGGCGCGCTGCACACGCGAGGTGCGCGAAATGATCCTGCGCGACCGGAATCACCCCAGCGTCGTCGTGTGGGGCATGTTGAATGAAACGGGCAACGCGCACTACGCGACCCAGGGCGGCGCCCAGACAATCAAGGAGAAGCTCTGCGCCCTGGCGCGGGAACTGGACCCGACGCGCCTCATCATCGACGACAGCGGGGGGGTAAACGCCACGCGTGAGCCGGCCCGCTACATGCGCCCGTATCACGATGATCTCAAGCCCTATGACGATCTGCACATTTACCAGCGCGCTCCAGTCGATCGCGATATGGAATTGTACTACCAGCACAGCGGCACGCCAGATGCGCTCTATTTCCTGTCCGGATTCGGCTTTGGCGGCCCGGAGGATCTCGCGGATGTGCTGGGGCACTATGGCGATGAGGCCGACACGCTCAAGGACGCGCGGTGCATCAAAAGGATGCTCGAAGCCGCGCAGCAAGGCTTCGCCGAACGTGACCTGACCCGGGCGTTCACGGACTTCGCGAACTTTCTCAAGGCGGCCCGCCAATTACAAGTGGATGCGGCGCGTTTCCAGATTGACGCCATACGCGCCAACGTCAAGGGCGCCGGCTATTGCTACACGCAACTGTGCGACGCTGGCCAGGGGTTCTGCGCGGGTATGCTCGATCGCTGGCGCCGGCCGAAGCCTGTTTTCCGCGTATTGCAGGAAGTGCAGCGGCCGCTTCACCCGATTATCGAAGCGGCGCGCACCAACCTCACGCCGCGCGACACCGTGCCCATCACCATTCGCATCGCCAATGACCACCGTATCGAGGACCGCGTGGACCTGAGTCTTCAGGTCATCGGCCCGACGAAGCAGGTATTGTGGAAGAAGCGCCGCGCCGTGAAGCTGCCGCGGCACGGCCGTGAACTCTGGCAGGGGGAAGTGGCCGCTTCCGGCTCACGCGGCACGCACCGTTTCGTCGTGCGGCTAATCCATGGCGGGCGGGTCATCGCGCAGAACCAGATCGAACTGCATGTGTTCGCGCCGGCAAAGCCGAGTCCAGTCGACGTGCACCTCGTGGACCCCCTCGGGCGCTGGCACGAACGTGTGGCACAATTCTGTGAAACGGGATCGGAAACCGCGCCCGTGCATGTCATCCCGCCACTGGCCAACACCATCGGCGGCTACCCCGACCAAGCCCTGACGCAGGTGCTGGCTCAGGTCGAGAATGGGGCCGTGGCGGTGTTCTTCGGACCGCCCGATGACTGGAACCGCCTCGCTGAAGTAAGCCACCTGCTGCCGAAAGCGACGTCAAAGGGCGCGGTGGGCTGCCTCTTGCCTGCCGTGCACTATGTGAAGCTGCACCCGGTCTTCGATGGCCTGCCCACGCGCTGCCTCATGCGCCAGGCCTACCGCGGGATAGTGCCGAACAAAACATTTCTCGAACATAGCGATGAAGATATATGCGGCACTTTCGATACTAGCCCTATTGCCTCAGGTAACCATAGGCTAGATGCAACCACCTTGTGGGGCTCTGATATCCTCGTGCAACGTTTCGGCGGCGGCCGGCTCGTGTTCACACACCTGCGCCTCCTCGAGCACCTGGGCGAAGATCCCGTGGCCAATCAGGTGTTCGTAAACCTGCTGAACCACTTCGCCCGGCGCTCGGTGCCCGCCGAGGACACCCTCTCGCCCGATGTGCGGGTCGCAGAGTGGCTGCGCACGGAACGGGGCGCGCGGGTTCGGCGATGGATGGTGATCGGCGAATTCCCGAATTGGAATGGCACGGGGCACGAAACCGCGTATGCGCCGGAATCGCGAATCGAGTTCAAAACGGCCTATGCCGGCTGGTACAAGGCGATCACCTGGCAACCATGGTACACGAAGAAAGACGCGGACCATGTGCTCGATTTCCAGGACGCCTTCTCCCCCATCTTCACATACTACGCGCGCTTCGACTACGCCACGGGCTATGCATACGCCGAATTCACGGCGGATCGGCGCATGGACGCCACGTTACGCATTGGCGTGCAGAACGACACGAAGTTGTGGGTCAACGGCCGGCTTGTACATGAAAGCCGCCAGCAGATTCCCCATGACCGTTTCGGCACGCAGATCGCCCATGCCCCCCTCCGCCAGGGGCGCAACACAGTGCTCGTGAAATGCGCGAAGATACCCGGGCCGTTCCGGTTCTCTCTGCACATCGAGGACGATAAAGAACGTCCGTTGCCGCTCACATGGTGGAAGTAGCATGCACCCCACACACCGGAATAAGCAGTACCATGACGACCAACGACCATGATCTCACGCCCATCCCACGGTTCACCCGCGCCGACCTTTTCACCGCCGGGGCATGTACCCTGGCGGCACTCGCCGTGTATGTGGTGACGCTGGCCCCCACGGTCACGGGCGAAGACAGTGGTGAATTCATTGTCTCCGCCTACGCCCTCGGCATACCGCATCCGCCAGGGTACCCGCTGTGGTGCTTGTGGGGACACGCGTTCACGTGGCTTCCCCTGGGCGAGATCGCCTGGCGGGTCAACCTCTCCTCGGCGGTAGCGGCGGCGGGCGCGGTGGGCCTGCTGGTTCTCATCATCCGCATGCTGGGCTGCGGGCGTGTGGGCGCCACAGCCGGCGCACTGGCCTTCGCATTTTCCCGCGAATTCTGGGAACAGGCGACCATTGCGGAGGTCTACGCGCTGAACGCCCTGCTGCTCGCGGCTTGCCTCTTCATCCTCATCCGCTGGCACGAAACACAGGATCGCCGCCGCCTCTACGTACTCGCGGCCGTCTTCGGTCTCAGCCAGGGCAACCACAACACGATGGCGCTCATCGGGCCGCTGATGGCGCTGTTTATCCTTTTTACCGATACCGGCCCATGGGCAATCCGGCTGCGTTGCTACGTGCTCGCATCGCTCGCCGCGGTGGCCACCGCCATCGCCGTGTACACCTACCTCCCCTTTGCCTCGGTGCGCAATCCGCCCATGGACTGGGGCGACCCCGAGACGTTGCACGGCTGGTATGCCCATGTGACGCGCCGGCAACTGGCCTTCATGTTCGACCAATACCCCCGCAGCATCGGGCGATTCATCAACCAGCTTGGCGTCTATGCCCGGTTCTGGGCGTGGCGCGAGTTCACGCCGTGGGTGTGGCTGATAGGCATGGCAGGCTTTGCGCTGTTCATGCGGCGCCGCTGGCCCTATGCCCTGCTCACCGCGGCGATCGGCTTTGTGGTGGTGGCCGGCTTCAGCTATGTGCAGAATTTTCCCTTCGACAAGGAGTGGCTGTGGATCATGACCGTCTTCGGCATACCCCTGTACATGATGACCGGACTGTGGATCGGTTTCGGGGTGGATGCCTTGCAGCGCAGCATGCGCGGGATGGGCGCAGCGGGCATCGCGGCGGTTTGCGTGTTGAGTCCACTGCTGGTGCATACCTGGCATAACGACAAATCGGATTACTACTGGGCGCACGACTGCGCCACGAATGTTATGGCACAACTTCCACCGCACGCCTTCCTCTTCTCCCGCCAGGACCACGTGAGCTTTACCGGGGTCTACCTGCAAACAGTCGAGAACATGCGCAACGATGTGGTCATCGGCCGGCGCTATGGCTACCTGGCGCCCGAAGTGCTTGCTTCGGTCCCCCCCGAACACCGCGACCCCGCCTGGGGCGACAAGCCCCTGCGCCGCCACGACCCGGCTATCTGGGCGGCGCTGCTGCGGCATACGGACATCCCGCTGTACTTCACCGAGCCCCCAAGACTGCCGCCCGGCACACCCGCCACCATACACCAGGAGGGCATCCTGTACCGCGCGGTGCGCCTGGGAGCCCACTGGCAACGCAACCCGGCTATCTGGCAGACCTACCGCTGGCACACGCTCGCGTGCGCCAATACCCGCGGCGACAACACCGCCGAGATCATCGTTTACAACTATCATCGCGCCCGCGCCGCTGCGCACCTGCGCGCGAAAGAAAACAAGGCGGCTATGGCCTCGCTGCAAACCGCCATCGATTGCTACGGCGAAGATGTGCGCGCGCTCAATAACGCCGGCAGTCTGCTCGCCCGGTTCGGGCTGTACGAGGCCGCGGCGGACTACTTTCAGCGCGCCCTTGCGGCGGAACCGGAAAACACCACCGCTGCCGATAACCTCGCGCGCGCGACAAGAGGGAACCGCAGCGCTGATTGAAAGGCTCGAACAGGCGGGAATCGGCGATATTGTCGACATGAACCGGCCGAACGTGGGGCTTTAACGCGTGCGTTTCATACCGCGCAATGGGCGGCAATGCTCGATCAGATGACGCTGTTGCGCGCATCGCGGCGGCCAGTGACGAGAAAAACTGAAAATTCGCGCACGTGATTGTCATCGGTACGCTTGGAAAACGTCAACACCGTCCCAGTGTTTATGTCCTCGAAGGCCTCTTCCTTTAGAACGGCCGCGAGTGCCTGCGGGTCGAAGCCGTTGTGGGGAACGCGCTCTTGCCCGTGGAATGAGCCATCCTCCGGAAACAGGTCAGCCACCGCCAGATAACCACCTGGATTCAGGCACCACGCCAGTTGCCGCAGCATCTGCGCCGCATCCTCGATGTGGTGCAATGTCATGGCGGTGCAAACCACGTCCCACTTTCCCTGAGGCAGCGCGTCACCATCCGTCAGAAGTATGGGCTCGACAACGGCGGCCAGTTCGGGGCTTGCAGCCACCTTGCGCCTGGCCTCGGCAATCATGCCGCTGCTGGTGTCGGCTGCCGATATGTGGCCAACGTGTTGAGCAAGTAGGATGCTCAACGAGGCGGTCCCGCAGCCAAACTCCAACATGGTCATACCGTCTGAAAGCGGGATACTCTCTTGAATGCCATTCGCGATGGCTTCGGTAAGGGCCATTCGCCGTGGATTCTCATCCCATGTGGCTGCGGCCTTGTTGAACCTGTTTTCAGTTGTCATGCCTATGGCCCCATCTCTTGTGTACAACATGTCTGCGATCCGGTTCGTGCCCGAGCCATTTCAATGGAGAAGTCCCGCGCCGCAGGCCGTCGTTATCGTGGCGCGTACGAACCGGCACCAAGCAGGAATCGACGGGCTACGCCACCGCCGCTTCGCTGGCCGGTTCTCCGCCGCGCGCTTCGTGCTCCTCGACGAATGCCCAGAGGCGCTCCTCGATGGGCGCGACTTCCTCGAACGCCATGAGCTCTTTGCGTAGTTGGGCAATGTTGGCCACGCCCTTGAGGTAGCCGCTGTAGTGCTTGCGGAAGGTGATGACGCCGCGGCGTTCACCCCGGTAGGCGGCCTGGTCCTTGAGATGCCGCAGGCACATGGTCACCCGCTCGCGGAGCGTGAGGTCGGGCAGCTTCTCCCCCGTCTCGAGGTAGTGCCTGGCATGCCGGAAAATCCACGGACTGGTGATCGCGCCGCGGCCGATCATGACACCGTCGACGCCCATGTCGAACAGGTGCTTCACGTGCTCCGGCTCGGTGATGTCGCCGTTCGCGATGAGCTGGATGCCCGAGGCTTCCTTGATCCGCGGCAGCCAGTCCCAATCTGCCTGGCCGGTGTAGCCCTGTGCCCGCGTGCGGCAGTGGACCGTGAGCGCCGAGACCCCCATGTCCTCGAGCATGCGCGCCACGTCGAGAATGCAGATGCTCTCGTGGTCCCAGCCCAGCCGCGTCTTCACCGTCACCGGAAGGTGCGTGCCGCGCTGGACCGCCTCGACCACGCTCTTGAACTTGCCGAGGTCGCGAAGGAGGCCGGCGCCGTCGCCGCGTTTGGCCACCTTCTTCACCCAGCACCCGCAGTTGATGTCGATGAAGTCCGGCGCGGCCCACGTGGCGCGTTCCGCCGCCTGGGTCATGGACTCCTCGGCGCTGCCGTAAATCTGCACGGCCACGGGGTGCTCGTCCGGGTGAAGCTCGATCTTGCGCTGCGCATCCTTCACATTGCGGATAAGCGCCTCGCAGTTCGTGAATTCCGTGTACACGAGGTCCGCGCCCTGCCCCTTACACAGCAGGCGGAACGGCACATCGCTCACGTCCTCCATGGGCGCAAGGCAGATGGGTTTGTCTATGTGGATGTCGCCGATTCGCATGGTGGGTAAGAATAACGCTATACGCCTCACATTGACTGACACGGGAATAATAGCAGGAATCACCAAGGGGTGTCATGGCGATGGACAATCCCACCGCGACTGCACACCAATGAACACAGCGGCAAGGGCAGCGCCGCAACCAAAGTGCCGAACGGACTCCGGATTAACCACAAAGGCACAAAGGCCACAAAGTAGTTCACAAAGAGACAGAGAAAGAATATATGTAATTCTTTAGCCGATTGCCGGGAGCCGTTTCCCATACGTCATACAACTCCCTGGTATTAGCGCGGGTAGCGGTTCTGGCTCACCCGCTGTTTCTATGAGTCACGATGTGTGCGCCCTTTGGAGTGCGGTGGCTTGCCACCGCTTTTCCCGCAAAGGCCGTGGGTAGACGCTGGCGCGCAAGCCGGGAGAAAAGAGCCCCGTGGCCTCCAGCCCAAGTGGCCTGCTCATGAGCCCGAGAAGGATTCAAGGACACCGCTGGTGACTGCGTACGCTTGCTCTCCCGCCTTGGACAAACGCGTGCATTCGAGCCCACGCGCGCAATAGCGGTGGCAAGCCACCGCAGTCCAAAGTAGCGCCAACGGCATGGTTATCCCCGTCGTACGCTGGTAATCGCTATCACGGGACCGATTGCCGAAAGGTGTGCGCCGCACCACGGCAAACGGCTAAAGAATTACGAAAGAATATGGCACCACTGAGACACAGAGCACAACAGAGATGATGGAAGACCAGGGAGAAGAGAAAAAACGCGGACAGGACCAAGCGCTTGGGTCATGCGCATTCGTGGTTGGCTTTCTATCTATTGGGCCTGCCCTTCTCAGTACCGCGCCAACTCCGGTTCGATTTCGGCGGCGTAGGCGTCGATGCCGCCCATGAGGTTGCGCACGTTCGCGAAACCCCTGGCCTCGAGGAACTGCTGGGCCATGGCGCTGCGCAGACCGGCGTGACACAGGACAACAATCTCGTTGTCGGCGTACAGCGCCAGTTCATGCACGCGCGCTTCGATTTCGTGCAGGGGGATATGCACGCACGGGTCGAGCCGGGCGAAGGTCAGTTCGTCATTGTTTCGCACATCGAGAAGGACAAAGTCATCACCGCGATCACGCTTCTCGTGCAGTTCATCGGGAAAACACTGCTTCATTCCGCGCTTCTCCTTGAGACCAAGTTCGCGTATGTAAACACCCGTGCATTGCGGTGTATTCGCTGAGAAGAAAACGCAGGTTGCAACATGAAGCGGCGGTCCCGGCGCCATGCCAGAACCGCCGCTTAAATGGCATGAAGCACTACTGTTTCAGGTAGATTTCGCCGCCCTCCTCGCGGAACTTCTCCGACATCTCCTTCATCCCCTCTTGCGCCTCGCGGCGAATTTGCTGCGAGATTTCCATGGAGCAGAATTTCGGGCCGCACATGGAGCAGAAGTGGGCCAACTTGGCGCCGTGGGCCGGCAGGGTTTCATCGTGGAATTCCTGTGCCTTCTCCGGGTCGAGCCCGAGGTTGAACTGGTCCTCCCAGCGGAACTCGAACCGCGCCTTCGACAGCGCATTATCACGAACCTGTGCGCCCGGGTGCCCTTTGGCGAGGTCGGCGGCATGTGCGGCAATCTTGTAGGTCACCACGCCCTCGCGCACGTCGTGCTTGTCCGGCAGGCCGAGGTGTTCCTTCGGCGTCACGTAGCAGAGCATGGCCGTACCGAACCAGCCGATCATGGCGGCGCCGATGCCGGATGCGAAGTGGTCATAACCCGGCGCGATGTCGGTAATGAGCGGTCCGAGCGTGTAGAAGGGCGCCTCGCCGCACCATTCGAGCTGCTTCTCCATGTTCTCCTTCACCATGTGCATGGGCACATGCCCCGGGCCTTCGTTCATCACCTGCACGCCGTAGTCCCACGCGCGCCGCGTGAGGCCGCCCTGCACCTTAAGCTCGGCGAACTGGGCCTCGTCGTTGGCATCGGCGATGCACCCGGGACGCAGGCCGTCGCCGATGCTGAAGGCGGCGTCGTAGGCCGCCGCGATCTCGCAGATTTCGTCCCAGTGGGTGTACACGAAGTTCTCCTGATGGTGCGCCAGGCACCACTTCGCCATGATCGATCCGCCGCGGCTCACGATGCCTGTCACCCGGTTCGCCGTGAGCGGCACGAACGGCAACAGCACCCCGGCGTGGATGGTGAAGTAATCGACCCCCTGCTCCGCCTGCTCGATGAGCGTGTCGCGGAAGATCTCCCAGGTGAGTTCCTCGGGGCGGCCGCCGACCTTTTCGAGCGCCTGGTAGATGGGCACGGTGCCGATGGGCACGGGCGCATTGCGCATGATCCACTCGCGGGTCTCATGGATATTCTCGCCGGTGCTGAGGTCCATCACCGTATCCGCGCCCCAGCGGATGGCCCACACCATCTTCTCGACCTCCTCCTCGATGGAGCTGGTCACCGCGGAGTTGCCGATATTGGCGTTGATCTTCGTGAGGAAGTTGCGCCCGATGATCATAGGCTCGATCTCGGGGTGGTTGATGTTCGCCGGGATAATCGCGCGGCCCCGGGCCACTTCCTCGCGCACTAACTCGGGCGTGATCTTCTCCGGGATGTTTGCGCCGAAACTCTGGCCCGCATGCTGCCGGCGAAGCGCCTCGGACGCCTCCTCCAGCCGTTGGTTCTCGCGGATGGCGATGTACTCCATCTCTGGGGTGATGATGCCCTGCCGCGCGTAGTGCATCTGGGTGACGCACTGGCCGGGTTTCGCGCGCAATACCGGGCGCTGCCGCTCGAACCGCACGGGGGCGAGCGCGGGGTCCGACGCACGCCGCCGGCCATACTCGGAGGTCGCATGGTCCAGCGGCTCAATGTCCCCCCGTGCTTCAATCCATGGCTGCCGGATGGGCGCAATGCCCTGGCGCACATCGATTTCCACTTCGGGGTCGGTAAAGGGGCCCGATGTGTCGTACACCGTGATGGGCGGGTTCGGCTCGGCGACGCTGCCGTTCATGGTCGGCGCCTGCGCAATCTCGCGCATGGGCACACGGATAGACGGATCGGACCCTTCAACGTAAATCTTGCGCGCGTTG
Organism: uncultured Nitrospirales bacterium; assembly: GCA_964569295.1. Taxonomy (GTDB): domain Bacteria; phylum Hydrogenedentota; class Hydrogenedentia; order Hydrogenedentales; family JAGMZX01; genus CAZMVU01. The sequence continues at coordinate 13,062 of CAZMVU010000133.1, forward strand.
GGAAAACCGTCGCGCGTTATCTGCGACTGGTCTTTCGAGAAGACCTGTATTTCAGACGATGCCAAATCGGTACCCTCCAGGGGTTGGGCTTGGGAATAAACCTTATACCATAATGGCAACGCCTGGGGACAGGGGGAGCATTCCGGGGGAAGGGTGGAACCGCTATTTTCGCCCTTCTTCAATCATTTGACGTATCGACAGTCCGTCAAGGCTGTGCTGCTCGCGAAAACGCTTAA
>CAZMVU010000134.1:0-13273 GCA_964569295.1 uncultured Nitrospirales bacterium
GGCAGAGGTACAGGCGAAAAGTCCGTGGGCGCGGCGAATAGGTGGGGGGGGGAGGGAAGCGGAGGGGGATGGGGAAGGGGAGGGGGAGGGGGAGGGGGAAGGGGACGGGGAAGGCGAAGGCGAGGGGGAGCCCGGCACACTCACGCTTACCCGGTTTCCTGCGGGAGACGGTACGTACCCGCCGGGCGGTACTGTTGACCTGACGGTCACGCTGGATTTCACCGGCGGCGACACGCTTACGCAACTTGGTCTGGAAGAACAGATTCCCGCTGACTGGACTTTCGACAGCGTGGTGAGTGGTGACACCCCAGCTATCGTACCCGAGGCCGGCGCGAGTGGCACGCTGGGCTTCGCGTACCTTTCGGTGCCTATACTGCCGGTCACTTTTACCTATCGGTTGCAGGTTCCAACCGATGAGACGGGCCCTGCCAGCATAACCGGTGAAGGTATCTACGCGCTCGGCGGCGGCGAACTCCGTACTGACGAGGTAAACACGGAATTGCTGGAAGGCGAACCGGCAGGCGGCGAAGGTGAAGGCGAAGGGGAAGGGGAAGGGGAAGGGGAAGGGGAAGGCGAAGGCGAAGGCGAAGGCGAAGGCGAAGGCGAAGGCGAAGGCGAAGGCGAAGGGGCGCAGAATCCCTTCACCGTGTCGCACGATGTCCCAGCGTTGACGTATCCCCCCGGCGGAACCCTGGATATTGTGGTGACCTTGAACTATACGGGGCCGGATGCGGTTACTTCGCTTGCCTTGCAGGATACGCTGCCGACGGGGTGGACCTTCGGCCGCGTGGTCTCCGGCGCCATGCCTTCCTTACCGCCCGACGAAGGCGCCAGTGGCGAGATCGTGTTCGCCTGGGCCATTGTGCCGGATTTTCCGGCGACGTTCACCTACAGGGTGCATATTCCTTCCAGCGCGGAGGGGACCGGGGCCGTGCAGCTCACGGGGCAGGTGACCTACCGCACAACCGGCGGAGACCTCGTGTCCGATCCCGACACGATCAGCATTCCGGAAGGCAATCCCGTAAGCGGCGAAGGTGAGGGCGAAGGTGAGGGCGAAGGGGAAGGCGAAGGGGAAGGCGAAGGAGAAGGTGCGGGCGATGAACTTGTGCTGGCGCGCAATGTGCCCGCCGATTCGTATTCACCGGGTGGTGCGCTCGATATTGAAGTGACCATGCGGTACAACGGCGCAGAACCGCTTACCGCCCTTTCGCTCACCGAGACCGTGCCCGATGGGTGGACATACCGCGGGTTGGTGTCTGGTGACTTCCCGGAACTCAGTCCCTCGACGGGCGACATGGGCAACCTCGATTTCGCCTGGGTTGTTATTCCGAACACGCCCGTGTCGTTCACCTACCGCGTCGATGTGCCGCGTGAGGCAGAGGGGGGCGGCACCGTGCAGATTTCCGGGGCGGCGATTTACCGCACCAGTGGCAGCGAATTGGTGTCGAACATTGCCAGGACCGATGTGCCTGAGGGCGCCCCCGTTGGTGGCGAGGGGGAAGGCGAGGGGGAAGGCGAGGGTGAGGGGGAAGGCGAGGGGGAAGGCGAGGGAGACATGATTCTTACGCGCGCCATCGAGGGGGATCCGGTATATACGCCGGGAGCTTCATTCGATTTCACCATCACGATTAACTACACGGGCGCCGAAGAGCTGACCGCACTGGCCGCCGAAGAAACGCTTCCGCCCGGCTGGAGCTACGACAGCGTTGTCGGCGGTTCCCCGCCCAATCTGCGGCCCAGCGCAGGGGACACAGGCGCCTTGCAGTTCCTGTGGTTCACGATGCCGGCGTTTCCGACCACGTTCACCTACCGGGTCAATGTGCCCGACGACGCCACCGGCACGCAGGAAGTTTCCGGCGTCGTTCTCTACCGCACCAGCGGCGGCGAAGAAACCAGCAACACGACCATCAGCACGCTTGAGGCGGCCCAGGATCCCAACCTCATCCCACAATCGATCAGCGCACCGGCCACGTTGTACAGCGGGCAGGCTTTCGATGTTTCGTGGGCCGTCGAGAATTCCAGCAACCGCGTTGCGCCTGCCACTTGGCAGGATTGTATCTACCTGGCCGAAGAGGAAAGTGCAGACACACAAACCCTGCTGGGTTGTGTTACCCGTGATGAGGACCTGGACGCCCACGGCCGCTACGTCGCACGTACGCGCGTTACACTGCCAGAAGTTGCCTCCGGCTCGTATTACCTCGTGGCATACGCGGATGACAGCGGCGCCCTCGCTGAAGCCGATGAAACGGACAACACCCGCGTGCATGGGCCCATCGCTGTCGAGACCATCGAGTACGGGGCCTCGGTCTCGGCGAATGTTGTGGCCGAGCCGGCTGGCACCCCTGTGGAGCTGACCGGCGCTGCGGAGTTCATTGACAGCGGCGACCCTGCTCCCAATGTGCCTGTTGCGGTGGATGTGACTGTACGTGGTTTGCGGCGTATCCTCGATGTTGTCACCGATGATCGCGGCCAGTTCAGCACCGTTTTCGAACCCTTGCCCACCGAGGCGGGCAGCTACACCGCGGTGGCACATCATCCCGGCGCCGCGTCGCCCGCGCCGCAGACCGCATTCACGCTCATCGGGCTGATTGTTGATCCGGACCGCCAGCGCTTCGTGCTCGGTCCCGGCCTGTCGGATCTCAAGATAGTCTCTGTACGCAACCTCGGCGACAGTGACCTCAGCGGGATCACGGCTTCGGTTGTCGATGCGCCCTCCAATGTGGTGATTACCCCTGAAATGAACGGTGACCTCGTGGCTGGCGGCAGCACCCGCCTGCACGTCACCGTCGAAGCATTGGACGACTCCGTACCCTCGGGCCGGGCGGCCGTCGTGGTCGAAAGCGCGCAGGGCGCCAGAGCGGAACTCGAACTCGACATTGAGGTGCGGCCGGCCATCGTGGATCTCGCTGCGAAACCAGCGGCCCCGGTCATGGGCGCTACGCCCGGCAGCCAGAGCATTTACCGGTTCACACTCGCGAATGACGGTGGCGCGCGCGCCCGCGAGATTGCGTTTACGCCGCCTGCGTCCATGCCTTGGCTGCACGTCATTTCACCGGACGGTATTTTCGACCTTGTACCCGGCGCCGAACGGGAGATTACGGTGCAATTGCTGCCGCCGGCGGACCAGGACCGGGGCGACTTCACCGGCGACCTCGGCATAACCTACCGGAATGATGGCACGGCGAGTGTGCCTGTGACGGTGCGCCTGCCCGGCTCCGATCTGGGGCGGCTTCATGTGACGGTGCGCGACGAGTTGGGCACCCTGCCGGGCGCTGAAGTATCGCTTTTCGAAGTGGACGCGCGCACGCCCATTACCACCCTGACCACCAGCGAGGAAGGCCACACCGAGTTTACGAGCCTTCCCGCCAGCTCCTACGACTTTGTCGTTCGAGCCGAGGAGCACGGCTCCCGATACGAGGCGGCCACGGTCACGGCTGGCGCCACCACGGAGGTCACGGTGCGCCTGCCGTTGGACTTGGTGCAGCAGGTGTGGCGTACGGATCTCACCGAGGACGGCGACGGTTTGCAGTTGAATCCGGCTTCCGAGTTCAATTCGCGCCGCAATGCACCGGCCATTACGGTGACTCCGCCATTGGTAGATGCCGTCGCACTCTTCCGTGAATCGACCGTTGTCAAGATGGTTATCACGAACGAGGGCCAGGCCGCCGCACGGGATCTGCGCTTGCGCTTCGGCAGCCATCCGCGCTTCTCCTTCGAGCCAGTGGCCTCACGGCTGGGCAAACTCGCGTCTGGAGCATCGCTCGAGGTGCCGGTTCTTGTGCGCGATCTGCTTTTCGATTCCGGGGAAAGCGCGCAAGACGAATGCGCTGTGACCGCGCCGTCGGGCTTGCTTTATACGTGGCACGTTGGCTCGGAGCGTTTGTGGCGGCGTGCGCCCATTGCCGTGCAACTGCCCAGCGACTTGTGTGGCGACAGCTTCCCAACGTACGGTGACCTCACGCAAAACAATGCCGGTATAGATGCCTATACCACCGACCCCGTCTTCGGTGTGGGCATTCCGTGTCCGTCAATTGGCGAGGGTGAAGGTGAGGGCGAAGGTGAGGGCGAAGGCGAAGGCGAAGGCGAAGGCGAAGGCGAAGGGAGTGACCCGCCACAGACCGAGATCACATTCGAGCGCGAGGCGCCCGGGACTTACACAGCGGGCGATACCCTCGATGTCACGGTTACTTTGCTTGCGACGGGGGAGCGCCAAATTACCAGCCTCGCCGTGGAAGAAGCCGTGCCCGATAGCTGGAGCTATGACAGCCTGGTGAGCGCCAGCGCCGCGCCCGCCATTACCCCGCAAGACGGGGACACCGGCACGCTGTCTTTCGTGTGGCTCAGTCCGCCGGCCGTTGCCGAGTTCCCAGTCACCCTGACCTACCGTCTCATGGTTCCGGACAGCGCTTCCGGCTCGCAACAGATAGTCGGCCGTGCGCGTTTCCGCACTGATGGTCCCGAGCTTGACAGCGGTTTCGTGGCCACGGTCATCAACCCGCCGGCACGCCGGCCGCAAGCGCGCGCCGGTTCGGATGGCTTGCCGGGCGCGCCTTTCTCGTACCTGGTTGCCGGCATGCTCTTGCAATCAAGCCTGGGTGCAAGCGTCGAGAAAGAGGCCGCGCCATGCGTGAGCGCGCGGGTCGAAGCGCCTGCCCACGCGGTACTGGTGCGCAAGCCTTTCGAGGCGCGTATCGCGGTAACGAATGACATGCCGGACGACACGCTCGATCAGGTCAGTATGTCGTTAATCATGACGGACCTTTCCGACAGTTCGGCCGCCGGCCTGTTCCATGTTTCCGCCCCAACGGTCGACGGCCTGCCCGACGCCTCGGGCGGCGGTTCGCTGCCTCCCGACTCACGTGCTACCGCGGCATGGGAAGTTGCGCCTAAGGCCGATGCGGCGGACGCAGGGCCCACCGCCTACCTGGTCACCGGCGAGGTGAACATGGTCGTGAACGGCAGTCCGCTTACCCTGCCGCTGTTCCCCGAGAGCGTTGTGGTGTATCCGGGGTCGTTTCTCGAGGCGACGGTGCTGCGTCCCGCGCAAGTATTTGGTGAAGATCCACGCACCACGGAGGAGGATGTGCGCGAGCCGTTCGACGTAGCCATGCTCATCTTCAACGACGGACCCACTACGGCCAGCGAGGTCGCCGTACGCGCGGTCAATCCGCAGGTAATCGGTATCGACGATGGCCTGCCCCAGCCATTCGCCCTCGTGGGCGCGCGGGGCAATCAAGTGGATCAGGATGTGAGATTCGCCGCTGAAATCGGTGACATCGAAGCGGGCAAGTCCGGTGCGGCTGTGTTCAAACTGCGGCCTTCCCGCTCGGGCAGCGTCACCGGTATCGATTTCGCCGTTGTGCGCAGCGACCCCGAAGGTCGCCGGTCGACATACCCGGTCGCCGTTACAGACACCCGCAACCTCTTCCGCGTCGTACGCCAGGCCAATCCCATCGACGATGGCGTGCCCGATTTCCTCCTGGACGAAGCCGGGGACGGCGTGCCGGACCTGTTGCTTACGAGTGCGGGCGAGGAAATATCGCTTGGTGTTTTCAGCGAGGCCGATGTAGACCTGCGGCCGAGCCGCCAGCAGGGGCAGCTTCTCTATACGCTTACCGGCGACATCCCAGGCGGCTGGCAATATGTGGCGGTCGATAACCCGCTGCCCGACACCTTTGTCTTGAGCCGGGTCGAACGTTCGGACAGCTTTGTGCTGCCGCGTGAAAACGCCTGGCTTACGCGCCACACCGAACGTGATGACACGGGTGACGCGGCCGAGGTGAGCCGGATTCACCTGCTTGACCTCGACAGTACCGGCAGCTACACCCTTACTTTTTCGTCGACCAGCACGGAGAATAACCCGCCCATCGCGGATGCCGGCAGTGACCACACCGCCGCGTTGGATGATGCGGTGCAACTCGATGGCTCCCGCAGCGTGGACCCCGACGGAGACCCCATCACCTTTGATTGGACCATCGTGTCGAAACCGGAAGACAGCGAGGCGGCCCTCGACGACCCCGCCGCCGAGGAGCCCGGCTTCACCGTGGATGTCCGGGGCGAATATACCTTCCAGTTGATCGTGAGCGACGGCGTCCTCGAGAGCGAGCCCGCGCAAGTAAGCGTTCTCGCGGAGAATCGGGCGCCCGTTGCCCATGCCGGCGACGACATCGGCGTTATCCATGGGACCACGGTAACCCTCAACGGCGCAGGCAGCAATGATGCTGACGGCGACCCGCTTACCTACGACTGGTCCTTTGTGTCGCAGCCGGAAGCCAGCGAAGCCGTGTTGGAAGAGGCCGACAGCGTGTCTCCGAGCTTCACCCCCGTAGCCGAGGGCGAATACGTTATCGAGCTCGTTGTGAACGATGGCTTCACCGACAGCGAACCTGCGCGTGTTACCGTGACCGTCGGCAACTATGTCCCAGTCGCCGACGCGGGGGCGGACCGTACGGTGCGTGTCGAGGACACCGTCACCCTCGATGGCAGCGCCAGCTTTGACCGGGACGAGGACTCGGTACTCACCTACCAGTGGTCTTTCTCGAGTGTGCCCGATGACAGCGGGGCCACGCTTTCGAGTCCCAACAGCGTGACCTCCTCCTTTACGGTCGATGTGCCGGGCGACTATGTGGTGCAGCTTACCGTGAACGACGGAACCCAGGACAGCCCGCCGGACACGGTCCTTATCAGCACACGCAACAGCCCGCCCGCCGCCGATGCCGGTTCGGACACGAGCGGCCAGGTTGGAGACACCATTACGCTCGATGGTTCCGGGAGCTCGGATGTGGATGGTGACGACATCACCTACGTGTGGCGTTTTATTGCACGGCCGGAAACCAGTACCGCAATTCTCCTTAATCCGCAAACCGTGCGGCCGCGATTCACCATTGACCGTGCGGGCGACTACGAGATCGAGCTTGTGGTCAGCGATGGCCAGGCAGAAAGCGAGCCCGACACCGTGAGGGTGAGCACACTCAACACAGCGCCCGTCGCCGAGGCCGGTCCGGCCCAGACCGCGCCGGTAGGAGACACCGTTTCCCTTGATGGATCAGATAGTTTCGATGTGGACAGAAACGAGCTGACCTATTCCTGGGCGTTCAATTCCCGGCCCGACGGCAGTGCCGCCGTACTCAGTGATAGCAGTGCGGTGCGCCCGGCGTTCACTGTTGACCAGCCGGGCAAGTATGTGTTGCGCCTTATCGTGAACGATGGGGCGCTCAGCAGCGAGCCGGACAGGGTGACCATCAGCACGGTCAACAGCGCCCCCGTCGCCGACGCCGGCGACAGCATCAGCGAGTTGGTCGGCAATACCGTTACGCTCGATGGGGCGGGCAGCTCCGATGTCGACAACGATGAGATCACTTTCTCCTGGCGTTTCCGCTCGCGGCCCGACGGCAGCACGGCGGTGCTGACAAACCCGGACGATGTGTCCCCGAGCTTTACCATCGACGAGCCCGGCCACTATGTCATCGAGCTTGTGGTCAACGACGGCGCCGTCGACAGCGATCCCGATACGGTAACCGTGACCACGGAAAACAGTCCGCCCCGTGCGGATGCAGGCAGCGACCAAAGTCTTCCCGTGGGTGAAACCGTCACCCTCGACGGCTCCGGCAGCAGCGATGCGGACGGCGATCAGCTCTTCTACGGCTGGAGCTTCGCTTCCCGGCCGAGTAGCAGCGAGGCTACGCTGCGCGATAGCGATACCGTGCGCCCCACATTCACGATTGACGCGCCGGGGGACTATGTGGTTCAACTTATTGTCTATGATGGCCAGGTCCGGAGCAGGCCCAATTCCGTTCTCGTGACGACCGTCAACAGTGCTCCGGTCGCCGATGCCGGTCCTGATGTCACTGGCCAGGTGGGGGATAGCGTGGCGTTGGATGGTTCGGCAAGCTCGGATGTGGACAACGACGAATTGACCTACGCCTGGAGTTTCGCCAGCCGGCCACCCGACAGTACAGCGGCGCTCAGCGGCGCCAACACCGTGTCGCCCAGTTTCACCATTGATGCCCTGGGTGCATACGTTGTCCAGCTTGTTGTAAACGATGGGCAAGCCGATAGTGACCCCGACACGGTGCGCGTAAGTACGGCGAATTCTGCGCCCGTCGCCGACGCGGGTCCGGACCAGGAGGGCCAGATCGGGGATCGGATTGTCCTGGACGGATCGAACAGCTTCGATGTGGACGGGGATGCCCTTGCCTATACCTGGCGTTTTGCTTCGCAGCCAGCGGACAGCGAGGCCGTGCTCGACGATTCCACCGCGGTGCGTCCCGCCTTCACAATCGACGCGCCGGGGGACTATGTCCTCGAGCTTATCGTTAACGACGGCCAAGTGAATAGCGACCCCGACACGGCAATCGTGACGACCGCCAACAGTGCCCCCGTCGCCGATGCCGGCCCAGATACGGCCGGCCAGGTGGGCGATACGATTGTCCTGGACGGATCAAACAGCTTCGATGTGGACGGGGATGCCCTTGCCTACGCCTGGGGCTTCACCGCCCGGCCTTCGGGCAGTTCGGCCTCCCTCGATACCCCAACCGCGGTCTCTCCGAGCTTCACCGTCGACGAGCCGGGCGATTATGTGATTCAGCTTGTGGTCAATGATGGTGCCGTCAGCAGCCCGCCCGACGCGGTCCGGATCAGCACCACCAACACGGCACCCGTGGCCGATGCCGGCCCGGACATGCAAGGGTTCCTGGATGACGAAATAACGTTGGACGGCTCGGGCAGCTCCGATGTGGACGGCGACCAGCTTACGTATTCCTGGAGCTTTGTTTCCCAGCCGTCCGGCAGCAGCGCCACACTCGACGACAACACCCTTGCAAAGCCCAGCTTCGTTATCGACGCACCGGGCGATTACGTGTTGCAATTGGTTGTCAGCGACGGGATGAGCCTTTCGGAAGCCGATTCCGTTACCGTGAGCACCCTCAATACCCCCCCCGTGGCCGATGCCGGCGCCGACCAGAGCCATCGCGTGGGTACGGACGTCACGCTCGATGGCACTGGTTCGAGCGACAGCGAAGGCGATCCCCTCACGTTTGCGTGGAGCTTTGTGGAACAGCCCGAAGGCAGCGAGGCCGTCCTTACCGGCGCGGACACGGTTGCGCCCAGCTTCACGATTGACGCGCCGGGCGAGTACGTGGTTCAACTGGTGGTCTCGGACGAGGAAGCGGAGAGCGACCCCGATACCGTTGTCATTACCACCCGGAACAGCCGGCCCGTGGCCGATGCCGGCAACAACCGTGCCGTTGTCGCCGGCGATACGGTCGTGCTCGATGGGCGTGACAGTTCCGACCCGGACAATGACCCGCTCACCTATGTCTGGAGTCTGATCCGGAATCCGGAAGACAGTACGGCCACGCTGAGCGACGCCGACACCGTGCGGCCATCGTTCACCACCGACCTTTTCGGCGTCTACGTTGCCCAGCTTATCGTGAACGACGGGGCCTTAAACAGTAGCTCCGACACCGTGACCATTGTCGCCGGCGATATTGATGGCGGCTGCATCGACCCGCCCGCGCCGCCCTCCAATGTGAGTGCAACCGACGGCGAGTTCCCGGACTTTGTGCGTATCACTTGGGATGCCGTGAGTGACGCGGAGGAATACCGGGTGTATCGGGCAGACGCCAACGACCCCACCACGGCTTCGGCGATCAGTGCGTGGATCGAAGCGGCTTCCTATGACGATACCAGCGCCGCGGCGCCGCCCGCGCCTCCTTGCGGCGGGTGTTTCGAAGCGGCGGAACCGGGCGCCACTTATTTCTATTGGGTGCGCAGCCGAAGTGCGGAAAACTGCGCTGGCGCGTTTAGTACGGTTGACGAAGGCTTCGCCGGTCCCCATGCCAAGCGGTGGCCGATGATTACCCCGGTGTTCGTACCCGCACTTCCCGGCGCACACAGCAGTGAACCTGCCCGTCCAGCACCGCCCGGCGCCACGCTGTTTGTCCGGTTGCGCACAGAAGCCGGGAATATTGACCCGGACAGTGTCGCGGCTGAAATGCATGTGGATGATGTCGTTCACGACGCTGGCGCGGTGTGGCGCCCTGCCTCCTCCGATGCCACGAACGATGGCTGGGTGGAATGCGCCATGCCTCCGGAACTCCCGGAAGGCGTCACCATCCACCTGCACGTAGCTGCGGCAAATTATACCGGCGAGACCGTGGCAGAGCGCAGTGTGACTTATGTGTGCACGGCTCTGCCCGACGACCTCGCACCGGTATGGCAGCCGGACTATAGCGATTTCGATGCCCGTGCCATGGACGCAACCCGCGAGGGCAATGACGCCGTAACCTTGGCCACGGTGGATGATGCCACCTGGCCCGCGCCCGAGGGCAGCTTTGGCCCTGTGTACCGGGTAGGTCCCGAGGCGGCATTTGCGCTTCCGCAGCGGGTATGGTTCCCATTGCCTGCGGGCACACCGCAGATGGATGTGCGCCTCTTCTACTACCTCGATGATGGCGGCCAGGCACGTTGGCAGCCGGCGGAAGAGGTGGCCGGCTGGATTGATTCCACCAGCTACCTTGTGCTCGAGATCGAGGGTGTCACCTACTTTGGCGTTCTCATGCACCATGGCGGCTATGTGCGCTTGGGCCCACCCCACCACGCATTGGCGCCTTCGTCACTCGCCCCGCAGGCATGGATTCCGCCGCAAACGGGGAATGTTCTGCTGACTATGCTGGCGTTGGGACTGGTGTTTGCCCTTGCCCAGGCCATGAGAAGGAAACCGGCAGGCCGCGCCCGCCCGTCCGTCAGAAACCGCAAATAGCCATTGCACCGCTATGGTGCGGCCGTTAGACTGCTTACCATGAACGACGCAGTCACTCCCGGGCCACCGCCTGCGCCCGTTGCCATCCGCGTGGAAGGGCATGGCCGGTTGCCTATTAACGTGTGGGATTACGGAGGGGACGGGCCTCCCCTGGTCTTGTGTCATTGCACGGGGGCTGTCGCACGTGTATGGGATCCGGTTATCGGGCGTTTGTGTGGCCGTTACCGCCCCATTGCCATAGACACCCGCGGTCACGGCGATTCCGGGCGTCCTGCCCAACGCGCGGATTATGCGTGGGCCCACTCGGGACGCGACATCCTTGCCGCCGTCGACAGCCTTTGCCCGGGGACCGGGCTATGGGCCGTGGGCCATTCCGGCGGCGCGGCGCATATTGCCTATGCGGCCCTTCAACGTCCCGGTGTCTTCAGCCGGGCCGTGCTCATCGAAGCCATCGTCGGGCCGCCCGAGGCGTTCGAGGGCGACAGCACCCTCGCGGATAATGCCCGCCGCCGCCGCAACACCTTTGAGAGCCGGGCGGATGCGCGGCGGCGATTTCGCAGCAAGCCGCCCATGAACACCTGGCACGAGGAAGCGCTTGAAGCCTATGTGCAACATGGACTTACCGTTCAGAAACATGGCGGCGTGCACCTCAAGCTGCCCGGCGAGATCGAGGCTTTCTGCTATGAAATGGGGGGGGCACACGATGTGTACGATCAACTCGCCCAGATGTCTCTGCCGGCGTTGCTTGTGGCTGGCAGCGAGAGCAATTGCCGGTTCCTGGTCGCGGGGCAGGCCGCGCGTATGCCAGCGGTGCAGGAGCGGATTGTCGCCGGTGCAGGCCACTTTATCCCCCAGGAACGACCGGCAACGACGGCCGGCCTCATAGACGGCTGGTTCGGTAACGAAAATTGTGAAAACTAAAATTCGGGTATTGACTTTTGGGGTGGCTTATGTCATGCTGTTTTCGTAAAAGTAGAATTTTGCTCTAGTAGCTACATTTTCAACTGGAGGGGAAAACCGATGTACCTTCAACGCTATTCGGTAGAATTTGCGCTTATCGTGGGAACCGTTGTTTCCTTGAGTCTTATGGGGTGCCCCGAAGCGGGCGTGCTGGAAGACGGTCTTGTGATTGTGGACGATGTCCCAGGCATGGAAGTGACCGCGCTCGAAGAAGGCTCGATGTCACTCGATGCCGCCCGTTCCGCCGCGCCGATGCAGGCCGGTGACATTGTGGTGGGCACCGATGAGGGCGGGTTCCTGCGCCGGGTCGAAGCGGTTTCTGAGAGCCGCGGCGGCATGGTCCTGAAGACCGGCCCGGCCTCGCTCAATGAAGCGGTGAATTTTGGGCTGCTGCTTAGTGGTTTCAATTTCACGACCCAAGACTTCATCGATGCCGGCCTCATTGCCGAAGACGGCAATGTGACGCTCATTGACCTGAGCGGCAAAGACATTTATCGCGACAATGGCGTCAGAGTCAGCGTGTCCAGCGGTACCCTCGAATGCGTGCCGGCTGTGCATCTTGCCGCGTCGTGGAACAATTGGAGTCTGGATGCATTCCGTCTGCACACGACGGGCACGGCCAAGCTCGATTTTGACGTGCAAGTGGCCGCCGACACCAATGACCCGCTCACGTTCGAAACGGACCTGATCCCGCCGGTGGTGCATCCCTTCGTCACGTCGATTGGGCCTATCCCCGTGACAGGCCGCGCCACCCTGCGCTTCCCCATCGGCGTAATTGCCCAGTTTGACGGCGAGGTGAGTGCTACGGCTGGCTTTGATGTGACCGATACTTTCGAGATCGGCGCAACCATGGAAAGCGACAACTGGGATCGCACCTTCGAGCTTGGCGAACCGGAACTCGTAGGGCATGAGCCTGTATGGGTCGTTGAAGTCGGTACCAACGTGAAGGTCTATGTAAAGGTCGTGGCCGGGGTCTCGCTGTATGAATCGGCGGATCTCTCCGGCTATCTGATGCCCTACCTGAATGCGAACCTGGCGGTGTATCCGCCCCCGGCATCCGCCGTTCTGACAGGCGGTATCGACGCCGGTTTCGCCTATGGCCTGGAAATCTTCGACTTCAATATCGTCGGCGATTCCTACCATTATACCGGCCCCTCGGCCGAACTTTACAGCTGGAGTGCGTTGAACTAACTCATTGTGCCCGAGGTACATCTGAGCCCGCGCAAACAGAATTCCTGCCAGTCTTTGGCTGCCGGTTCTCATCGAGCCGGCAGCCTGTTTCATTTCGATACCATGCCAAAGAACCAAGATTGGCCGCCTGCCGGAAGATCGCCTTGGCCGGCTGCCCGACAAGCCGCGTGCCCACGAGTCTACAAAGGCTGACCGCTTTGAAGAAGAATGTTGTTGTCCGTTCAATTTGCAGCGTGCTCCCCATACTCCTGTGTCTGGGCCTGTGCTTGGCCCTGACCGCATGTGATCCCCCCACACCTCCGCACGAAGGCGAGGGTGAAGGCGAGGGTGAAGGCGAGGGTGAAGGCGAGGGTGAAGGCG
>CAZMVU010000135.1:0-13193 GCA_964569295.1 uncultured Nitrospirales bacterium
CCTTCGCCCTCGCCTTCGCCTTCGCCTTCGCCTTCGCCTTCGCCTTCGCCTTCGCAGCCCTGGGAGAGCACGGTGACCGTGGCTTCGCAAAAGGCCGTGATCCCCGCCATGTCCGTAACGGCCACGTTGACCCTGTTCTCACCCACATCCGCGCAGTCAAACGTATCCGGCGAGACCGCAATTCGTTTGATGCCGCAGTTGTCGGTACTTTGGCCGGCGATCAACTCGCCGCTCACGGTGGCGAAACCGCTGGGACCGACGGTTAGCGTGACGTCCTGGCACACGGGCGTGGGCGGTGTTCGGTCCATTACATTGACGGTGGCCGTGTAGTTGGCGCTATTGCCGTTCACGTCCGTCGCGGTCACGGTTACGTGGTTCTCGCCAATGTCGTCACACGTAAACACGGTGTTCGACAACTGCACGAGCTGGATGCCGCAATTGTCGCTGATGGCGGCGACAATGTCTTCCGGCGTGATGCGCGCAACGCCCTCTGTATCGAGGACGGCCCGCGCATCCCGGCAGGTGAGTGCCGGGGGGGTCGTGTCCGCCACCGTCACCGAGGTGTTGCACGTAACCACATTGCCCGCCACGTCTTCCACGGTCACCGTAACCGGCACCTCGGTGGCGGCGTCCTGGCATGAGACAGTGGTTCGCGACAGGTTGACGCGCGCGATGCCGCAGTTGTCGCGCGTCTCGGCGACGACATCCTGTGTGGTAATGGGCGCCGAACCGTCCGCATCGATGGTTAGCCGGGCTTCCCGGCAGGTAACCACAGGGCTGATTTCATCGACGACGGTCACCGTGGCGTCGCAGGCGGCGGCGTTATCGGCGTTGTCGTAGGCGGTGAGTGTCACCGTGTTATCGCCCAGGTCCGCACAGGTGAACTGGGTCTGCGAGGCCTCGAACCGCAGGTCCGCGGCACCGGTTTCGTCGTCGGTCGATCCACCATCGAGGGCCGCTGCGGAGAGGGTTGCCTGTCCGGAATCATCGAGGCTGACCGGGACATCGCGGCAACGCACCTGCGGTGCGGTGGTGTCCTGCTCACGGATGGCCGACGACACCGTATCGCTGGTGAGTTCGCCGCTGTCGCCGAGCCGGTACCGCACCTCGCCCGAAATGCGCTTCTCGCCGCTCATATCCTCCGGCACGTTTACGGAATAGCTGAATTCGAAGGCAGTCTCCGGTTCGCCGTCGTCGAGTTCGGCGGGCGTTTGTTCCCACACGAATGCGAGGGGACTGGTGTCGCCGGGTGCGGGCGCCACATCCGGCGCTTCGCCGCCGCTTATGCCGGCGAAGCGCCAACCGGCTGGGATGCGCTCTTCGAGGGCGACGGCCGTAATTTCCTGCGCACAGTCTGCATGCACGGATATGGTCACGGCGATATCTGTGCCCGGGGTATACCTTTCGGGTGCGTCGCGGGTGTGTGTGATACATGATGGTGCCTGAATAAGCTCGACCCGGGGCGCATCGACCCGGAACATGTGATCGAAGTTTGGCGCGAAGTATTGCGCCCGGCCCAGGATAACGGCCGGGTCAGCGGCATCGGCCGTGGCGTCCGGCGGAATGTCGACGGTGTATCCGAAGGTCATCGGGAACGTCATTTCCGTCATGCTCCACGAGAAATCGAAAGGGCCGTCCGTGCCTTGAGGCGGCGCGTAGTCCGGCGCCGCGTCACTGTCCGGCGCCACACTGCCGAAGGTCCAACCACTTGGCGCAGTGTCTTGGAAGTTGAGTTCATAGACGTCGTTTTCGGTCAGTTTCCGAAACGCGACATCAACATGCAGCGTTTCGCCGGCCACGAAGAACTGGTCCGCCGCGCCGGGGATGGCGGGGCCGGAGAGGGTGCGCTCGACCACGATGAGCGGAAACTCGTGGAGGACGGGTATACCGAACAGGGCGTCGTTGTGGCTCGTCACGCGCCACTGCGGCACCCCCTCGAGCAGCGCCGGCAGGGCGAGGTCTTCCGGGAGATTCAGTGTGTAGGTGAATGTACAGGGGAAGGACGGCGTGTTAACCCACACGAAGCCCAACACGCCCGGTTCGGTTTCCGAGGCGACCGGCGGCGCACACGGGCCGTGCACATCCGCATAGCCCCAGGCCGCGGGGTAGCGCTCCTCGATGCCGAGCGCGGACAACGCCTGCACGTCGCCCGTTGCGGTCAGCGTTATTGTCACATCGATGCTTGGCGTGCCGGGTACGAGGACGCCCGTCTCATCAAGCCCCGAAATCGTCCGGCTCATAGCGATGGACACCGCCGGATCCGCTTTCCCGGCGAATGTTTCGTCCGGCTGCACGGCCGCATCCATTCTGGGCTGGGCGCGCGTGTCTGAACGCTCCGCGTCTGCTGTCATGAACCTGCCGCAAGAAGCGCCGTTCTCACAGCGGCCTGCCGTGCGCCCGAAGGCAACCGGCGCATGTGCTTCGAGGCCGGGGTCCGTGACGGGGTGTGTATATGTGAAGGCGTCCTGGTGCTGGGGAATGGCGGGCGCTGCATGGACCGTCCCCGAGGTCTGCAGCAGCACACACAACGCCAGACCGGATAGCCACAGCAGACTGCGCCGCAACGGTTTACGGATTATCATGAGCATATCTATCACCCCTCCCGATGCGCATGGCCGGCAGCGCCCGGGCATTACGCTTGCGGCATAGCCGCGGCTTTTTCTTTTCCTTGGTTAGTATATCAAAGAACGCGCAGAACCGTAATACAGGACTTGGACAGGGCAGGGCGCTTATTGCCCGCGCTCTGGCATATTTGCGCAGTTTTTCCGCCATTTGACCGCGCCGCGCCGCGTGCCGTAAGCTACCGGGATTCTTGGAACGGAGGGCCCCGCCGTTGGCTTGGCGGGGCGCCATCTACAGCAAACGTGATTCGGCGGCTTTTCTTCGAAAGTGACGTGAATCCGAGATCTTGGCAGGGTGTGCATTATGGCTTGTGAAGCGACCGCATATGCCCGGGCGGGTCTGATCGGCAATCCGTCCGACGGCTACTTCGGGAAGACCATCAGCATTGTCATTCGCGATTACTGGGCAAAGGTGAGTCTGTACGAGAGCCCAGAACTCGAGATCGTGCCCAGCCGCCAGGACCGATCCTGCTACGCGTCGATGCGCGACCTCGCCGACGATGTGCGTGCGAACGGCTACTACGGCGGCATCCGCATTATGAAGGCGACCATCCGCAAGTTCCTCGAATACTGCGAGGCCGAGCGTATTCGCCTGCGGGATCGCAATTTTTCGATCCGCTACCGCTCGACTATTCCGCGCCGGCTCGGGCTTGCGGGGTCGAGCGCGCTGGTGACCGCCACCTTGCGTTGCCTTATGGAGTACTACGACGTCGAGATTCCCCGCACGCTCCAGCCGAACCTCATACTCAGTGTCGAGACCGGGGAACTGGGCATATCCGCCGGTCTCCAGGACCGCGTGATTCAGGTGTATGAGGGCTGCGTGTTCATGGACTTCGACCAGAAGCACATGGAGCGTGCCGGGCACGGTATTTACCAGGAGATCGACGTGGCCCTGTTACCGCCGATCTTTATTGCGTACCGCACGGACCTTGGCGAAGGTTCGGAGACGTTTCACAACAACATCAAAGAGCGTTGGCAGCGTGGCGAGCCCGAGGTGGTGCAGGCCATGCGTGATTTCGCCGGCTATGCCCAGGAGGCGCGCGATCTCCTCGTGGCCGGCCGGTGCCATGAGATAGGCCCCCTGCTGGATGCAAACTTCGAGCGCCGCCGCAGCCTTTACACGCTTGATCCGGGCAATGTGGACATGGTCGAGCGCGCGCGCAGCGTAGGCGCCCACGCGAAATTTGCCGGATCCGGCGGGGCTATCGTGGGTGTGTACCACGACGAAGAACAGTACACGCGCCTGTGCGAAGTGATGCAAGAAGGCAACATCGCCGTGTTCAAGCCGCACATTGAACCCGCCATGGCGCATTGATTATGGCCACGCTCTATTTGGTCGCCACACCTATCGGCAATCTCGAGGACCTTACGCACCGCGCCGTGCGCGTGCTTGGCGAAGTGAGCGCCCTCGCCTGCGAAGATACGCGCCTCACGCCCCGCCTTCTCCAGCACTACGGCATCGCCCGGCCGCGCACCCTGTTCTCCTACCACGAGCACAACGAGGAACAGGCGGGCCGCCGCATCCTCGGCTTGCTCGGGGAGGGGATGGATGTCGCCCTGTGTACCGACGGCGGCGCACCAGGGATTAGCGACCCCGGCTTCCGGGCGATCACCGCCGCGATCAGCGCCGGCCACGCGGTTGTGCCCCTCCCCGGCCCGAGTGCCATACACACGGCCCTGCTCATATCCGGCTTGCCCACCTCGACCTACACCTTCAAGGGCTTTCCACCGCGCAAGAGCGGCGCGCGGCGGCGTTTCATCGCTGCCGAGGCGCCGGCGCCGCACACCCTGGTGTTTTTTGAGTCGCCCTACCGCGTGGGCAAGTTCCTCGCCGACGCCCTCGCGGTGCTGGGGGACCGCCGCGCTGCGCTGTGCATCGAGCTAACCAAGAAATTCGAGCGTGTAGAAAGGGGGTTTCTCGCCGAACTGGCTTCGTGCTATAATACGGCAAAGGTAAAGGGTGAGGTGACGATAGTTATCGCTGGCAACCACCCCAAGTTTATGCGCCCACATACCGGCGGGGAACCGCAACCGGAACCAGACGCATAAGGGTGCGTGGGCGGTTCTGGATGGGGCACGTTGCCACCTATAAGTGAATGTCGGGGGTAAGGTTGTTGGCGGTCAGGGTGCGTTTGGCCAGGGGGCCGCGCTGAGTGTGCAACCAATGTACGACGGTGAGTGGGGGGTGTTTTGTTTGCCCGCGCTCACTAGGATCGTAGCCTATTGAAAATGGCCTTCCCGACTTTGTATAGTGATAGTGTTTGCAAAAGGGGGCTATGGCCAAGACCCCGCCAGTGTGGATGATGGCCGTATTAAGTCAGGAGAAGATGCCATGGATGCCACGAAGAAGATTCCCTACTCGGTAAATATGAACAGCCCGATCGCGGTCTACGTACAAATCGAGAATCTGGTACGTTTCGCCATTGCATCGGGCAGACTTAAGGCCGGCGAAACCCTGCCCTCCGTTCGCGAGATGTCGACCGTGCTCGATATCAACCCGAACACCGTGACGAAGGCGTACCGCGATCTCGAGTTGATGGGGCTGGTGCATACGCGCCGCGGCGTCGGCGTGACCGTTGCCAAGGACGCGCCGGGCAAATGCACGAAGGACACGCAGAAAATGGCCGTCGCGCACCTGCGCGAGGCCGTTGCCGAGTGTCTTGCCAGCGGCCTGCCGGCCACGGAACTGCGCAAGGTGCTCATGACGACGCTCGATGAACAGCCTTTGCCCTACGGCATGACCACCGACGGCCGGAAGAAGTAAGCGCCCGCACACCGATCCTTGTGGGGGATACCCCTTAATCATGCTGCGCCGGCCCTGTTCAGGGCCGGCGCGAGCAGGGCGCAGGGGGGTTGCGCCGGCCAGGTGTGTTCATCGAGAAGGATGTTCCGGCCATCCCTGGGCGCCCACGAGCGGCACGAAAACACAACTGATGCTGTCCCGCTCGTGCAGTTCACCACCTTCACGCGTGATGATCCGCAGGCGTTGCATTTCCGCGGTGCCCGCCGGACAGACAAGCCGTCCGCCTTCCGCAAGCTGATCCACGAGCGCGGCGGGCACCTTAGGGCTGCCTGCCGTCACGAGGATCGCGTCGTAGGGTGCGCGCTCCGGCCAGCCGAGTGTGCCGTCGCCACATACGACCTGCACGTTCTCATAGCCGCACGCTTCCAGGCGCGTGCGGGCCTGATCGGCGAGCGCCTCATGACGCTCGATGCTGACCACCTCGCGCGCGAGCTCGGCGAGCAGGGCCGTTTGGTAGCCTGAGCCCGTTCCCACCTCGAGCACCCGATCCCCCGCGCGCAACGCGAGTAATTCGGTCATGCGCGCCACCATGTACGGCTGGGAAATCGTTTGGCCACACCCGATATGCAGCGGTTTGTCCTCGTAGGCGCATTGGGCCAGTTCCGCCGGGACAAAGCGATGCCGCGGCACGCGGCCCATGGCCTCGAGCACCCGGGTATCCTGCACGCCCCGCCGGGCCACCTGGGTTTCCACCATCTGGCGGCGGGCCCTATCGTAATCCGGCTCATTACTGTTGCTCCTCGAACTGAAAAGCATGGCAAGGCTCTCCTTTCCCCCGGAAACCAGGCGCCTGCGGGCCCAGTGGCGGGGCAATGCATGGGCTCAATACTGCGCTAGTACGATGCGCACGAGCCACACCACGATCAACGCCCCCATGGGCCCCCAGTCCACCGGCCCCATGGGCGGCAGCAGACGGCGTATCGCCGTGATCAGCGGGTCCGTAATCTGTGCGATGAGGCGCATCCACCACGCCCCTTCGTCCAGTTCAAGCCACGTGCCGAACCAACGCAGCAGGATGGCCATCATGTACAACGTAAGCAACACGCCAGCGGCCGCCGGCAATACCAGCGCCACCGAGGGCTGGTTGACCGCCTGCGGCGCCTGCGCCGCCATAATGCGCAACGCCTCTTCCGTGGTGTTGTTCGGATTCATCGGCTGTCTTCTCCCGTCAGCGGCAGCGAGTGCACGAGGGTATAGACCGCGCCGTTTGGCGTAAGCGCGCTCTCACATAGGACCACCGCCTCCGCCAGAAATTCGCCGGCATGGAACGCCTCTTCCGCCGCCAACAACGCCGGGAGGCGTCCCGGCCGCCGCGGATCGCGCAGGCGCCCCACGGTCACGTGCGGATGAAACGGCTTCTTCTCCGCCGGCAATCCCGCCGCCTGCGCCGCCGCTTCCGCCGCCGCCTGTACACGCGCCAGCGCATCGCCGCTGGTATGCACGCCCGCCCAGATCACCGCTGGCCGCCGCATATTGGGAAACACGCCCACGCCGCGCACGGCCAATGGCAAAGGCGCTTCGCGGCGGCTTGTTTCGGCCAGCGCCGCCGCGACCGCAGCCGCGCGCTCCGGCGTGATATCGCCCAGGAAGCGTAGCGTGAGGTGGAGGTTCTCGCGCCGCGGCCACCGTGCTTTCACGCCTGCCGCACGCAGCCGTTCCGCCAGCGCGGCGAGGTTGGCCCGCACATCGGCCGGTAGCGTAATCGCGACAAAGGCGCGCATGTCCGGCTAGGCCGCCTCGCCTGGCGCCGGGGCGCACGATGGCGGAATGCCGATATCCGCCACCACGAGCCGCCCGAGGTAGTCCGCCGCCGCCGGGTTCTCGAACCCGCGCTTGGCAAACTGAAAGGTGACCGTCACCGCCGCATGCACCGCCACCCCGCACGGCGTACCCGTATCGGCATCGAGCCCCGACGGCACATCCACGGCTACGGTGCGCACCGCCGGCCATGCCTCGATCGCCGCGCGCTTCGGTCCGCGCACTTCGCCGCTGATGCCCGTACCGAAGACCGCATCGACCAGGGTGTGGCAATCCGCCAACCCCTCGACGCCGCGGCGCACCGCGTCCTCCTCTGTCGCCGTGTCCACGCGGCCGCCCAACTGCTTATACACACGCAGGTATATGGCCGGATCGCCCGTGAGTTCCCCCTCCTCCGCCAAGAGCAGCACGCGCGTTTCGAGTCCTGCCAGCAGTGCCAAATGCGCCACCACCAGGCCATCGCCGCCGTTGTTGCCTTTCCCGCACACCACGCCCACAGGACCGCCTGTAATTTCGGCGCAGGTGGCCTTGCCGGCGTTGTACATCAGTACAACGCTCGGAATGCCAATCTCTTCGATGCAGCGGCGATCCGCCTCGCGCATTGCTGCTGCGGTCAATGTTTGCATTGGTTCTCTGTCTCCTTTTGGCCGCCTGCGCTGTAAAATAGTGTATCAAATGCGCGGCAACTCGGGAAAGATTTCGGGGTTCGCGGGCCGATATTCTTCTGGCCAAAATCGGCGAAAAATGCTATAGTGTGTTGTGCGGGGTTGGCAACCCCGATTCGAATTCCGTGTTATTGATGGAGCAAGCCGATCAGGCGCCGTGGGGGGCGGCCGTGGCGCAGTCATCAAGAAGCACATTCCACGTGTGGTGCTTGTGGTGCTTGCCGTCCGATAATGGGCCCCCCGGGGCGTGTCTCCGCCGGGCCTCGAGCACCTAACCACGGGAGGACTCTACCCATGGATACAGCACGCGATATCATGACGACGGATCTCATCACCGTGACCCCCGAGGCGCCGGTGTACGATGCCATGTGCCTGCTCATCGACCACCGGATTACCGGCTTGCCCGTTGTGGGCGGCGGGGGTGAAATGTTGGGCGTGGTGACGGAGAAGGATCTGCTCGAGGCGGTGTACAATGGCGCGATGGGGCCGCGCGGCCGCGTGGTCGACATTATGACCACGAATCTGGTGTGTTTCGAGGAAGACGCCGACATCATCGACATTTGCGAGTCCATGATCGAAGGCCATTTCCGGCGTGTGCCCATTGTTCGGGGCAACCGCATCGTGGGGATAGTGAGCCGCCGCGACGTCATCCGCCACACCCTGGAGGCTTACAAGCTAAACATGGCGCTTCCCCCGGCTTGAGGCGTGGGCAAGGGGCTTTCGGCGGGTTGCCTGGAAGCGTCAACCTGCGGGGTATTCATCTGCGCGGTGCCAGGATTTGCTGGGCCACAACCCCCGCTGCCGTCAGGCCGACGATACCTGGCAGATAGCTTATGCTGCCTTGGACAAAGCGTTTTCGCCCGCGGTTGGCGTCGCGCGTGTCGTACATGGCGTCGCGGCGCTCCTCGCTGTAGACGCAGGTGATGCCCGTCGCCACGCCGGCGCGCCGGAGGCGCCAGCGCACGCGCTTGGCCAAGGGGCATTCGCGGGTCTCGCTGATGTCGGCGATGCGCACGCCTGCCGGGTCGCGCTTGCACGCCGCGCCCATGCAGCTCACGGTGAACACCCCGGCCTGCCGCAGCGTGGTGAGTAAGGCGACTTTTGTCGCTACCATGTCGATGGCGTCAATGGCATAGCCGATGTTGGCAGTAAACGCGTCCACGTCGCCCGGAGTCATGAAGCGCGCATGCACCTCGAGTTGGACGTTGGGGTTGATGTCGCGGATACGCGCCGCCATCACCTCTGCCTTGGACTGCCCTTCCGTGCTCGAAAGCGCCACGAGTTGCCGGTTCCGGTTCGACGGCGCCACCACGTCGCCATCGACAAGGCGCAGGTAGCCGACCCCCGCGCGCGCCAACGCCTCCGCCACGTAGCCGCCCACGCCGCCCAGGCCATATACCGCCACGCGCGCCGCGGCCAGTTCCGCCGTCCCTTCGGCGCCGACGAGCAGCTCGGTGCGGCCCCAATGGTGTTCGTAGGGATTGATCATGGCAACTCCATATTGAATATCCGGGCGGCGTTGCGCGTGGTGACGGCGGCCGCTTCTTCCGGGGTGGCGTCCACGTAGTTCAACAGGCCGCGCAGCACGTACAACAGGTTTGCGGGCGTGTTCGGCACGTTGCGCGCCTGCGGCGGCGCCATATCCGGGCTGTCGGTCTCGAGAAGCAGGTACTCCGGCCAGACGGTATCGAGCACGGCACGCCGCTTCTTGCTCGGCTTGTACGCCAGGGCGGCGCCCATGGAAACGTGGAGGCCGTGCGCCATCAAGTCTTCAGCTATCTGCGCGCTCGCGGAAAAAGCATGCACGATGCCGCCATGTTCGAGCGGACCGCGCTCGTGCAGCATCCGCTGGATGCGGTCATAGGCGCCGCGGGCATGGATCACCACGGGCAGGCCGAGTTCCTGCGCCACGTCGAGCTGCGCGGCGAAAACCGCTTCCTGCAATTCCATGGGCGTGGCGATCTTGCCGTCGAGGCCTATCTCGCCGATGGCTACGGCGCCGGCTTCGCGCGCGCCACGCAGGCGGGCCATGGCGTCCCGGCTGTCTTCATTCACCCACCATGGGTGAATCCCCCAGGCAAAGCGCACCTCGGGAAACCGGGCGGCCACGCTGGTCTGGGCCTGCCAGTCTTCAGGACTGGTGGCGTTGGTCACCATGGCCACGATACCCGCAGCACGCGCGGTGGTTATGGCGTAATCAAGCGTGTCATGCAGTTCGTTTGCGGTCAGGTGGCAATGGGCGTCGATGAGCGCCATCATCAGTATGGCATCCTTAAAGATCGGACAGATGGAATATAGGGCGTGCGCTGCATTGTAAACTCCCACGTGTGTGCAGAAGAAAACAAGCCGAACGAAGCGCGACGTGAGGTAGTGATCCATGCCCCAATAACGAAGGCAGGATAGCTGTGTGTGCGCGTCGGTTCTTGGTTCGGCGCAATATCCTGAAGGAGAGTATCTATATGCGATTGTTTCGAAGCCGCGGCCTGATCGCCGCATTGGCGCTGACGGCCGCCTTGTTCGGCGCGGGGTGTCCCCTGATTTTTCCGAATATCGTCGTGGTAACGCCGCCGTTGGCGACGGTCGAGGCCGGTAAGACCGTTGATCTCGATGCGGAAAGCACGCAGGTCGACGAAAACTATACCTGGTCCTCGGGCGATACGGCGATTGCCACCGTGGACGCCAAGGGCGTGGTGACCGGCGTGGCGCCGGGCGTGGCATCCATCCGTGCCACTGGCGACGAAAGCGGTGACAGGGGTGAAGCGCTTGTCACGGTCGTGGCAGCGGAAGAATCCTTCGACACGCCGACGGTCCAGAGCCGCGAGACGGTGATCGGCGATGATGGTCTGCCGGGCACGGTGGTCACGCTCGCGAATGGGGATCAGTTCAAGCTCGATGATCCCGATTATGTCGCGGAGTATGCCGAACGTTCACCGGACCGCTCGGGCAAGGCCATGGATCTCAAGGAATTCGCGGAGGAATCCGTGCGCATGAAGCAGCGCCCGAGCCAGCAGCGCATCAGCCTCAGCGGTGACCAGACTTCCGTCAAGAACCAGTTGGACCGCGGCACCTGCGTGTCTCACGCGACGCTCGCGGCGCTCGAGGCGGCCTACAACCGCCAGGGCAGTTCAAACCTGAACTTGTCCGAGCAGTACTTCCAGCACGTGTCCAAGAGCCGTTGGTTGCATGACTTCGCCAACGACGACGACGGCACGCATACCCGCGACGGCTGGGAAAACCAACTGAGCATGGGCGGCGGCGGCAACATCTACAGCGCGCTTTCGTTTCTCATGGACTACCGCGTGTGCGAGGAACAGTTTGCCCCCTACGAGCACACCAACAAGGCCGGCCATTCCTGGGGCGACTATGGTAACGCGAACCAGGGCGGCGATGATCCGCGCGTCGACTGGCGCGATCGCAGTGGCGGCGAGACCCAGGCGGAGGTGAGCGATTACAACATGGTCCAGGACCGGATCACCATCCAGGTGCCCAACAACTACAATGTCACCCCCTTGCCGCAGGACGCCATCGACAACGCGCTCTACGGCATCACCGGCTACGAGACCGTGCCGGGCAACCGGGTGGACGACCCCGTCTGGTATGAGCAACAGATTGCCGCGGGCCGTGAGGTGCTGATCGCGCTTAATTTCGTGAGTGATACCGAAGACGACATCCTGTATCCGCGCGATCAGGAAGACGACGAGGGCGGTGCATGGCATGCGCTGCTGATTGTCGGCTATGACCGTACCGACTCGGATGAGCCGTACTTCATCGTGAAGAACTCGTGGGGTGGAAACAGCTTCATCAAGTTGAGTTACGACTGGCTCGACAGCGGTCTCGACGGCCGCATTACGCAGGCGGCCTATATCACCGGCGTCGTGACGCCTGACCCGGACAGCCTGCCGGCACAGATCTACATGGGCCGCTGGCTCCTCGTGTATGACGGGGAGGTGGGGACCCTGGATATCCACCGGAACTCGCAGTTCTTCGCGGCAAACAAGCTCGGTGGTATCGAGGACTACCGGCTTGGTGCATTCTACGACTCCTCGGGCAACCTGTACCGGGTGAACGGCACCATCGACGAGAACGGGCGCATGGAAGCCTACATCGACTTCACGACGCCCAACCTCGATTACGAAACCCGATCGGGCCTGCGCTTCACGGCGGACATCGACCGGGGCAACACGAAGCTGATGGCGGGCACCTACGAGCGCGCCGACGGCACCCTCGGCACAAAGGCCTTCTACGCCACGAAGCAGGGCACGTACAACGCGAACAGCGTGGCCACCACGCTCGACGATGACACGTTCCTCGGCGAATGGCGCATCGAAAGTCCGGTGATCGAGGGCAGTCTCGAAGTGCGCGCTGTCAATGGGGCCAACGCCGAGTTTGGCGGCCGATACAACCATTCCGGCGGGTGGATTTCCACCGACGGCACGGCCGACAGCGGCACGCAGGAGGTCAGCTTCAACCTGCCCACCGCGGATGGCGGCCACTTCGACGGCTATATTCACGCCGGCAGCCTCGGGATCATCAGTGGCACATACACCGAGAACGGTGACGCCACCGGCATGGTGCTTGTGCGCGAAGGCGCGGCCACCGAGACCATCGAGATCACCGCGCCCGACAATGGCGAGGTATTCTCGATGGGTGGCACTGTCGCGCTCGAAAGTGTTGTGGAGGTCGACGGCACGGAAGAGCCCGACGCGCTTGTTATCTGGACCGAGGACGGGCCGTACGATCCGGCAGACTCCACGGCGCACCGTATCCTGTCGCAGTCCGGCCCGAATGGCAGCACCAAGCTCCCCGCCGGCACGTTCGACATCTACGCGACCTATATCGGCCGGGAGGTGCTCTCGGACAGCGTTACCATCACGGTCCAAGGTCCCTCCGACCCGACGGTCCAGATCACGAGTCCGGACGACGATTCGTACCACCAGGACCTGACGACCCCGCCAAACGTGACGGTGGACTTCTCCGGTTCGGCCACAGCGGCGGATGGCACCGCGTTGAGCGGCAGCGATCTCCAGTGGTCGTACCGGCCCGAGGGCGAGTCTGCGTGGACAGGCAGCAGTGAAACCGGCGAGAACGCCACCCTGAGCCTGCGCGACAGGAATTGCAGAGGCACTACCTACGACATCCGGTTGCAAGCCACTGATGCCGACGGGGACACCGGTACCGCGATCATCCGAATCACGATCAACGGCTTCTTCTGCTGAGTAAAGGCGATTGATGAACACGGCGCCCCGGTCCGGTACTGTGGCCGGGGCGCCTGCTCTTGCACGGGTGCAGTTCTTCTCCTTCCGGATGTTCTGAACTCGTAATTCTTTAGCCGTATGGCGCAAGGGA
>CAZMVU010000136.1:0-13171 GCA_964569295.1 uncultured Nitrospirales bacterium
ACTCTTCCCGTATGCACATCTGGTCCGCGTGGCCGCGCGCATGCTGCGCCGACGGACGCATGGCCGTGGGGTTGTTTGCTTGATCCTGGAGCGCTTCCTGATAGGCCTCATGCGCCGCCGGGAACGGTTCGAGCGCCCGATCGAAGATGCCCAAACTATACGCGATGGTGAGCCCATAATTCGAGATGGGCACCCCCTGTTGCCGGCACCGCATGATCCGCGAGAGCATGGCCCTTCGGTTCGTCGTGCATGCGCCGCAATGCACCACCAGCTTGTACGGCGTGAGATCCTGCGGGAAATCATGGCCCTGGGTCGTGTCGAATTCGAGCCGGCCCCCCACATATTGCGTGAGCCAGCGCGGAATCTTCACCCGCCCGATATCATCCGCAATCGGATGGTGGCTGCACGACTCCGCAATCAGCACCCGGTCGCCCGCACGCAGTTTCTCGATGGCCATGGTGCCCAGCGCCTGCGCCGTGAGGTCGCCCCGGAACCGCGCGAACAACACCGAGAACGACGTCATCGGTATTTCGCGGGGCGTATCCGCCGCGACCTTGAGAAAGGCCTGCGAATCCGTGACCACCAGTCGCGGCGGTTCTTTGAGCCGGTCCAGCGCCGCGCGCAACTCCCGCTCCTTCACCACCATGCAATAGGCGTCCGCATCGAGCAGGTCGCGGATGGACTGCACCTGCGGCATGATGAGGCGTCCCTTGGGCGCTTCCTTGTCGATAGGCACGACGAGCACGGCCATGCCGCCCGGTCCCACAAGGTCCGAAAGAATCGCCGGCGATTCGATGAACTCGGCGGGGGCCGCTTCGAGCAGGGCCTGGCGAAACTCGAGCACGCCTTCGCCCGCCGAAGCCACTGCGCGCACGATGCGAATCTTCTTCTCCTCGAGATCGTGGAGCACCTTGGGGTCCGGCGCCTCGAGGTCGGTCTTGTTGAACACCACCACCGCCGGGATACCGCGCTTGCGCAGGGTCTCGAGCACGCGGGTCTCGAATTCGCCCCAATGCCCCGCCTCCGCCACGAGCACCCCGAGGTCCGTGCGATCGAACACCTGCTCCGTACGCGCTGTGCGCAGTTCACCCAGCGCCCCCACGTCATCGAGCCCTGCCGTGTCGATAAACAGCACCGGCCCGATCGGCAGCAGTTCCATCGGTTTTTCGACCGGGTCCGTCGTAGTGCCCGCGAAGTTAGACACGATGGACACCTGCTGCCGGGTAATGGCGTTCAGCAGGCTGGATTTTCCCACGTTGCGCCGGCCGAACAGGCCGATGTGCAGTCGAAATGATTTTGGTGCGCGTTGCATAACGTCCTATCTTTCCGGCATCCCGAGGCGCATGACAGCCTCGGGTGCGATGAGTTCGTCGAACTGTCTGGCGCCGACGCCATGCGCCCGCGCAGTCTCGCGCACGGTACGCCCGGCGGCCTGGGCTTCCTTCGCCACCGCGGACGCGCCCTCGTAGCCGAGCACCGGGATGAGCGCGGTAACCACCGCCGTCGAACTCGCGACATGCGCGCGGCAGCGTGCCTCATCCGCCTCGATACCAACGACACAGTGCCGCCGGAAGATGTCGCACGTGTTCGCGAGTAACGCACAACTGTTCAGCAGGCTGTCGGCCACCAGCGGCAAGAAGGCGTTCAGTTCCAGGCTTCCTGCCGCGCATGCCTGCCCGATGGCCACATCGTCTGCCATGACGCGCATGGCCGCCTGCGCCACTGCCTCGGGGATGACCGGGTTCACCTTGCCGGGCATGATGCTCGAACCGGCCTGACGTTGCGGCAGGCGTATTTCGCCCAGCCCGGCCTCCGGGCCGCTTGATAGGAGCCGCAGGTCGTCCGCAATCTTGAGCAGGCTCACGGCATGCGCCTTGAGAATGCCCGAGACCTCGGCAAACACATCCGCGTTCTGCGTGGCTTCCACCAGGTTTTCCGCCCGGGCAAAGCCGATGCCGGTCAACTCGCGCAGGGTCTCGACCACCTGAAAAATGTACTGGCGCGGCGCGGCAAGCCCTGTCCCGATAGCGGTGCCACCGAGGTTCACCACGCGCAGCCGCTCTTCGCACTTGTAGATGCGCCAGCGGTCTCGGCCGATGGCCTCGGCATAGGCGCCCATCTCGCGGCCCAGCGTCGTGAGCACGGCGTCCTGATATTGCGTGCGGCCGACCTTAACCACGTGGGCGAATTCCTTCTCCTTCTCCTGAAACGCCTCCTGCAACGCGACCACCTGGTCCTCGAGTTCCTTCAACAACCGGATCGCCGCAAGCCGCAACGCCGTCGGGTAGGTGTCGTTCGTTGACTGATGCCGGTTCACGTCGTCCGTGGGCGACACGGCCGCGTAGTCGCCGCGCTCGTTGCCGAGCAACTCGAGCGCGCGGTTCGCGATGACCTCGTTCACATTCATGTTGAGGCTCGTGCCCGCGCCCCCCTGGAGCGCATCCACCACGATGTCCTCGTCGAGCAGCCCCTCGCACAGATCCGTGCATGCCCGGGCGATGGCCGCAGCCTTTTCCGCCTCCGGCCACACCCCCCGGCGCGCATTGGTTTGTGCACACGCGAGCTTCACCATGCCATAGGCATGAATGAGCGCCGGGTGCACGCGCCGGCCCGAGAGCGGGAAATTCTCGAGGGCGCGTGCCGTGTACACGCCATAGCGCGCCGTACGCGGCACGGCCATGGCGCCGAGGAGATCGTGTTCTGTGCGGTGGTCGGGCATGGGGAAATAGACAGAAGAGATTCACCACAGA
This sequence comes from uncultured Nitrospirales bacterium, assembly GCA_964569295.1. Taxonomy (GTDB): domain Bacteria; phylum Hydrogenedentota; class Hydrogenedentia; order Hydrogenedentales; family JAGMZX01; genus CAZMVU01. The sequence goes on from CAZMVU010000136.1 coordinate 2,751, forward strand.
GGCACAGAGAAGCACAGAGCGACCGGAAAGAGGAGAAGAAAAGAGGATGAAAAAAAAGTGACCGCAGAGAAGGCAAAGAACATAAAAACGCATGGGATAAAGGACATCGGCTTCAATCGGTTTTTTGCGTTCTATGCGCTCTTTTCGGTTAGTTCTTTCTTCCTCTCTCCTATCTTCCTCTGTGTTCCTCTGTGCCTCCGTGGTGCAATCCTCTTCCCTCTTACTCCACGTGTTCGAAGGTCATTTCTTTCACTTCCACCTCCTCGATGGCGTTGAGCTTGTCTCTCAGCTCGAGGCAGGTGGCATCGTCGCCGAACATTTCGAGCAGCAGCACGCCGCCGCTGGAGCAGTATGTCTCATCCACTTCGTGCAGCCCGATGCGCGTTTTGATGTTGCAGCCGTACTCGGTCAGCAGTTGCTGCACCTTGGTGGCGTCCTTGGTGCGGTCCTGTAGATGTACGCCAAGAATCAGATGCCGTTCTTTCATGGGCTTGGTCTCCTTCCACGTTGCTCGGCCGGCATTATTGGTGAGAACTCTTGTCCATTCGTGGTTCGTTTTCTTACGGTTCACTACACATACACGTCCCGTTCACCGCCCTTCACCTTGTTGATTACCTGCTCCGTGCGCTCGCGGCGGGCCGTTGGCATTTCCGCAAGCGCCGCCTTGATGCACGCCTCCCCGACGGCCTTGGTTTCCGGTGACGCGTAGTCCTCGAGGTACTCGAGGAACGTGCTTACGCCATTGACATCGCAGTGGTTCTTGATGAGCCCCGGTTTCGCGAGATCCATGAAGTCTTCCCCGGTCCGGCCGAGCCGGTAGCAGCCTGTGCAGAACGACGGAATATACCCCATCTGCGCGAGATCGCGGATGACCTCGTCGGGCGGGCGGTGGTCGCCGAGCGAGAACTGGCTCATGTCGGCCACGTCTTCATGTTCCGCGTAGCCGCCGGGATTGGTGCGGCTGCCGGCCGATATCTGCGACACGCCCAGTGCGAAGGTTTCCCGGCGGATGTTCGGCGTTTCGCGGGTGGACATGATGATCCCGGTATACGGCACGGCGAGCCGCAGTATCGCCACGATCTTTCGAAACGCGAGATCGTCCACGGGCTGCGGCGGCTGGCTGGCGAGATCGCTCCCGTAGGCCGGTTCGAGACGGGGCACGCTGATGGTGTGCGGTCCGATGCCGAATTTCCGCTCGAGGTAGCGGATGTGCTGCATCATGGCGAGGATTTCGAAGCGCCAGTCCGCCAGCCCGAATAACACGCCGATGCCGATGTCGTCGATGCCGGCTTCCATGGCGCGGTCCATCGCGGTGATGCGCCAGTCGAAATTGCGTTTGACGCCCGCCGGATGCACCGTGTCGTAGGTCTCACGGTGATACGTTTCCTGGAAGAGCTGGTACGTGCCGATTTCCGAGGCTTTCAGCCGCTTGAACTCGTCGAGCGTGAGCGGCGCCACGTTCACGTTCACCCGGCGAATCTCGCCTTTGCCTTTCTTCGTGGCGTAGATGGTCTCGATACACTTGAGGATGTAGTCGAACCCTTCCTCCGGATACGCCTCGCCGGCCACGAGCAGGATGCGCTTGTGCCCTTCATCGATAATCGACTCGACTTCCCGGGCGACCTCCTCCTGGGTCAGTGCGCGGCGCTTCAGGTTTTTGTTGCTCCGGCGAAACGCGCAATAGAGGCATTCGTTGTGACACAGGTTGGACACATACATCGGTGCAAAGAGCACCAGGCGGCGCCCGTAGATTTCATCTTTCACGTAGCGCGCCGCGTCAAACAACGCGCCCAGCAACTCCGGGTCGCTCACGTCCATGAGCGTGGCGATGTCCGGTGCATCCAGTCCCTTGAGTTCGCGCGCCTTTGACAGCACTTCCCGCACCGCGGCGGCGTCCTTGCGGGCGCTATGGGCGAGTGTTGCTTCGATGGCTTCTTCATCGATAGGTACGGTTTCAGGGTGTTCTTGCATGGTATCCATGTACTGCTCCTTGCCGGGGTGCACCGGCAGACGTCATCGCCGCTGTGTTGCTTGCTGTTTGTATATGCGCGGGCCCGCCGGAAAATGCCGTCATGCGTGCGTGCTGTGCGCCGCACTGGCACGTTCGGGAGCCGCCGGCTGCGCATCTTTCAAGGTGATGGTAAAGGTGCTGCCCGCGTCTGGCACGCTCGACACGGTGATGTCGCCACCGTACATGAGCGCGAGTTTTTTCACGGTTGACAGCCCGAGGCCGCTGCCGAGAATATCCTTGGTCTTTTCGTTCTTGATCCGCACAAAGTCGCGGAAAAGTGTGGCGGCCTCTTCCTCGCTCAGGCCGATGCCTGTGTCCTGCACCTGCGCGCGGACCTGATCGTCTTCGCGCGCTATGGTCACATCCACCCGGCCGCCGTCGCGGTTGTACTTGATGGCGTTCGACACGAGGTTGTTGAAAATGATGGCGAGCTCCGCCGGGTCCGCGTGCAGCGGCACCTCGTCATCCGCATGCACATGCACGGCAATGCCGCGCTTCTGCGCGTCGGGCAGCAGGGTGTCGGCGGCGGCCTGGGCGGCCTCGGTCACGTTGCAGGCGCCTAATTCGCGCGGCCGTTCGCCCGACTCGATGCGCGTGAGGTCGAGCAAATCGACAATCATCTTGCGCATGTAACCCGTTCGGGTAAGGCACCGCCCGATGATATCGTGCGCGCGGCCGGTGTCGGCGAGGCGCTTGGGATCGGCGAGTATTTTGAGGTAGCCCTCGACCGCATTGAGCGGCGCCTTGAGTTCGTGGGCGAGCACGGAGATGAACTGGAAGCGCAGGCGGCGTTTCTCGGCGGCGAGGGATCGGGCCTGGCGTGCGACGAGGAAATGCCGGATGGTTTTGTTGAGCGTATTCTTGAGATCGGTTGGCGTAAAAGGCTTGGGGAGAAAGTCGAAGGCGCCTTCTTTCGTGGCGCGCACGGCGGTCTCGATCGAGGCATAGGCCGTGATGATGATGACGTGCATCTCGAGGTTCATCGGTGCAATGCGCTCGAGCACCTCCATACCGCTGATGCCCGGCAGTTTGTTGTCCAGCAGCAACAAATCCGGCGGATCCGTGTCGATGCGCGCGAGCGCTTCCTCGCCCGTCTCGACGGCGTCCACCTCGAAACGCACCTGGGCATCCACATCCGGCACGGACACCGTATAGTCTTTGAGCACACGCGACACGGCCATGCGGATGCCGGGCTCATCGTCGACGACAAGTGCTCTGAATGTTTCCACGCTGCTGCTCCTGGTTGCCGGTGCATATTGCCGGCGAGGTCATCCTCAGGCTTGGGCCTGGGCCATACTTTGCGCGGTATCCGCCCCATCGCCGCCCGGTACCCGCTGCCGCGGCAGTGACACGGTGAACGTGGTGCCCGTCGGGCCTGCCTGGGGATCGTGGTTCGAGTGTACGCGGATGTTGCCGCGGTGCATCTTCACGATGCCATAGCTCACCGCGAGCCCCATGCCCGTGCCTTGGCCCATGGGCTTCGTCGTGAAAAACGGATCAAAAATGCGCTTGATATTGGCTGGCGTGATGCCCGTGCCCGTGTCGGTGATCTCGATATGCACCAGCGTCTCTTCGAACCGCGTACGCAACGTGAGCGCACCGCCTTCGGGCATGGCCTGGCACGCGTTTTCCAGCAGGTTCACGAGCACCTGGGTCACCTGATCGCGGTCGGCTTCCGCCTGAGGATCGCCCTCGCCGTGGGTTATCGTCACCGCTACATTGTCCGGCACAGTCACCAGCCGCACGCAGTTCTCCACAAACTCGCGCATATCGATGTCTTCTTGGCTCACCTTGTTCTGCCGTGCGAAGTGAAGCAGCCCGGCCACAATCTTTTTGCAGCGGTCCGCCTGCGAGGCGAGCATCTGCAAATCTTCGCACACGGCGGCACTGCTGTCGCATTCCTCGGCGAGCATGTGGGCGTACATGAGCACCACGCCCAGCGGGTTGTTCAGTTCATGGGCGATCCCCGCCGCCAGTTGGCCCATGGTCGCCAGTTTCTCCGCCTGCACGAGCGTTTCCCGGGTCTGGGCGAGTTCCGCGTTGGATACGGCGAGGCTGTCCACAGTGTGGCGCAGCTTGTCGATGGTATAGGGCAGGCACATCTCACTCTCGGCGAGGTTCTTGTAGATCGCGGTAGCGTGGGCGCGGCAGGTTTCGTAGCCGCACGCGCCGCAGTTCAGTTCGTCCTCAACGGAGACTTTGCCCATCTTGCGCAGGATCTCGCGCAGCGCTTCATCGGAAGGATCGGGTATGCGCTGGTCATCCGCCTCGAAGGTGCGCGAAAGATTGACACCCTTCAGGGCCTCGCGCTGCGCACGCCATGCGTCCATATCGAGTTCGCCCAGCCGCGATCGCACATAATTGCTCACGCGCCGCCGCCGCCGGAATAACGGATCGTGATTGCTGCACCCCGGCCCCATGATACAACCTTCACAGGCAAGCACCTCGAGTAGCCGCGGGTTGCAGTGGCCGAGATAAAACTCCTTAATGGCCTCGACAAATCCTATCCGCCCATCGGCCGCCACCACATCATTCGTGATAAGGTCTTCCTGCGTGTTCGCCGCCTGCAGCAGACCGCGGCTCAGTGGCAGCAGCATGCCGGGGCCCGCTATCGGCGGATCAAAGGTGCTCTCCTGTACCGTATGGCGCGAGAGATCGAGATCCCAGGCCATCTTGCGCAACTCGAGGTAGGTCAGCGCCGCATCCACCTCGTCCTCGAGGTTCGCACTGGCCACCTCCCCCTTCTTTGCGATGCACGGCCCGATGAAAACCACCTTCACATGCTCGCCGTGCAGGTGGCGTAAGGCGCGCGCGGTAGCTACCATGGGCGATACAATCGGCGCCAGGGCGTCCACCAGCTTCGGGTAATACCGTTCCACATAGGCGACCACCGCCGGGCAGGTCGTCGCGATGTAGCTGCGCTCTTCCGCCTTGTCCCGCACGAGCCGCTTGTACTCCCCCGCCACCAGGTCCGCCCCCGCCGCCACCTCGACCACATAGGTAAACCCAATGCGCCGCAGGACGCCGGTCAAAAGCCGGTAGTTCCAGTCCACGAACTCACCGGGAAAACTCGGCGCGACAATGGCGGCCACCGGCGTATCGCCCGCGAGCAAGGACGTCACATAGGCCGTCGAGTCATACACCTCCTTGGCGTGCTGGCCGCATACGCGCACACAGTTGCCGCAGCCGATGCACCGCTCGGTGAGCACATCGGCCTGGCCATCGACAATGCGAATCGCTTTTGCCGGACACTCCCGGACGCACGTGTAGCAGGTGCGGCAACGTTCGCCGATCGTCTTGACAAGGGGTATTTTGGCGGATTCATGCATAAGCCTGGGATCCGATGGTTCCCAGGGTTTGGTGCCCGGGAAGCCGTCAAAAACGCTAAAAATTCCTGCATACCTATTATGCGGCCGAGGCGGCGGAAATGCAAATGACGAAGATGGCTTTCCTGCTCGGATCACCCCCCGGGGGGCTCGTATCGTGCCCGGCAAACGTCTATATCTTTCTTTGCGGGTTATTCGTGAATTGTCTTGCAATCCGGCGCAGGACGTGCTAGCATTTGGCGAGTCGTTATTTACCTACCGGTAGGTATGCGGCCGTGAACAGCTGCTAAGCATACTTTACACGGGAAAGGCCGGGAACCCGCCGCAATGGGTGGTTGCTCGAGGGAGGGCCTGCGCGGCGGGTGCACCCGTCCCCCACGGGGGGGAACAACAAGGAGTAGGGGCTATGGCCAAAATCCTGATCGTCGACGATGACCCGGACATCCGCGAGGGATGCACCCTTGTCCTGGAGTCCGAGGGGCACACGGTAACCTGCGCCGCGAACCGCGCAGAGGGCATGCGTGCGATTCAAGCGGAGGTGCCGGACCTGTTGATTCTGGATGTGATGATGGAACAGCCGGACGATGGCATGGCGATGGCGCAAACCTTGCGCGATCAAGGGTTTCCGGCGCCCATCCTCATGCTCACCAGCATCAGCCGGGCGACGGGCATGACGTATGAAGCGGACGACGAACTGATGCCGGTGGATCTTTTTGTCGAGAAACCGGTGGCGCCGCAGCGGCTCATCGAACTGGTGACGCAACTGTTGGACAAGAAGGCCTGAGGGGCATGGAGGTCGAAACATGGCAGTAACGCAGAAAGACCGTCTTAAAACCGAGGTGGCCGCCTGGATAGCCGATTTCGGCGGCAACCGGGGCGCCCTCCTGCCCACCTTGCAGGAGTTGCACCAACGCTACGGCCGGGTCTCCGCGGAAGCACAGCAGGTAGTGGCCGACCTGCTCCACATCCACCCCGCCGAGGTATACGGGGTGCTGACCTTTTACAACTTTATCAACCACGAAACGCGGGGCCAGTTTGTGGTGCGCCTGTGCCGCACGCTGTCCTGCGAAATGGCCGGCAAAGCCGCCGTCGAAAAGGCGCTCACGGACGCGCTCGGGATCGGCTTCGGCCAGACCACCGAAGACGGCCGCTTCACACTCGAGTATGCGAGTTGCCTCGGCATGTGCGACCAGGGGCCCGCGATGCTTGTGAACGACCGCGTATACACCAAGGTTACGCCCGCGCAGATACCCGAGATTCTCGAGAACTGCAAGCGCAGCTTCGCCTCGTATGCCGGCGATCGAAAGGAGGCATTCTGATGGCAGGTAAAGACCTCACCTTCAGCACGGTCGAGCCGGATGCCGGCATCAAGGCGGCGCTCGGTATGGGGCGCAGCGAGATTATCCGCGCGCTCGAAACCTCGGGCATCCGCGGCCGTGGCGGCGCCGGCTTTCCGGTGAGCACCAAGTGGAACCTCGCAGCAGCCGCCAAAGACACCGAAAAGATTGTTGTGTGCAATGCCGACGAAGGCGAACCGGGCACCTTCAAGGATCGCGTCATTCTCACGGACTACGCCAACCTCGTGGTCGAGGGCATGACCATTGCCGCACGCGCCATCGGCGCGAAAAAGGGCATTATCTATCTGCGCGGCGAATACGCGTACCTGCGTTCCCGCATCGAGAACGCACTGCTGCGCCGGCGCGAACAGAACCTGCTGGGCGAGGCCATCCTCGGAACGCCGGGCTTCGACTTCGAAATCAAGATTCGCATGGGCGCCGGCGCTTATATCTGCGGCGAGGAAACAGCGCTTATCGAGTCGCTCGAGGGCTTTCGCGGCGAACCGCGCAACCGCCCGCCTTTCCCCGTCGACACCGGCTGGTTCGGCCACCCGACCACCGTGAACAACGTCGAAACCCTTGCCTGGTGCGCGTGCATCCTCGCCAAGGGCGCCGACTGGTTCCGCGGCATCGGCACGGACAAGTCGAGCGGCCTCAAGCTCTTCAGCGTGTCGGGCGATTGCGAACGGCCGGGGGTCTATGAGTTTCCGCTCGGGATCAGCATCGCCGACTTCCTGCGCGAGGTCGCCGGCGAGGACGCCAAGGCCGTGCAGGTGGGTGGCGCCTCGGGCCACTGCGTGCCGCGCGAACAGTTCGGCCGATCCCTCGCCTTCGAAGATATACCCACCGGCGGATCGATGATAGTCATCGGCCCGCACCGCAACATGTTGCAGGTCGCCCACAACTTCCTCGAGTTTTTCGTCGAAGAGTCGTGCGGCCAATGCACCCCCTGCCGCGAAGGCAACCCCATCCTGCTGGACGGGGTGCGCCGCCTCGAAAACGGCGCCATGACGCCCCAGTATCTCGAGGAACTCAAGGCGCTGGGCGAAACCATGCGGGCCGCTTCGAAGTGCGGGCTTGGACAGACCAGCCCGAATGCCTTCCTCTCCATCATCGAGCATTTCCAAAATGAAATCATGCCGGCCGCGCCGGCCGGGGCCTAGGAGTTTGGAATGAATAAAGATACCATGGCACGTGAACACGACCGCGGCCCCGCCAGCCAACAGGCCGCAACGGCCGCGAAACCGGAAAACCTGAACGCCATCGGCGCGATGGTGACCCTCAATATCGACGGCAAAGACGTCAAGGTGCCGTTGGGCACCACCATCCTCGAGGCGGCCAAACAGGTGGGGGTGCATATCCCCACGCTGTGCCACCACAAGGATCTGTGCGTGTCGGGCGTATGCCGGCTTTGCGTCGTCGAGGTGGAAGGACAGCGCAACCTGCAGGCCGCCTGTTCCTACCCCGTGACCCAGCCGATCACCGTGCGCAGCTACACCCAAAAGGTGCGCCAGGCGCGCCGTCACATCATGCAATTGCTCCTCGCCAAGCACTACGGCGACTGCTTCACCTGCGTGCGCAACGATGACTGCGAGTTGCAGGATCTTTCGAAACGCCTCGGCATCACCGAGTTCGCCTTCGGCCGCCCGGCCGAGCGGCGCCATGCGATCGACAAGTCGGGCTTCTCCATCGTGCGCGACAACGACAAGTGCATCCTCTGCCGGCGGTGCGTGCGCACCTGCATCGACATTCAGGAGGTGGGTGTCCTCGAGGCGGTCGGACGCAGCGATCAGACGGAAATCGCCGCGTTCATGGATAAGCCCCTCGGCGAGGTCATTTGCATCAATTGCGGCCAGTGCATCAACCGCTGCCCCACGGGTGCACTCCAGGCAAATGACCCCACAGACGAAATCTGGAACGCCATCGATGACCCGGCCAAGCACGTTGTCATCCAGACGGCGCCGGCCCCGCGTGCGGGTATTGGCGAGTGCTTCGGCCTCGAGCCGGGCGTGCCCCTCACCCTCGAGATGAACACCGCCTTGCGGCGCATCGGCTTCGACGGCGTCTTCGACACGAACTTCACCGCTGACCTCACGATCATCGAGGAGGGCACCGAGCTGCTGCTGCGGCTGAAGAAAGCGCTCGTAGACGGCGACGCCGCGTCCCAGCCGCTGCCTCAGTTCACGAGCTGCTCGCCGGGTTGGGTGAAGTACATCGAGCATTTCTACCCCGAGATGCTCCCCCACGTGTCTTCCGCCAAGAGTCCGCAACAGATGTTCGGCGCCGTAATCAAAACCTACTACGCCCAGAAGAACGGCATCGACCCGAACGATATCGTCTCGGTATCGCTCATGCCATGCAGTGCGAAAAAATTCGAGTGCAACCGTCCGGAAATGACTGACAGCGGATTCAAAGACGTGGACCACGGCATGACCACCCGCGAACTGGCCGCCATGATGAAACAGGCCGGCCTCCACCTGCCGGACCTCCCGAAGTCGCCTTTCGACGACCCGTTCGGCCAGGAAACCGGTTCGGGCGTTATCTTCGGCGCTACCGGCGGGGTCATGGAAGCGGCGCTGCGTTCGGTCATCGAGTTGGTATGCGGCGTGAAGGTGGAAGACCTTTACGACCATGCCCGCATTCTGCCCGTGCGCGGTTTCGAAGGGGTCCGCCTTGCCGAGATCACCGTCCCGAAAGTCGGCCCGGTCCCCGAGATCCTCCAGGGCCTGTTTACTGACTGGAACTGGCTCGACGGTGCAACCGTGAAAGTCGGCGTGTGTCACGGCACCGGCAACGCCAAGAAGGTACTCGAGGACATCAAAGCCGGTGGCCCGTTCTCCGAGTGCCACTTCATCGAGTTCATGGCGTGCCCCGGCGGTTGCCTTGGCGGTGGCGGCCAACCGCGCCCCACCTCGCCGGAAATCCGCGCGGCCCGTGCCAAAGCCATCTACAGCGAAGACGAGCGATCGACGGTGCGCAAGTCGCACGAGAACCCTGCTGTCGTCGAGCTGTACACCCAGTTCTTCACCGAAGGCCCCTGCGGCCATAAGAGCCACGAACTGTTGCATACCCAGTACACGAACCGTGGTAACTGGATTGCCTGAGCATCAGGCAGGGATGAACCTGAGTTTGATGAGCCGCCCCGCCGGGGGCGGCTCATCGCCTTTCTGGGGCGCCGTGCGGCGCCACCATGGCGACCTTCTCCTGGTTGTGGCCGGCCTTGTATCTTCATCCTGAGCGGTGATGTGTAACAGAACCGCAGTCGTAGTCTCCTTTTCTTTTGCCGCTCATGGGGAAATGTGGAAAACCTTAGCCAGATTCTTCTTGCCGGTTGGCCAACCGGCAAGATAGGCCAAGAGGCGGAGGCCGGCCGACTTGGGATTAGAGGGTGGGGCTTGTTGCCGGAGCGCCGAAGGCGCGGTTCTATACCAGCCTGGGCCAACGGCCCTGCTTATGGATGCGCCTCATTCAAGCGCTGAAAGCGCGTACCATAAAGTCTTGTAAATCTTTAGCCGTAGGGCGCAACGCGGCGCACTCGTGTTGCCAATCTGTTCCGTGATAGCAACTACCAGGGTGCCATGGGGATAGCCATGCCGTGGGCGCTACTTTGGACTGCGGTGGCTTGCCACCGCTATTGCGCGCGTGGGCTCGAATGCACGCATTTGTCCAAGGCGGGCGAGCAACCGCCCGGAGTCGCCAGCGGTGTCCTTGAATCCTTCTCGGGTGCATGAGCAGGACACGTGAGTT
>CAZMVU010000137.1:0-13144 GCA_964569295.1 uncultured Nitrospirales bacterium
CCTTTTTGCTTCACTTTTTCACCAACAGCGCGGTAGTACAAAAACTGCACCCATAGATCATTTCGCAGTTTGTCGAGTTCCTTCTCACAAGCGCGCATTGCGCCGCCGGAGATCGGGGAGCGTGGCGGCTGGCCGGCGCCCCGCCCGAGCAGTTTGGCGGTGTCGTCCTGAAATGTTGCGGAACGCTGGAGGAAATAGACAGGATTGACAAGATGAACAGGATTGGAAAAATGAATCTTGTTCATCTTGTCAATCCTGTCCATGAGAAGGCGCCGGACTATGAATGCACAGGTTCCACTGGATAAGCACGTGCTGGCGGCGTTCTGCCGCAAGTGGCGGGGCTGCGAGTTTTCCCTGTTCGGCTCCGCGTTGCGCGAGGATTTCGGTCCTCACAGCGACCTGGACTTCGGTAATCGGACTGCGGAACATCAACGCGCACGAATCCGGCGAGATACGGCACGACAAAGTATGGGCCCTCTGCCGGGACCGCCTCCCCGCCTTGATTGAAAATTGGAGCGGTCGGGCGTCGACAACGCACCGCCCGGGGGAGGACGGCTGAGTGTTCAATCAATTCGCGGGATACCAGGATGACTTCCGGGACTGGTGGTGCAAGCAGCGGCATATGGCGTACGTTATTGCCACGATTGGCGAATGTCATCCCGGCGGGGAGAGGAGGATTTGGAGGCGTCCCCGGGCACGTGCAAGCAGCCGCTCGATGCTCTTCGGCGTGGTGTTTAGCGCATGGCCCATCTCCTGCCCGCTCAGCCCTTCGAAGTAGCGCAAGACAATGACGATACGATACTTGGGAGGCAAGTTTTCAAGCGCATCTTGAATAGCCCGCTCCCGTTCCCGGCGCTCCATGTGCATCGAGGGGGATGCACCAGGGTCCGGTCCATCGGGTAGCGGGTTGACGGGGAGGGGGCGTTTTTTGCGCCTGAAGTCGATACAGCGCCGCGTGAGTACCCGGTAGAGATAGGTGCGAAAGGCCGCGTCTGGCCGGTAGCGGTGGGCGGCGTTCAGGATGCTTAAAAAAGCGTCTTGAACCAGGTCTTCCGCCTCGACAGCGTCGCCCGTGTAGCGCACCGCGACCCGCCACGCCGCGGCCTGATGACGGATAACCAATTGCTCGAAGGCGGCCATGTCGCCGCCGCCCGCGGCCTGCATGAGCGATTCGTCAGTAGGATCGGCGTCATGCAATCCAGCGCTTCCTGATGTTGCGGAGGCTCACGGCAAAAAGCGCGGCACAAAATGCCGCCAAGGCCGCCAGGCTCAGGGCATAGGGCATGGTTGCCGCGCCGCGGATGGCGCCATGGAGCATATCGGCGCCGTAGGTGAGAGGCAATACGTACGAGAGTGGCCGCAAGACGAAGGGCAATTGCTCGATGGGGAAAAAGAGCCCACACAGGAAGATCATGGGGAAACGGAAGAAATTGGAGAAGGTCTGCGCCTCAAAGACTTCGCTCACAGAGACGGCCACGAACAAGCCGAGAAAGGTGGAACTGACGGCAATCAGGAACACGGCCGGTAGCAGCGCCAGCCAGTTCACACCAGACAGGTCCACGAGGAAGGCGGCCATCAGAACGGGGACGAAGGCATTGGCCATGCCGAACAGGATGGCGCCGGCGGTTTTGGCCAGCATGAGCAGTTCGAGTGGGATAGGCGCCAGTAGCAAGCGTTCGAAGGAACGGCCCTTCTTTTCAAAGGTGACTGTGACGGCGAGCATGGAAGTGGTGCCGAAGAGCACGGATACCGCCATGACGCCAGGTAATACCGTACTGACACTCTCCATGCCCTGACCGGATTTGATGAAGAACATGGCCGTCCACGCAAAAGGAAAGACCAGGCCCCAACTGATATTGGGCGGCTTGAGGTAGTACGACCGCATATCTTTGACCAGAATGTTCCAAAAGGCAATCCCATGTTTCATGCGCCGTCTCCTTTGCCCATCTTTTCGCGCTCCTGCTTCATGATGGTGGCTTCGATGCCTGTAATGTGGACGAACACATCCTCCAGGGAGGGGCGAATCTTGCGGGCTTCGAACACCTCCTGGCCGTGCTCTTCGATCAGCCGCACCAGTGGCCCGATGCGAACCGGGTCGCGCGACTCGACCCGAAGCGCGGTAGACGCAACCGTGGTGCATTCGAGCGCAGGAAAGGTTTCGCGAACCACATCGCACAAGGCCCCGGCGCCGCTCGCCACGCCGAACTCGACCACGTTGCGCCCCTGGGTCTCACGCATCAGGTCCGCAACCGCATCGGTGCGGATGATGTGTCCCTCGACGATAAACGCGATCCGCCCGCAGAGCCGCTCGGCTTCCTCGATGTAGTGCGTGGTCAGCAGGATCGTGGTGCCGGCGGCATTCAGGTCGGCAATCAATTGGCGGATCTGTCTTGCGCTGGCCACATCGATACCGGTGGTCGGCTCGTCGAGGAACAGAATGGGCGGTTTGTGGATAATCCCGGCGGCGATGGTCAGTTTGCGCTTCATGCCCTTGGAATAGGCGCCGAATTTGCGCGCCGCCGCCTGCGACAACCCGAAAGACTCGAGCAGTTCGCGAGCCCGTTCTTCCCGTTCCCGCCGGGGCATGCCGTAGAGCGCACCGCAAAAGCTGAGGTTCTCGAATCCGGTCAACTCAGGATACAGATTACTCTCATCAGGCACAATGCCCAGAAGATGCTGCGCGGCCTTCGGGTTCCGGGAGCAGTCGATGCCTGCGATGTGAATGGTTCCCTTGTCCGGGCGCGCCAGGCCGGTCATCATCGTGATCGTCGTGGTCTTACCCGCGCCATTGGGGCCAAGTAAGCCGAACAATTCGCCTTCGCGCACGTCGAACGTGACCGACTCAACGGCGGTGACGTCGCCGAACTGTTTCGCCAGGCGGGTAACGGTAATGATTGCTGCTGAAGTTGTGTTTGCCATTAGTCCGCTCCTATGTCATCTTTGACTATTCGCAATCCTTTGAGCCGTTTGCCGGGGCCCATTGTCCATACTTCACAGGATGCGCCGGTATGGGCGTTGAGAGCGGTTCTGGCCCACCGGCTGGCTCTATGAGTCGCGATGTATGCGCCCTTTGGACTGCGGTGGCAAGCCGCCGCAGTCCAAAGTTCCGCCAACGGTCTGCGTATCCCGGCCGCTCGTTGGTATTCGCTGTCACGGGGCAGATTGTCGAACGAGTCTGAGCCTATAAACCATACGGCTAAATAATTGACAATACTACAACAAATATACGTAGATGAACTCATGTCGCGCCCGCTTGCCAGTCGCCGCGGCGGATGTGTGGATCATTATAGTGTTCGAGGAAGAACTTGACGAGCACGTCGATGTATTCGCTGAGGTGGGGGCAGTGCACGCCGTAATGCGCCATGACGGCCTCGGTCTTTGTGGTGTCGTATTCGATGGGGTGGTCGGCGTATTGGAAAGCCTCGTAGGGCACGCCGGTGATTTTTGCGATGAAGCCGCGCCTCATGATGGGGGCGAGGATTCTCGGGTTCAGGCGCAGCAGGGGCTTGAAGGTGCCCATGGCCGCGCAGGTGAGGTCGAAAAACTCGTCGTAGGTGCAGGGGTTTGGGTCGGTGAGGTGGTAGGCCTGGTTGGCGGCGTGCTCGTCCATGAGCAGGTAGTACATAGCATCGGCGACATAATCCACGGGTACGAGGTGGAAGTAAGTGTCCGCCCCTTTGGGTACAACAAGGTGCAGGCGCCGCTTGATCATGGTCATGGCGTAGTAGGGGCCGTCGATCTTTTCGATGCGGCCGTGCTTCGTGTCGCCGATGACATAGCCGGGACGGTAGATCACGCTTGGAATACGGTCCCAGCGTTCACGCACGAGCTTCTCGGACTCGAACTTGGTTTCGTCGTAGTTATTCTTGAAGCTTTGGCCCATGTCGAAGTCATCTTCGGAGAAGCGGCCCTTGTAATAACCGACCACGGCCGTTGTGCTGGCGAAGGCGAGCCGGTTGAAATTGGGGCACTTCGCGATGAAATCGAGCACGTTGCGGGTGCCCTCGACGTTGACTTTCCAGGCCACTTCGCGCGGCACGGAGAGGTTGTAGATGGCGCCGAGGTGGATGCACTTGGTCATCGTGTTTTTGAGTTTGTCCTGCAGTGCGGGTTCGAGGCCGAGATCCGGTTTCGTGATGTCGCCCGGCACCACGTGAATGCGTTTGCGTGCTTCCTCGGGCGCGTTGGCGTCGAGGAAGTCATTGAGCCGCTGGATGAAGTTGCCAAATTCGAGCAGATACAACTCTTCCTCGTGGTCGAAGAAGTGGGGGAGCAGGTACTGCCCGATAAAGCCGCCGGCGCCGGTGAAGAAGATGGTGTTTGCCATGATGTCCGCCTTTCCTGTTAGGGAGCACCCGTAGAGCCAGCGGGTGGCGCCCGCTCAGTAGCTTGTTCCAAACACCCTGCACGTCCATTCCTGGTGTACGCCCCATGGGGTGCGTGTGCACTCCCAGGCCGAGTAGCAGGACATGGCGAGCAGCAGCAAGAGCACCACCCAATGCCAGGGCCGGCGCACGCGCCGGAGAATTGGCACGCCCATAAGCAGGAGCACCGGCATGGCTGCGATGTGCCAGCGGAAACCGTAGGCCGCGCCGCCGTAGTTGTTCGTGCGCAGTACATAGTAAAGGGTCAGCACGAGAAACGCCAGCAGCCCCGCCAGAACCCAGCCGCGGCAACGGGTATCCCTCTTGAATGCGGCCAGTAGCGTTCCCGCTATGCCGAACCAGAGTACCGGGAAGAGTGTGAACGAGCCGAACCGGCCCACGTGCATGTGGAAGAAATAAAGGCTCTTCGGCTCGCATAGCGCGTCGAGCCCCGTCGGGTTACGCCAGTACGAGGCTTCGTAGAGGTAGAGTTCCGGGCGCATCTGCACGGGCAACGGACTTCCTGTTACGGCAAGCATGACCCCAAAGTGTACGGCGAGGGGCGCGAGCACGCCCAATGCGCCCCAGGTGAAGGCATAGCGGGGAAAACGGTACAAGAGGTAGAGTCCCGGCGGTACGATGAAGATGGTGATCGGCATGTCGAAGGTAAAGACCAGCCCCGCCGCCAGGCCGAATCCGAAGAACCGCCACCGGTGCGCGGGTGCGTGTCCTGTTGCGGGGCCGAGCGCGCACCACAGTGCCGCCATGAGCATGCCTGCCGCCGGCACATGGTTGTCGATGTGCGTGGCGAATCCGATCAGTTGCGTGCCAAAGGCGAGCGCGAACAGGAGGTAGACCCGCAGCCACGGATTGGGAAGCAACCAGCGCAGCATGGCGGCAAAACAAAGAAGGGCGAGGATGTAGGGCAGGGTGACCAGGGTCAAGACCATCACGCGTAACAGGGCGCGCAAATCGTCCCGTTCGGCGAGGTCCCATCCGAGCAGATGGTGTGCCAGCCAATATTCACCCGCCATCATGAGCGGGAGCAGGGGCGGCTTGGTCGAATACAGTTTGCCGTCGATTTCGACTTTGTCGACGGTGAAATCGGCGCAGGGGTTGGGCGGCATGTCCGGGTCGTGGCCGATAACCCAAGTGCCGTGGTGGACGAGGCTGTATGCACTGGCCAGCCGGCTGAACGCGGTATCGCCGAGGGTATCCCCATGCGACAGGTAGCCTGCGCACGCCGCCGCCACCGCAATGATCAGGGCTTGCAGCACCGCTGCCGTTCTTGCGCCGCTTTGTGGTTGAGCTTGCGTCACCGCACGCGTCCGAATTCTCTAGAAAATGTTCGTGATACGCGACCACGTGCGCCCGACAAAGCCGGGGCGTTCTTCAGCGGCGACGGTTTGCACGACATCTTCCTGGGTGGGCACCCATTCCCCGTTGATGTACTCCTCTGTCTTCTCCGCGACGAACAACGATCCCACCTCGGTCCAGTATCCGCTGCGCAATTCCAAGGTAATGGTTTCCTCGCCGGTGCTCCGCAGAAAGCCGTCATCCTCGCGGGCGTCTGCTTTGTTGCGGCGCAGCGGGGTGGCGAAGCGTATCTTGTCTACCGTAACCTCGGCCACATAGGGGACGGCACGCGAGTCTGCGCCGCGCAGGTTTACCTCGACTTCCGGCGGTTCGCCCGGATATTCGACGTATTCCTTGTAATAATAGGGCTTTTTGCGCAGGAGATCGTGCTTGCCGTTCTGGCTTCGACGTTCCACAGCGGCCAGATGGTCGCGCGTCATCGTGCGCACCTGCGCCTCGAGTTTATCGGGCGCCGCGTTGGGGTTCGCCTGTTCGAGCCGTACCGCGCCTCCGGCCGGGCCAAACCGCCCGCAACCGCCGCCGCCCGCGAGCAATACCAGGCACATTGCACTTATCGCCATCGATCGCACCATGAGTAACTCTTCCTGCTGAGAAAGCCGGTCTGGTTCTGTTCGACGCTATACCGTCCAAACCGCATTTCTTGTTTCGTGCGGCACTTCTCCAGGCCGCGGGCGTTGCCCGTCTCGTTATCCATATGGCCGTGCCAACTTTCCACACACGGTCTGTTTCCCGGTTCCATGAAGCGCCTATGATACACAAGCCGCGGGACGAGACACCACCCGGCGCCCCGTCCCGCGGGGAATCGCTTTAGCCAACGCGTTACAGACCAGTCAACCGGCCGTCCTGCACCCAGTAAATGAGGCGGCGCGGGCCGATTGGCCCTTGCACTTTGTGGTCCTCCAGCCGCACTTGGTATTCGGAAATGCGTAATACTTCGAACCGGCCGGCCAGCATGTCGCCCTCGCCCACCGTCTCATCCGGCACCCCGGGATCTTTATGCCTCAGGTGCACCGTCTTTGCCGCGGCATCGACCTCGAGGTGAAGACTGTACGCTGTCACCTCCTCGAGCACCTTTTGCCGCAATGCGCGCAATGCCGGATCCGTGCTGATCTCGAGCGCCTGGGTGGTCAAGCGTGATGCCTGGTCGAGCATATCCCGCTCCCACGGCACCGCGAGGAGCAGTTCATTGACCCTTTGCGCCAGATAGGCGCGTGCTTCTTCCGCGATGGCACGGTTTTCTGCATTGAAGTTCGTGTCCAGCGCGGCCTGCGCCTCCTGCAAAACTGCCAGCGGCGGCTGTCCCTGCTGCATCATTTGCGGCGCGCGGTTTATGACGGTGGATTCGTTGGCCTGTTGCGGGTACATGACGCTCGAGGCCACCCGCACGCCGGCAATGAGGAGCCCCAGCGCGGCCAGTGCGAGGATGCACCATAGCGCCCAGGGCGGCAGGTTCAAGCCGGCCTGTTTCGGTTTTACGGGCGGGGTGGCTTGGGGTGCAGGCGGGCTGTCAGTGCCCATGACGGCGTTGAGCATTTCGCGGCTGTGTGCATCGAGCTCGGGCATGCTGTCGCCCGCGCCGCCGGCATAGCCGGTGCCGGCTTGCTGCCCGCCCCCCTGATTCAATACCTCGGCCCGGAATGCCTCGATAGCCTCGACCACATTCCCTGACGGCCGATACTGGCTGGTTTGTTGACCACCCAGGTCATCGATTGTGAGGTTCGCCTCTTTCTTGCGCGGACGATGCACTTCCTCGCCACAATAGCGGCACTTCGTGGCAAGCACACTGATCGACATGCGGCAAACGGGACATAGCCGCATTTCATCTCGTTTCGCAGCGCGTTCTTCGTGGTGTGCCACCCGCCTTATCTCCTATAGGCCTTCGGAACGCTGGCCTTGTGTCGCGTGGGATGGTCCGCGAACCAATACCCCGAGGATACGCCATTCACTATGGGGCATTGTGCCACATGGCTTCAAGGTTCCCATCCCCTCACTGGTTTCCTGCCGCGAGCGTTCTTTCCACTATTCACCGCGCTTCCCTGACGCTGAGTATAGCATGAAGGTAAACAAAAAAAATATATGTGTCCACAGATTACGTTGTTCCACTGCACAGTGTAGGGGGGGCGTGGATAGCGGCGCAGGGGGGGCGGCGTATGCCGCGAAGGTTTGCCCGCCCCCTGCCGGCCTTGCTATAACCATGGCCGCTTACGCGGAGTTTTTCATGCATCCACCCTGCTACTTGCGGTTTTTGGGCGCCCTGGCCTATGTCGGGGTGGCGCCCCTGGGCTGGCTCTTGCCACGCTGGCGGCGGACGCCCTTTCTGCATCACCATGGTGCACAGGCGGCTGGAATCCTGGCGTTGCTGTGGCTCATCGGGCTGGCGTTTGTGGTGGTGGTGGCGGCCTTTTCCATTCTTTTCATTCAATACCGCGGGCTTTATGAAGACCTCGACGGCGAGGGCTGGATTCTGTTCGTCTTTCGCAAGTTGGTCCTTGCGTGGTGTGTCTTCCCGGTATTCGGCGCCGGCCTGGCTCTCGGGGGGTGTGCCTGGGAGCTGCCGCTCGCGAATTACCTTGGCAACCGCCGTAACCTGCGGCGTACTGTTTTCTGCGCCACCCTTTGCGCCTATGGCGCCGGCATTGTCACGACCGGTATGGCCACGCATGCAACGGCCCGCGCCGAAGAAGCGGGCCCCGCCCCGGTCTACATGCTCTACGACAACAGCGTGCCGCGTCCGCGGTGGTTGTTCGCCCTTGCATTTTTGCCGGTCACCCGCGCAGCCGAGGAGATTCACGGTCCCGGCGCCGCCGTGGTGGCCGAGCTCAGCGCCGATAATCTGGCCGAGGCGCTGCTCCATGCCCGCTTCGTTTTCCTTGCCGCGCATGGTAAGGCCGAGGGGATCATCATCGACCGCGAATATGTCGCCCCGAAAGAGGCCGCCGCGCTCGAGAAAAACCCGGACCTCGCGTTTGTCTATCTGGCTGGCTGCGACAGCGGCGCCCAGGCCGTCCGCTGGCAAGAAGCCCTGGCCCCCGCGGAGGTGGTGACCTACGACCGCCTTACCGCTGTTATCGAGCACATCGTGTGGATGTGGACGCGCGGTCCCGAGGTGGTGCGTGGCATCGCTGCCGGCAACGCCACGTGAAACCTTGCTGTCCGAAGTGCCGGTCTATGTGCATGTCCAGATGATAACGGGGTTTCCGCATCACTGCCCCGGTCGTCAGTGCAAGAAACCCCAAGGCTGCTCTTCCGCCACAAAGGAGGTCGCCGTGCGGCTACAAACATTCACCCCCCTGACATTGCTGCTGTTCACCCTGTCCCTGACGCTTCCCCCGGCTGCGTCTGCGGGTCTCGTTGAATATGTCAATGCACCCGACCCGACGTTCGCCTATGAGGTGGAGAATGTCGCCGAGTTCGACAATGCCCAGGTCTACACCGTCGAGCTCACGTCTCAGACCTGGCGCGGAATTGCGTGGGAACACTGGCTCACGGTGATCCGCCCCGAACGCGTCACGCATCCGGAAGGCGCGCTCTTGTTCATCAACGGCGGCAGTTTGGATTCGCCGCCACCCGGCTCCGATCGCATGGAAATCACGGTCATGCGCCGAATCGCCAATGCCACCGGGAGCATCACCGCTGTGCTCAATCAAGTGCCGAACCAGCCGCTTTTCGGCGGGCTGAAGGAAGACGCACTCATTGCCTACACCTACGAGCGGCATCTTGAAGACGGCGAAGAGGACTGGCCGTTGTTGTTTCCCATGGTCAAAAGTGCTGCCAGCGCTATGACCGCTGTTCAGGAGCTCATGGAATCCGAGCATGGCCAAGAGATTTCGGGGTTCATGACAGCAGGCGGATCGAAGCGTGGTTGGACCACGTGGCTTTCCGCCGCGGCCGATGACCGGGTGAAACGGATAGCCCCCATGATCATCGATATGCTGAACACCGCCGCGCAAATGCGTCACCAACAGAAAACGTACGGCGGCTATACGCGCAGTATCGCCGATTACACGCGCCGGAATATCCAGGACCGGATGCTCGCCGGCGAGGGCGAGTATCTCTTGAGTCAGGTCGATCCCTACGCCTGGCGCGACACAATCACCGAACCCAAGCTCGTACTCCTGGGCACCAATGACCCCTTCTGGACCGTCGACGCCGCCAACTTCTACTATGACGACATCAAAGGCGAGAAGCACCTGTATTACATGGCGAACACCGAACACGACGTGAGCATGCAGGGAGTTGCGACCACTACCGAGTTCTACAACGCCATGCTCACGGGCGCGGAATTTCCGAGCATCGACTGGAAGCGCAATGAGAACGGCGCCCTCGTGGTAACCTGGACAAAGGATGGCGGCAGCGCCAACCTCTGGCAGGCGCATTCGCCGAACCGGGATTTCCGTGATGTCGCGTGGCAGCGCAGTGCGCTCGAGGGCGACGGCCGGGTCTCGGCGGCGGTCGAGGCGCCGGATGCCGGCTGGACCGCGTATTATGTCGAAGTGAGCTGGCCCGGCATGAGCGGTATGCCTTTTGGTCTCACGACCACCATGACCGTGATTCCCGAGGACTATCCCGAACCCGGCATCCGCACCTATGACACGCAGACGGAGTAGGGGATAGCAAGGAAATCCGGGCATCACCACCGCGTGCTGCCGGGCCGCCGCCTGTCGCTATTGGCGCCGGTCGAGAAGGAAGTTGGACCCGGGGACGCTCTTGGCGAAGTGCTTGACGTTGGCGGCGCGGGCGGCGATGTCGCCAAGGTGCGAGGCGTGACCGGGGCCCGCCATGACCACGGCGATGCTGCAACTCAGGAGGGGAAAACTCTGCACAGCGCCCTGGCGATCGTGCGCCTCGATGCTGCCCCGTTCGCGGTCGTCGTCGTCGTAGAAGTTGGGCACGATGAGGTCGAAATTGCGCAGGACCTCCTTGCAGGCGCGCGCGATGCTGGCGGGCGGGATGAGAAAGACAAAGTCGTCGCCGCCGACATGGCCGAGGTAGGCATCGGGGATGTGCAAGGCGCGCAGGGCGTTGGTGAGTATGCGTGCGGTCATGCGCAGCACTTCATCGCCGCGGCTGAAGCCGTATTTGTCGTTGAAGGATTTGAAGTGGTCGATGTCGAGGTAGGCCATGGCGAAGCGCTTGCCAGCGGCAAGGCGCCGCTCGGCCTCGCGCATGAGGCTTACATTGCCGGGCAGACCGGTGAGGGGATTGGCGTTGACGTCGCGCTGGGCGCGGGTGAGGCTCAGTGCAACGCGGGCAGCGAGGTCTTCGGGTACGACAGGCCGCACGAGGTAGTCATCGGCCGGCACGGCGGCCCAGTCCACGCCTTGGGCGAGTTGTGCCCTGTCCAGCAGGAGGAGTGCGGGCAGGTGGCCGTAGAGGTTGTCGGCCTTGATCTCGGCTAACAGCGTCCCGCCCTCAATCGCCGTAAAAGCGGCGCTCACCACCAGGCATTGCGGCGGAATCTGATAGAGGGTGGCCAAGGCGGTGTCGGCGTCGGGCGCCGTGTCGATGCGGTATCGTGCGTCGGCAAGCGCGTGCGCGGCGGTCGCCGCTGTTGCCGGGTCATCATCGATCAGCAGGATTCTTTCGCGATTATGCACGGTTCCCCTCGTTCCCGAGGTTGAGCAAATCCACGCCCGTGGCGAAATCCCGCTCGGCGTCGATGAGCACCCGATCCAACTGTTCAAAGGTAATCCCGAGCGTTTGATAGGCCTCATGGTCGAGCGGGGGCATGGTCGGATCCCCGGGATAGCCGTAGTCCATGCCGCGCGCGAGGATATCGGCAAGGTGCACCACAGCGGCGGCATCCGTGAAGCGTTTGGCGCGCCCCGGCTTATGGTGATAGGCGAGCGCCTCGCTCAGGCGCGCGGGCAGGTGCCAACTGGCGGCCACCCACATGCCCACACGCGTATGGTCCACGCCGAAAACTTCGCGCTCCGCCTGCGCGATGTGGCAGCGGCGTGCGGCGGCGAGTTCGCAGGCGCGGCGAAATTCCTCGGGCGCGAGGAAGGAGAGGACCACCTTGCCCAGGTCATGAAGCAAGCCCGCGACCATAATCTCTTCGGTTTCGCGCCGGTCCAACTCGCGGGCGAGGCGGCGGCTCAACACAGCAGTCCCGAGGCTGTGTTCCCACAGGCCGCGCGCGTCTTTGCCCAGCGTATCGAACACGGCGGTGCCGAGCACAAGCCCTTTGACCACGTTGAACCCGAGCAGCACGAGCGCATGGGTGACCGAAGAGATGCGGCCGGGAAAGCCGTAGACCGGCGAGTTGACCAACCGCAGGATTTTGGCGCTCAGCACCTGGTCGCGTTGCAGTACCGTGCCGATGTCGCCGGCGCTGACGTTCTCATCCTCGACCATACTGGTGAGAATCTTGACGACTGCCGGGAGCGTGGGCAGGTTCGAGAGGTCCGCTATGTCGCGTTCAATCTGTTCGGGGGTCATACGCACCCGTTTCTCTTATGGCCACGTTTTGGCCTCGTCCCAAGTACAAAGCCCGGTCATATGCGGGTGCAAGGTGCATTCTGGCCACCCGCCGTGCCATGGGGGTCACCCGCGCTCCAACAAAACGGCCCGCAGCCCGCGCGGAAGCGAATCGAAAATTGGCCCAGTGGACCCGGATTGGCGCCTGCAACGCAGCCTCTCCCGTAAAATGCCGGCCAAGTCACACGCGCCGTCGGCCGTGTCCACGCTACTCCAGTTGCATGGAATTGAGCCGGTTGGCAATGGTCGCCTTCAGTTGCAGCAGAATCGGATCGTCTACCCCGGCGAAACGCGCCTCGAGCGCTGCAACACGCGCTTGGAACTGTGGTGTCTTGTCTTCAAAGCTCTCGACGATAACAGCCTGCACGCCGGCGTTCTCGAGCCGCGCGATGGCTTTCTCGGTCAACTCATAGCCAAGGGGGCACAAGACCGCGCCGTTGGCATTGGTGACGGCTTGGGCCACGGTCAGCCCGGGCTTGAGTTGGGCAATGTTGAGCAACTCCACGGCAGGACTCCTTGATGCACCGGTGCCGGGAATTCTAGCAGGCGGGCGGCGATCGGTCAATGATGGCGAAGGGCGGGCCTTTGTCCCACCGCTTTTTCTGCGAAGGCCATGGATAGACACTGGCGCGCAAGCCCTAAGAAAAGGGCTTCGTGGCCTCCAGCCCATGCCCTATGTGCCCTGCATGCAAGCCCCCAAAAAACAAATACAGGTCCTCGCTTGTCCCGTTTTGCCTGCCCATAATGGCGTCGATGTGATTATGACTGCGGCAGTCACAGAACTGCGCCCATAGAATCCGCCCTCTCTTCAGGGCCAACGGCCCGCACCATACCAGCCTGGGCCGCAGGCCCAAGTCATCTGGCGCCCCTCTGGATTCCCGCCTGCGCGGCAATGTCTTGGGCAGTAGTGTATGTTTTTCTTC
>CAZMVU010000138.1:0-13141 GCA_964569295.1 uncultured Nitrospirales bacterium
CTCGCCCTCGCTGGGATGCGCTATTCTTGGCTCGCGGGTACGCTCGCCCTCGCTGGGATGCGCTATTCTTGGCTCGCGGGTACGCTCGCCCTCGCTGTAGACGAGAACCCGCCCTTTCCTCAGGGCCAACCGCGCCTTCGGCGCTCCGGAAACCGGTAGCGTCCGGATTTCCGGAGTGCCTTTGCTAATCACAAGTCGCCCCGAATCCCGAACCCCGAAACACGCCTTCCGAGCCTTGGGTTGTGGCCGTTGCCCACGTTGGCTTGGACACCGCTGATTTCGGCGCTATTGTTTTGAACAAGCTACTTGAAGCGCCATGCGTGTCCTGTGAAAGGGACGGCGAGATAGTGCGCGGAGACGTGCCTTTCGTAACACCGGTGTCACGCGGCCGCCTCGCTCCCAAGCCAAGTTGACCCATTGTGGCGTGGCCCGCATAATAGGCGGAAAGGCAGGCAGCATTCGCCGACAGGCCGGGTGCTCCGCGATAGGGATAACCGGTTTTCCTGGACGCACATGCACCGTTCGCAGGGGATGAAGGACACCGCATGGACACGCAAGACCTCGCACAATTCGATGCCGTGAAAGATGCGCTCGGACTGCCGGAGCAGGCTGAGTGCTGGCGCGCGACGTGGTCCGCCACGCAGGCCGCTTACGAGAAGGAGTGCTCGGCTTTTCTCGATGCGAAAGCGGTGCGCGCCGCCTGTGAGTTTGTCCGGATGAGCGATGAGCCGCAGGAAGCAATAGAGGCGCACCGGGCGGCTTTCGATGACAATGCCGCACTGAAACGGCTCGCTTTCCACTGCGCGTTTCTGTTCCACCGGCATGAGGAAAAGGGGCTCGATAAGCACACGGAATGGCCGATGTTGCCGGAGGCGCTCGGCCCCGTGGCGCACCTGTTCTACGCCTACGTATTACTGGCTGGGATCGACCCGTTGCGCTTCCGGCATCACCGCACCGGCGTGCCTTATGAGATCACCGTGGACACGCTGCAGGACATCGAGCGGTGGATGATCGAGTACAAGCGGCGTCATGGGGTGTGGGGGTTCTCGGAGATGAACTGGCTCGGAGCACATTTCGAGGGGCGCCTGTACGAGCTCGGCCGGCTCCAGTTCGAGATCCGCCGCTACCGCTACAACTACCACTTCTTCCGCGATACTATCGAGGACCGGGTGGTGGCGTTTGCGCCGGAGGGAGAGCGTTTTCGTACGGATGGGCAGGTCGACGGCGTGAATGGTATCCGCGATGAAGAAGCTTGGGAAGCCCATTACCACGTGGGCCACAAGATCATCCGCGGTAACCCCGTCACGCCGAATGGCCGCGCTATCCGGGAGATGGTATCGTTGCCCACGGTGCAGTGGGAGCCGGTGTTGAAACCGGGTGCGCCGTCATTGGGCGTATTCATTCCCGAGGGGGAGTCGATCACGCCCGAAGCCTGCAATGAGGCCTTCGTGCGCGCGAACGGATTCTTCGCCATGTATTTCCCGGATCACGAGTTCAAATGCTTCGAGACGGACACTTGGCTGCTGGACCATCAGCTCGAGTCGCATCTCCCGCCGGATTCGAACATCATCCGGTTCATGCGCAACTTTTATGTCCTGCCGTCGCCCGACGCATCGGACGAACAACTGCTCGACCGCGTGTTCCACGGTCAGTTCACAGGCATTGACTCGGCGCCGCGGGAAACGACCTTGCAGCGCGCCATCGTCGAGCACATGGCCCATGGCGGGCACTGGCGCACGGCGCTGGGTGTCATTTTCCCGGAGGATATCGAGAAGGGCCCGGCGTTCTATCGCGAGAAGGCGCTGGGCACCCCCTGGAGCGTCATCGACGAAGCCCCGCACGGCGCCGGTGCAGAATAGCCGGGCCGGTCGCACTGCCTTATGTCAGCCGGGAGGACGGCGGTTTATCCCCGATCTATCAGGGCGTCGCGCTCGGGGCCGACGGAGACGTAGCGCACCCGGCACTCGACGAGCCGCTCGATCGCGTCCACGTAGTCCTGGGCGGTTTTCGGGAGGTCGCCGAAACGGCGCACTGTGCTGATGTCTTCATCCCAGCCGGGCATCTCTTTGTAGATCGGGGTGGCTTCCTCGAGGACGGCGTTCAGCGGGAACCGGCCCACGGGCTTGCCCTGGTATTCGTAGTCGACGCAGAGTTTGAGCGTTTTCTGGCCGGACAGGCTGTCCAGCTTGGTGACGGCCACCTCCGTGGCGCCCTGCGCCCACACACCAAAGCGCGAGGCGAGGCCGTCGAAATGGCCGATGGTGCGCGGCCGGCCGGTGGCGGCGCCGTATTCCTTAGCCTTTTCGCGCATGGCGTTGCCCTCTTCCTCGTCCATGAGCGTGACGAAGGGGCCCTCACCCACGCAGGTGCTGAACGCCTTGATCACCGCGAGCACCCGGTCCGGCGAACGCCCGAAAAGGCCGCCGCCGATGGGGGCATAGGCGGCGAGGGTGCACGAGGAGGTGGTGAACGGGTAGATGCCGAAGTTGAGGTCGCGCAAGGTCCCGAGTTGTGCCTCGAACAGGATTTTCTTACCGGCTTTCGCGCCCTCATCGAGCAGGGTGCAGGTGTCGCAAATAAGTGGGCGGATGCGCTCGCCCTGGGTGTGCGCCCATTCGAGGGTTTCCTCGAAGCTGCACGCATCCGGTTTGCCGTAGATGCCCGATGCGGTCAGGTTCTTCCAGTCCACGAGCTGCCGCAGGCGGGTCTCGAGGCGCTCGGGGAAGAGCAGCTCGCCCACCTGAATGGCCTTCTTCATGGTACGGTCGCCGTAGGCTGGGGCGATGCCGCGCCGTGTCGATCCATAGGCGTGTTTGCCGAGGCGTTCTTCTTCCCAGCCATCCTGCTCGCGGTGAAAGGGAAAGCAGATGGTGGCACGCTCGGAAACACGCAGATGGGGATCGAAGCCGCGACCCTTCAGATCGTCCAACTCATCCGCCAGTTCCTCGATGTCGATGACCATGCCGGGACCGAGCACGTTCACGGCCTTCGGGTTGAACACGCCCGATGGCAGCAGGTGCAACTTGAACTCGCCGTGATCGTTCACCACGGTGTGGCCGGCGTTGTTTCCGCCCTGATACCGGACCACGAAGTCTGCATCCTGCGCAAGGTAATCGACCATGCGCCCCTTGCCTTCGTCGCCCCAGTTGGCCCCCACGACGATTGCGATACTCATGCCAGAATCCTCATGCCGCATCCACGTTGCGTTGCGGCGGCGTTCAAACAGAAAAGCAGCGGGCCACCCACTCGCGCGGGGCCCGCCGGGAAAACAACAATCATGTCAGGCGCCGAAGCGCCCGCCGGGACGCCGCGCAAGCTCCAGGGAAAGAGCGCCGCGCCGCCGCCAGGCATGGCCTAGCGCGAGTAATAGCCGATGACGCTGAGTGTATCCGCCTTGAACGGAATGGTCTCAAGGTTCGGCAGCGCGGTCATTTTGCCTTCGAAAGATTTTGCCGGCCGCTCGAGGTATTCGGGCATCTGGTGTGGTGGATGCTCGACGCCCTCGGCGATCATGGGCATCTTCCGGCTGCGCTCGCGAATGGACACGGTCATGCCGGGCTTCACGCGGTAACCCGGCTTGCCCACCTTCTGGTTGTCCACCCGGATATGGCCGTGTACGACCAACTGCCGTGCGGCGTGGATGGTGGGTGCAAAGCCGAGCCGGTAGACCACGCTGTCAAGCCGTGACTCGAGCAGCAGGAGCAGGTTGGTTCCCGTGACGCCGCCCATGCGCTGGGCTTCCGCGAAGGTGTTGCGCATCTGGCGTTCGAGCAGCGCATAGTGCATACGGATTTTCTGTTTCTCCACAAGCTGCTGCCCATACACCGACAACTTGCGGCGCATGTTCTGCCCGTGTTCGCCCGGCGGATACGGCCGGCGCACTGAAGGGCACTTCGGGCTGCCCCAGATGCACGAACCAATACGGCGGCAAATCTTGTGCTTTGGTCCCCTGTACCTGGCCATAAGCAGTCTTTCTCTCTTTCGTCTTGCTGGTCGTTGGCGGCGGGCGCACGCAAGGCCCGCGATTCATTCGGATTAGCGGGCCGCCAAACGGCCCGGAAAAGATTAGACACACATGCCCCACCCGGCGGCACGAGCACAGAATGCTACCGCATGCACCCCACCCATGTCAAACGCTTTGATGTCCGCATCAGCGCCCGGAATTGGCGCGGGGCGCGTCTTCCTGCGTATAATCGGTTTTCCACTTTGCAGTACAACCGAGGGGATTACCGGCCATGCATGCACTTCGTTCTGTTCTGAAGATTCTATGGACTATGTTCAAGTGGGGTTTCTTGATTGTTCTGATTCTTGTGGTGGGCGCCGCCGCCTATCTCACCT
Source organism: uncultured Nitrospirales bacterium (assembly GCA_964569295.1). Taxonomy (GTDB): domain Bacteria; phylum Hydrogenedentota; class Hydrogenedentia; order Hydrogenedentales; family JAGMZX01; genus CAZMVU01. The sequence continues at coordinate 4,339 of CAZMVU010000138.1, forward strand.
ATGCGGTGCACACGCGCCTGCCGGACCATGACGCCACGGTGGCCAGCAGCGAGTTGGATGCCGAGGTGCGGGTCGTACGTGATGAATGGGGCGTGCCGCACATCCTCGCGGAAAACGAGCCCGACGCCTACTACGCGCTGGGCTATTGCATGGCCCAGGACCGGATCTTCCAGATGGAGCTGCTGCGCCGGCTGGCCGCGGGGGAACTGGCGGAATTGATCGGGCCGGTGCCGCCGGTGGTCAAGGTAGACCGCATCATGCGTGCGTTTCGCCTGCGCGCGAAAGCCGCGGCCTACGTCGACCAGCAGGAGCAACTTCCGCCGGATTTGCGCGCGGCCATGGATGCCTTCATTGCGGGCGTGAACCAGTTCATGGACGACGGGCCGCTGCCATGGGAATTTGCGGCGCTGCAGATACCCAGGCGCAGCTTCACCAAGGTGGATTGCCTGAGCGTGGCGGCTATCCTTCCGATTACCTTCGCAGACGGCCTGCGCGGCGACCCGGTCGCGACGATGCTCGAGCAGCGCTACCCGGACCTCGATGTGGACCGCCTGTTTCCCGGCTACAGCTTCGAGGCCGTAACCATCATGGAGACCCTCGATGAGGCGCGGGACTACCTGGACAAGCAGGCGCCAAAAGCACTCGGCACGGAAGCCGCGCCTGAACTTTCGCCGGCGGCCGCCGTGGATTCCATGATGGCCTGGCTCGACGGCATGACCGCCTACACGGACCGCGCAGGGCATCACCTCGGCAGCAACTCGTGGGTGCTGGCGCCCTCGCGCACGCAGAGCGGCGAAGCCATCCTCGCGAACGACCCGCACGTCGGGTTCACGAACCCGGGCATCTGGTATGAAGCGCATCTGAAATACGAGGACTTCGAGAACTACGGCTACCATTTCCCGCCCATCCCGATTCCCTTGCTGGGCCACAACGAAGACCGCGGCTGGGGTCTCACCATGTTCGCCAACGACGACGTAGACCTGTACCTCGAGAAATTCCACCCCGAAGACCCGCACCGGGTCATGTACAAGGGTGAGTGGGTCGAGTGCGAGGTGGTCGAGGAGACTATCAAGGTGCGGTTTGCCCCCGATGTGAAGACCGAGGTGCGTATCACGCCGCATGGGCCGGTCGTTACTGATTTGTTCGAGATACTTCACGGCTACGAAGGCCCCCCCATTGCATTGCGGTGGGTCTGGCAGAATGTCGAGTATACCGACGTACTCGCCTTTTACCGCATGAGCCACGCCCGCACCTACGACGAATTCGCTGAGGCTGTGGGCATGATCACCTCGCCGGGGCTCAATTTCAGCTACGTTGACGCCGAGGGGAACATCGCCTGGTGGGCCGCCGGCCTCCTGCCCATCCGTCCCGCGGAGGTACACCACAAGCACATGCTCGAGGGCTGGCACGGCCGCCACGAGATCACCAAGTATCTGCCGCGCAGCGAAAACCCGCACCTGAAGAACCCGCCCTGGGGCTACATTGTGACGGCGAACAACATGTCCACCGTGAAGCCTCTGGGTGAGCCGCCACTGCAACTCGAGCGTTTGCAGGGCTACTGGCAACCGGGCGACCGGGCCGCGCGCATCGAGGAGATTCTCGACACCCGAAACGACTGGACCATCGAGGATCTAAAAGCCGTGCAGATGGACGACTATGCCTGGGCGGCGCCGAAGATTGTGCCCGCGCTGATCGAACTCGCGCGCACGCACGATGCTGAACTCGCGCCGCGCGAGCGCCGTGCCCTGCAACTTCTCGAAGAGTGGGACTATCGGCATCCGCCCGAGTCCGCGGGCGCGGCGGTTTATCAATACTTCACTGAGAGCGTGATCACAGAGATGCTGAAGGACGAACTGGGGCCGGATCTGCTGAAAGTCTATATGTCGCTGGCCGATCACTGGAATGCCTTCAAAGAACTCCTGCATGATGCCGACGCCCCCTTCTGGGACGATCGCGAAACCCCGGAGATCGAAACGCGGGAAGCTATCGTGGTGCGCGCACTGCACGATGCCGTGGCCGCCATGAGCGAGGCCATGGGCGAGGATCCGGACCAGTGGGCCTGGGGCAAGGTGCATACCATGGAATTCAAGCACCCCTTCGGCTATCTCCCTGGGATTGGCAAGCTGCTGAACATCGGGCCGTTCCCGGCGTCCGGCTCGGCCCAGGCTATCAACAACATGCTCTACAGCGGCCGGCATAATTTCGATGTCATTGCCGGGCCGTCCACGCGGCGGCTCATCGACTATAAGGACCCGTCCCGTTTCTTCACCATCCTGCCCACGGGCAACTCGGGCCATGTGGGCAGTGAGCACTACGACGATCAGGCGGAGATGTTCGTGAACGGCGAGTACCGCGAAGGCCACTACACCTGGAGCGCGATCGAAGCGCACAAAGAGCACGAAATGCGCTTCAGGCCGGAATAGGCCGGCCCGGGGCATTGTCCGCAGGACTCGAGTGTGCTACACCGCTTCCTCGACCTGGCGGCGCTCGAGCAGCCTGATGCGGTCGCGCAGTTCGGCGGCTTTCTTCATATTCTTGCGCTGGCGGGCGCCGATCTCGGAGGAAAGCACCAACAGCGCTCAGGCATCATTCTGTGGACCAGTGACCGCGATGCCAAATTTGCCACATATCTCTTGAATTTCCTGCATTTCGACCAATAGGCTTGAAAGACGCTCGCCGATGCTGTCTGCGTCTGGCAAAGACAGAAGCTTTTCATTTGCCAAGAACTGGCTACGCTTCATGTGCTTCTTTAAGATTCGACTCAAGGCGTTTAGCAAGAAGGTCAGGTCGTCCCAGTCAAGGCGAGACTTCAACAAGAGGTTCTCAGATTCATCCCGAAACTGGACATTGACTCCCGGGACCAACTTGTCATTCGTGTCGTCGGCCCAAAACGGGTCCCAGCTCAATCCGGCAATACGGTTTTCGCCATCCTCTCGCGTCTTCGATCTGCGAGCCAGTTCACGCCGCAATTCCGCGACCACCGCAGGATGGTGATCAAGTCCCGCGAAGTGCGTCTTAAGGGCATCCAACGCCGTTACAAAATCTTGAAGCTCGGGGCTGTCTTCTAGAGTCGCACGAATGGCCTCGAGGTCTTCCGGGTCTGCTGTTACATTAGCTAAGCGAATCACGTTGGCCGGTACGAATTCCTGCAGCTCAGCCAATGACAAGGTTTCATTTTGTATAGCAGCCTGCGCAGCACCAAGACGGTGTTCGTCACCTACTAAGTCAAGCAAGGCTGTAATGTCAGCAGTCAGTTCTTTCAGCCCTGAGCGATTAGTCATGACGCATCATCCTTAATTCGTTAGTTGCCAGATGCGAACTGGCTAGGGAACCCATGAATTATCTGCTCGCTCACGATCAAACCGCTCGCTTTCTTTCCTGTTGTATATTGCTTCTCACTTTCTTGCGACGGTTCTCCTCAGAAGTTCCCGCACCCCGGGCAGTTTTTTCGGACCGCGGCCAGAAGCGGGGAATGCCTAAATCACAAAGAACCGCCCGGGGGGTATATTCGCTGCGAGATTCGATTGCTTGGCTCGGTATGTGCGTCACAATTTCTTGGCCTTGTCGTTGCCGGGCAGACGCAATCTGCTTGATGACGTCCTCGGGCCAACATGGGTTATCAACGGGCTTGTGGCGAATCTCAGCCCACTTCCCAGGATATTCCTCAATGAATCCCAATATTGCCCTTCTAATTATGTCCTCGGCCTCTGCCTTGCCAAGGGCGGTTACCAAGTATTCTCCGAGAAACCACACATCTATTTTCCAACCGCCAACAAACTGTCGTGTGATAAGCTTTTTCAAATATCCGGCAAGATCATCGGTCGCATTTGCACTCAGCGTAATCAGCATTCGAAACGCATAGCCGGCGATGTCCTCTTGCTCCAATGCCTTTATCCAAGTCGCCCGATCTGCTTCGTCTGAGTAACCCATTGCCGCAGCAATAACGTCCTGGACCTGACTGGGCGTTGCCAATGTATTCGGGCCGACCACGAGCGGCAAGGCCGCGCGCACCCCTTCTCGCAAGAGATCGCTTTCCGACACGCTCGCCACCCGAAACACCCGCGAGAAGGGCTGGCCCAATCGCTCCCTATCATCGTGTTCAAGGAACCGATCCGTGAGAATCGGCTCGACCTCTCGCCGCGCGTCGTTCCATCCGCGAGCCACCCCATGCCGGAAATCTTCACGTACACATGTTTGCGGTTCCAGGAGCGCCACAACCGCATCTTCCGGGTACTCATCAAGCGGTCCACCACCCACTGGAAGAGGATTGGCGGCAAGCAGCCGTTCCCGAACTGCACTTCGCAGCGCATCTGGGGTGCCTAGCTGCTCAGCCCAACCGTGGGCAACTTCTGCAAGAATGGCCATGGCCATACATCTCCTAGGTGATCCTATCTTGTGACGGTGGGCCATTGATTGGCCGGATGTCAACCGTCAGCATATCTATTATCTCGCTTCGATGGATGGCTTCGGGATAGCCCCTGGCGCCATCGCCCGCCTCCGGAATTGGCTTGGTCATCCCGGCTTTGGCCGTGCAATCCTCTTGAAGACGGAAAGGCGGGTGGTCGATCCCGTCTAGCGCGCGCGGTACCTGTAGTCCACATGGCACCTTTTCACGGGGATAGCGCAAAACAATTACCCACGACTCTGTCTCGAAATTCGGTATGCCAAGACAGCGCAACGTCTGCCGTAAGCTGGGCACATCCCAAGGTACTTGGGCGCTGTCGGCAACGCAAGCAATTCCATCTGACCGCCCGACCTGCACCCGATCCTCCAACGCACGACATAGCCGCTCGCGCTGGCCATCTGTCATGCGCGAGGGGCGCTCACCCGGTCTAATCCCTGCCTTATTTACTGCTTCCCGCAGTTTTGGAAGCTCATGACTTGCGAGCCTGTCTATGTCGGTCTCCGGGAGGAAACGAATTACCACCGCGAAGCTACCGTTCTCTACGACATTGCCCTTGCATTGGAATCTCTTGGGGGCTGTGAAGACAACCTGCTTAGCAGCTTCCCATGCCTCATGCGCATTCGCCCACGGACCTGTCTTTGCAAGCTCCGAGAAGAAATCGTTGACAATGGTATCGGAAAGGCAGCCCTCTTTCTCGATATTATCCAGGACGCGCAGTGATTCGCCGTCTCTTCGCATTTGGAGTAGCCAGTCTCTGCATATATCTGGAACATCCATCCTGCAATCCCCGCATCACAGCCAACGCCAAGTCTACGAAAAAACTGGCATTAGGTCAATATTTTCTGCCAAGACGACAAACATACGGTGACTTCTTCTTCTCTCGCGGCAACCCCTACACCGCTTCCTCGACCTGGCGGCGCTCGAGCAGCCTGATGCGGTCGCGCAGTTCGGCGGCTTTCTCGAAGTCCATGTGATCGGCGGCTTTCTTCATGTCTTTCTTGAGCCGGCGGATGGTCTTCTCGATGTCCTGCCGGGGGACGTATTCTTCGTACAGGGCCTTCTCTTCGGCGACCTTCGGCACGGTGACGTAGTCGCGCTCGTATATGCCGGCGAGGATATTCGAGATGCGCTTCTGGATAGAGCGCGGGGTGATCTTGTGCGCCTGGTTATATTCGAGCTGTTTTTCACGGCGCCGGTTCATCTCGCCGATGGCGCGCTTCATCGAGCCGGTTTCCTTGTCGGCATACATGATGACCATGCCGTTCACGTTGCGCGCCGCACGCCCGCAGGTCTGAATAAGGCTGGTCTGGGAGCGCAGGTAGCCCTCCTTGTCCGCATCGAGCACAGCGACGAGCGACACCTCGGGGATGTCGAGCCCCTCGCGCAGCAGGTTGATGCCCACCAGCACGTCGTAGGCGCCTTCGCGCAGCTCGCGCACCAGCTCGATCCGCTCGAGGGTGTCCGTGTCAGCATGCATGTAGCGCACCCGCACGTTGATGTCGCGGTAGTACTCGGTGAGGTCTTCCGCCATGCGTTTCGTGAGCGTGGTTACGAGCACGCGCTCGCCCTTCTCCGCGCGCTTGCGGATTTCCTCGAGGAGATCGTCCACCTGATCGCCGGCGGGCCGCACTTCGATCTCCGGGTCGACGAGACCCGTGGGCCGCACTACCTGCTCGACCACGAGCCCTTCGCTCTGCTCGAGTTCGTAGTTGGCGGGCGTCGCGCTTACGTAGACCACCTGGTTTACGTTCTTCTCGAACTCCTCGAACGTGAGCGGGCGGTTGTCGCGCGCGCAGGGCAGGCGGAAGCCGTACTCCACGAGCTTGTCCTTGCGCGAGCGGTCCCCCTTGAACATGCCGCCCACCTGCGGAATCGACATGTGGCTCTCGTCCACGATGAGCAGGAAGTCGTCTGGGAAATACGAGAGCAGTGTGGGCGGCGGCTCGCCCGGCATGCGGCCGTCGAGGTGGCGCGAGTAGTTCTCGATGCCCGAGCAATAGCCCAGCTCGCGCAGCATCTCGAGGTCGAAGCGGGTGCGCTGTTCGAGGCGCTCGGCGAACAGCAGCTTCTCGTTGTCACGCAATTCCTTGAGCCGTTCCTCGAGTTCATGCTCGATACCCTCGATGGCGCGCTTCAGGTTCTCCTGCGTGGTGGCGTAGTGGCTGCCGGGGAAAATTTCCGCGCGGCGCAGGCGGCGCAGGGTGGTGCCGCGCAGCGGATCGATCTCGGTGACCCCGTCGATATCGTCACCGAAGAACTCGATGCGGATGGCGCGGTCGGCCTCGTGGGAGGGGAACACATCGACCACATCGCCGCGCACGCGGAATGTGCCGCGGTAGAAGTCCATGTCGCTGCGGGCATACTGCATGGCCACAAGACCGGCGACAAGGTGCTCCCGGCTCATGGACTTGCCCTCCTCGACCTCGACGCGCATCTCTTTGTAGACGTCCGGCGAACCGATGCCGTAGATGCACGACACGCTCGCCACGACCAGCACATCGCGGCGGGTCAATACCGCGCGCGTCGCCGAGTGGCGCATCTTGTCGATCTCGTCGTTGATGGACGACTCCTTCTCGATGTACGTGTCGGTCGTGGGCACATAGGCCTCGGGCTGGTAGTAGTCGTAATACGAGACAAAGTACTCGACGGCGTTGTTCGGGAAAAGCTCCTTGAACTCGCCGTAGAGCTGGGCGGCGAGAATCTTGTTGTGCGCGAGGACAAGGGTCGGCCGGTCGAGCTGGGCCACCACGTTCGCCATGGTGAAGGTCTTGCCCGAGCCCGTGACGCCAAGCAGCACGATATGGCGCTGGCCGTCGCGCAGATGCGTCACAAGGTCCTTGATGGCCTCTGGCTGATCGCCCGCCGGTTCGTATTCGGTTACCAGTTCAAATGCGCTCATGGGATTTCTCAGGCTTTGTAGACTTGGCATCCTGCCGCGTTGAAAGAGGCCGAAAGCCTCTTCGGCATTGGCAGTGCTTCAAACCCCCATGATGACAATCTGTGCCTGAAAATGCCATTCAAGGTGCAAGGGGAGGGGGGCGAGCGAGTGCCGCCGCGAGTCGTATGAACCAAACGCACCTTGTCGTGTCAGCATGCAGCCGCGCGCCTGTTCATGCTGTCCGCAGAAAGAACCGGCATCTCATCCCAGGTGCGGCCATCGAGCAGGCGGCCGGCCTTCTTCTTGTTGCGCCCGCCCCACTGTTTGAAGAAGAAGGGCACGCGGGCGGCAAGACATTGGTCTCGAATGTCACGTACCCAATCCGGGGCCATGACGCGGGACTTCGGGCCGGATTCCCCGCCCACGATTGCCCAGTCCATACCAGCGAGGTTCATCCCCGGCAGTGGCCCGAGCAAGGGCTCGAGTGACAGGAACCGCACGGCGGCGGGTACGCTGCGCAGGTGATCGATGCGCGGGAGGTAATCGGCGTTCTCCACGCTGACACCCATCCAGACATTCGCCGGCCACGGCAACGCGGACGCAACCTCGGCCAGCCTATCGGCGCGTTTCGTCAAAACCTGGAACCGATGCCAATGCGCCTGACGCATCACGTCGAACACCTGTTGGATGTAGTCAACTGGCACATCCTTGTGGAAGAGGTCGCTCATGGAATTCACGAAGATGGTCTGCGGTTTCTTCCACTGCAGCGGCAACCCGAGCGCGTGGGGGTGCATCCGCAGGGCGAACCCGTCGCGGTAATTGGGCGAGCCCATCGCCTTGAGCCGCTTCGCCATCCGCTCGGCATAGCAATACTTGCAGCCCGGGCTGATCTTCGTGCAGCCCGTGAGCGGGTTCCACGTGGATTCGGTCCACTCTATGGAGGAAATGGCCATGGGACTACTTCGTATTAAGAATGTCTTGCGCGATTCTTAACGCGGTTTTCTTGCCTCTCGCGTTTGCACATGCGAAACACAACAAATAGAGCGGTGTGCCGTTGGTATTGTAGAGCGTGAGAGGATTCTCAGCAACACCCACAAAGATGCTCCTTAGGCGGTTCAAATAGAAGTCACGTATCATGACGAGATTTGCTATCTTCTCGATACGTTCGGACTCACCATGTTCAATATCAAACTCCTTTATCTTTGCATAGAAATGGTCATACCATTCCTCCGTCCCGAAAAACCGACTTAGTGCCTTAGGCACTGACTCGTATAAAGAACAACAAGAAGTTATTCGGGCACCTTGTGTAAGCTCTAGCACGGCTGTTTCTTAGGGCCAACGGCCCGCACCATACCAGCCTGGGCCGCAGGCCCAGGTCATCCGTCATCCGCAATCACAGGGCTGAAAGCCCGAGCCATAGGTTTTTATAGCGCGCGCTTTCAGCGCTGGAGAAAACGACGGCCCGACACCTGGGCCGCTGGCCCAGGCTGGTATGGAACCGCACCTTCGGCGCTCCGGAA
>CAZMVU010000139.1:0-13069 GCA_964569295.1 uncultured Nitrospirales bacterium
AGGCGGTACTGTCAGGGCTGTATCCTTAAGTTAACGCGTATGGGCCAACGGCCCATGTTATGTATGTGCCATATTCAAGCGCTGAAGGCATGGACTAGAAAGATGTAGAAGGGTTTAGCGGTACGGCTTAACGATCACATGAATTCATGATGCTCGTTGAGCAATACGCCGGCGAAGTTGTCACGCAGACGCGCAAGGAACATGCAAGGCTGTTTGCGGAGAAGGATTGCCGCCCGACCCCGAACCACTCTCCGAACGCCAAGAGCGGGCAAGCCAAGAAAACGTGCTCGTAAGCACTATGGCATGCGCCGGCCCCGGAAACAGAGGGTGTTTCGGGCCGATCCCGGGTTAATGCCGTGGCGGGACGTGGTAGCGTTGCCGCAAGGTGCGCCATACCTCGCTCGATATTGCCTGCGCAGCCTGCCGGTCCATGCCCACGAAACGGACCCCATACTGCGCCGGGTCGTCCGCCGGTTGGGCACCCGCCTCCACGACAATGCCCACGCCTTGGATCGGACCACCGGGCAGCTCGAGGGTGAAGTCGAAGTTCTCTCCGGCCTCGAGACGGCAGTCGGTCTCGAGCAGCATGCCGAGCGCGCTGATGTTGCGCGTGCGGCCCGCGACCGGGCGGGGGTGGGCATGGCGTTTCACGTGTACCGGGAAGCTGGTATCGGCGCGCCATGCCTGCCGGTGCTGGATGCGGCTGTCTTCCGCGGGGCGGCGTTTGAGCAGGAGGCCGTCGCCCACTTCGCGCGCCGCTTCGAGTACTTCGCAGGCGTAGGAGGCGTAGCCGTGTTCGTCGTGAATTTCGAGGCCGACCCGTGCGCCCTCGGGCGGATAATCGCGCGTGGGAAAGCTCACGCGCACCGTGTCTTGCTGTGCGCTCAGTATCGCCACAAGGCAGCGGCGGTCTTCCAGTACCAACAGGCACTGGCTGCCAATATGAAGCGGCGGGTACTCGCTGGTCTGGTTCGTGCTTGCATCCACGTTGCAATTCCTTTACGTTTGCCGGGTGCCGGTCCGGTTCGCGATTATAGCATATGGCATGGCGCGTTCAGGCCGTGGCTGTCGAGCGGCGGCGGCGTGACGTATTGTGCAGCACAGGAATGTTGTCATGGTATCCATTATTGCGCGCATCCGCCAACATGGCGGGCAACGGCTGCACCTGGCCGGACTTCCGGGTTGGGTCCATGGGCTGGCGCTGGCCGGCATCGTGTTGTCCACACTGGCGGTAGGCATTGTATTCGTGTTGTGGAAGGACGTCAACGTATGGGCGTCGTTCCGGCCGAGCAACGAATTGCACGATCCGGCCTATAACGAGACGACCCACGTGGCCAGCGTCTTCCGCACCCGGGCGAACACGTGGTCGAACCTGGCGTATGTCTATGCCGGGCTCTATGTCATCGCGATCGGGCTGGGCGATAGCTTCCGGCCGCGCACCCGCGGTGAAGGTATACTGCCTTCGACCCCGCCGCTGACCATCTACTTCGGGCTGGCGTGCTGCCTGCTCGGGGTGGGCAGCGGAATTTTTCATGCTTCCATGACGCGCTGGGGTCAGCACTTGGATGTCGTCTCCATGTATCTGCCCCTGTTGGCGCTGATTGCGGCGAGTGTGAGCCGGTGGGCGCCGCGGCTCGGCAAAGGCGGGTTTCCCACGTGGCCGATCACTGTGGGCGCATCCCTCGTGGTGTGGGCCTACCTCGTCGTGAACAAATGGGAAATGTCCTCGACGAATGTGCTCGGCACGTTGATAGTCGCCGTGGGCGCGCTGTCGGTGATCGATTGGGCCTTCTTCAAGCGGCGCTATGCCATCGGGTGGCTGCCGGCGGCGCTCATGCTGTTTCTCCTGGCGTTCTGGATTCGCGCGCTCGATGTGGCCGGCCGCTTCTCCGGGCCGGACGCCTGGTGGCAAGGGCACAGCGTGTGGCATGTGCTCACCGCGTTGAGCCTGGTCGCCGTCTATTTGTTCTATCGTTCGGAAATCCCGCCGGCTGCCGAATAACCCTGATGGCGCCGCTGCGGTACGTGCGATGTGGCGGCGCTTGCTTTTTGCAACAAACTGGACTAAACTTAGTCGGGTTACATCAGGAGTGCCGCCATGAAAACCGCCAATATCCACGAAGCGAAAACCCACCTCTCCCGGTTACTCGAGCGGGTTGCCCAAGGTGAGGAGATCATCATTGCGAACGCCGGTAAGCCCGTGGCGCGGCTGGTGCCGTACCACTTGGAACCGGCTCCCCGTGAGCCGGGTATCTGGCAGGGAAAAGTAGAAATCGCAGCCGATTTCGACGACCTTCCCGAAGATATCGCGGCGGCGTTTCGCGGTGAGCGGAAATGAGGCTCCTGCTTGATACGTGCGTGCTCCTCTGGTGGTTGGCCAACGACGACACGCTTTCAGAAGAGGCGCGTAAGGGTATTCGGGATTCCCGGAACTTGGCCTGCGTGAGCGCGGTCTCGGCATGGGAAATCTCGATCAAGCATGCCCTCGGCAAGCTCAAGACGCCGGAAGACCTGGCGGGAGCTATCGAGGCGAGCGGGTTCGAGGAATTGCCGGTAACCATCGCCCATGCACTTGCCGCTGGCCGGCTGCCACGTCACCACGACGACCCGTTCGATCGCATGCTCGTGGCTCAGGCGCAGACCGAAAACCTCACCCTGATCACCCGCGACCGGCGACTCGCCCGATACAAGATACCGACCATCACCGCATGAAACCCCCGTGAAGCGCGCGCATCTTGCGTTTGCATCGGGCGGGGGCGGTGCGTAGACTATTTGGACAGGGGGCGCCAGTCCTGCGTGCCTCATTTTTTCCATGTAGGCAATTCCGCGGCCGGCACGGCGGCACAACCCCACGGTAATACATTATGAGCGACTACACCCTGCAACCCCTCGATGGCTTCAACAACTATCCCGGCCCCCTGGTGTTCGTCGTCATGGACGGCATCGGGATCGGCAACCAGGACGAGTCGGACGGCGTGTACCTGGCGCATACGCCGGTGCTCGACCGCATGATGCAGGAGCCGCTCTACACGCAGCTCAAAGCGCACGGTACCGCCGTGGGCCAGCCGTCCGACGGCGATATGGGTAACTCGGAGGTCGGACACAATGCGCTCGGTGCGGGCCGCGTCTTCAGCCAGGGTGCGCGGCTGGTGAACGAGGCCATCGAGTCCGGCGCGGTGTTCGAGGGCGAAGCGTGGAAGCAGGTTGCCGCACGTGCCCAAGGGGGCGGCACACTGCACTTCATCGGCCTGCTTTCCGATGGCAACGTGCACAGCAACATCGATCAGTTTCTGAAGCTCCTCGAGCGGTGCGGCGAAGAGGGCTTCTCCAGGGTGCGGTGCCATATCCTCACTGATGGCCGCGATGTGGACGAGCGATCGGCCCTCACCTACATCGACACGCTCGAGAAGAAACTCGGCACGCTCAGCCAGGATGCCGGCCGCGACTACCGCATCGCCTCGGGCGGCGGCCGGATGATCGTCACCATGGACCGCTACGAAGCGAACTGGAAGATTGTCGAGCGCGGCTGGAAAACGCATGTGCTCGGCGAGGGCCGCCAGTTCAGTTCCGCCAAAGAGGCCGTGCAAACCTACTACGACGAAGACCCCACGGTGAACGATCAGTTCCTGGGCGAGTTCGTCATCGTCGAGCACGGCGAACCGGTGGGTACCATCGAGGATGGCGATGCGGTCATCTGTTTCAACTTCCGCGGCGACCGGGCCATTGAACTCTCGCGTGCCTTCGAGGAAGACGACTTCCCCTACTTCGAGCGCAAGCGGGTGCCCGATGTGTATTATGCGGGCATTATGCAATACGACGGCGACTTGAACATTCCCAAGCATTTCCTCGTCGAGCCGCCGGTCATCGAGGGTACTCTGAGCGAATATCTGTGCGGGGCAGGCGTTACATCGTATGCGGTGTCCGAAACGCAGAAGTATGGCCACGTCACCTACTTCTGGAACGGCAACAAGTCCGGCAAAGTCGATGAAACCCTTGAAACCTATGTGAACCTGCCGTCGGACGATGTGCCGTTCCAAGAACGCCCATGGATGAAAGCCGCCGAAATCACCGACGCCACCATGGACGCCGTACGCAGCGGCAAGCACCGGTTCATCCGGCTCAACTACCCCAACGGCGACATGGTCGGCCACACGGGCAAGCCCGAAGCCGTGCGCATTGCCGTCGAGACCGTGGACCTGTGCGTCGCGCGGCTGTTGCCGGTCATGGAAAAGGCGCAGGGGGTACTCGTGCTCACCGCCGATCACGGCAATGCCGACTGCCTGTTCACCCAGCGCAAAGACAAACGCGAGCCCCATGTAGCGCATACGTTGAATCCGGTCCCGTTCATCATTAAGGACTTCAGCGGCGCCAACCCGTGGCGCATGCGCGGTGTGGACACGCCGGGCCTCAGCAATGTAGCTGGCACCCTCTTCAACTTGCTAGGCTTCCAAAAACCTGATGCCTTCGATCCGTCACTCATCACGCTCAGGTAGCCGGGAAAGCACCCCGGCACGGCCCCAAGGAGTTACCGTTATGTCTTTGCTTCGCATCTCGCTTGGTCTGGCTTTCTTGCTCCCGTCAACCATGGCATTTGCCCAGGGCGACCTGGGCGTGCTGATCGACCCGCAACCAGAAAAGGCGGCCATCCGGCTGCAACAGGACCTCCATGTTTTCAGCACGGAGGACATCAAGGACACGGGCGAATCGCTCGGGCTGACCGAATATGAATTGGACCTGCGTGTCCCGGTATGGCATGCAGAGGGACAGGTCCTGTTTGCGGGCGCCAGCGTGTATGGCCTCGATCTCGACACGGACGGCCTGCTCGCACCCGGCATCGCCCTGCCAAGCGACCTGTACGACGTGTCTGCCGGCCTTGGCTACCTCCGCGAGCTCGATCGCGGCTGGACCGTTGCGGGTACGCTGCGCGTTGGTTCCGCCTCGGATGAGTTATTCGACAGTAGCGACGAGATCTACCTGCAAGGCACCGGCTTGCTGCGCATACCCGACGGGCGGAATGCGTGGATTCTGGCATTCCATGCGGACACCCGCCATGATTGGCCGGTCTACCCTGGAGTCGGCTACCAATGGCAATTCGAGAGCGGCCGCTACCTCGTGCTCGGGTTGCCCTTCCTGGTTGCGGGTGGGCCCATCACCGATCGGCTGCGCTTCGAAACCTCGTACTTTCCCATCGACAACGTGCGCGCTGCCCTGCGCTATGAGGCGACCGAGAACATTACGCCATATCTCACCTTCGCCTGGAACTCGCATTACTTTGTGCGTGCCGGCCGCGATGACGATGACGACCGTCTCGAATTTGAAGACAAGCGCATCGCCGCCGGCGTAGCCTTCGATCTCGGCGAGCATGTGCGGTTCGATATCGAGGCCGGCTATGCCTTCGACCGTTGGTTCGGCGAAGGCGACGACCGGAGCGACCGGGACGACGACAGCATCGACCTGGATGACGCCGGTTATCTCGGCGGCTCGCTTCGGTTGGCATTTTAGTTTCGGTCAGAACTCATACCGCAGGCCGGTCACCAGCGTGTTGTCCCACGGATCGACGCCCTGGTCCCCGGCCATGCTGTCGTATTCCGAGCGCAGGCTCACGCTGAGTTTCAGGACGTCGGTGAGCGGCGTGGCGAAACTGAACTCGGATACGCCACGGAACTCGCCGGGGGTGTCGATGTTTGGATAGAGCGTGAGGGTTTCGCTGAGCGTGCTGTGCTTAAGAATCTGTTGGGTGTAGACCGCACCCATGCGCAGGCTCGCGTCATCCTCCCTGCGTGTATCGAAGTCCTTCAACGGCTTGTCGAGAAGTGCGCGTTGTTCATTGAGTTGCATGGCCAACTGCGGCGTCAGGCCGGTCGCGGCGATGGTCTCGTGCAGGTCTTGGATGGCCGCGGCCGCTTCCGCACGGCGTGCGTCGCGCACGTTGCCGCGCTCCCATGGGGTGAAGGGGAGCCACCGCTCCCAGGTATACTCGAGGCCCAGGTCCGCCGAGAAGGTACGCGTTGCGGTATCCACGAAGTCGTAGCCCGCGCCCAAAGCGGCTGAAAGACGCAGGTCCAGCTTGCGGCCGTCGTCGCGCTCGGCGCCGCCCAGCAGATAGAGGTAGGATCGATCGCTCATGTAGGCCTGCCAGCGGGCCTCGCCCGCGATACGCCGCGTGTTGATAGCGCCATCCGCTTCGCCATAGCTTCCCGCGGCCTTGAACGTAAGCACGTGGTCGGCCGTCTCCCGCACCAGTTTTGCCGTGAGCGAAAAGTCGGTGGTGTCCGTGTTACCGGAGCGTACCGTGAGTCCCGACTCGACAGACCCGCCCCAGGAGGGTGGTGCTTCCTCCACCTCGTCCAGTGCGGATTCTTCAGCCGCTGGCGCCTCTTCGGCGGGGGCTTGCTGTGCGCCGGCTCCAACCACCTCGGCCATGGCCGTAAGGGGCATGGGCCGCACCCCGGCCTCATCCGCCACCTGCTGGGTGTCGCCGTCCCAGACCAACCGGACCGCCGTCACGCCGCCATCCGCCTGAAAAACCGACACCGCGGTTTCGGTGTTGATGCCCAGGGCGGCCTCGCGGACAATGGCCAACGCGCCCGCATAAGGGGTTTCAATGTGTATGGTATCGCGTGTTATCTCGTGTAGCGCGCCGGAAACCTTGTCCCCGTTCACGAGATATACGGTATCCCCGGCCCCGGCCCCGGCGCAGGCCGTGGCCAACAGCAGACAAGAGGCGATAAAAAAACGATGCACCTGACTATCCTCCCAGCAACGGGTTGTCGCACGCGCCGGTTACCGGCATTACCCGCAGTTTTTCAGCATACGCGACCCAAGCCCCCTGCTGTATACGTAAGCGCGCTTACACAGTTCCATCTCTTTTTTGTCCCTGATTTTTACCGCGAAATTCCGGATGACCAACGGCGAACAGGGGTTACACGAGGTGTGTGACCTGGGAGAAATTGCGCAATATCAGCTGTTCCAGGCACATGATGCCAGGTGACGCACGGCAGAAGCTACTGGCATGACAAGACTTGTGTAGCAATGGGGAAATTCTCCAGCCATGAATGGCGCGCAATCTGACGCATTTTTGGTATTTCGTTTGACTTCCCGAAACCGCCGTGCTATAGTCCGGCACGATGGGTATGGGGCATCGCAACAATATCTTGTAGGGGTGCCCACGCGAAAGGCAACCGATAGAGGGAAAACTACGTGCCGCGCGAGTACCACGCCCCCTGGAACATGGAGCTATATTGTACATGAAACAGTGGACCGTGATGCTGATCCCCCATGATCGGAGTAATCGCCGCACCCTGACCGTGAATGCGGTGCATATCTGGCTTCCCGTAATCGCCTTGGCTCTGCTGGTTTTTGCCTCGGCCTTTCTTTTCCAACGCCAGCGCGCGCTTGCCCGGCAGAACCATGCCATGCAGGAAGCCGTGCGCAAGGCGGAAGAGGGGGAAGCGGCGCTCAATGCCTCGCAAACCGCGCGCCTCGAGTCTCTCGCCGAGGAGATTGCGCGGCTGCGTCAGGAGAAAACCGAACTCGAGGCGGCCAAGGAGTCGGACCGTGCAGCCTATCGCGAAAGTATCGGAGCGGTGACGGCACGGCTCAACGAAGTGCTCGAGATCGAGAGCCGGATACGCAGCGTGACCGGCCTTGCGCCACGTGCAGAGTCCACCCCGGCGGATATGAATCTCGGCAGCGGGAAGGGCGGTCCTCCGGAAGGTTTCGGCGCGACGGTGCTCGCCCGGCATGATGAGCGCCTGCGCCCGCCTGTGCTGATCTATGGCATGTCACGGCCGAGCGCCGACCTGATCATTCAGGAAATGAGCCTGCGCACCGGCAGTTTGAGCGAGCTTATCGACGATATCGAAGTGCAGCGGGATCGTATCGAGCGGACACCCTCGATCTGGCCTGTGGCACGGCGCGCCGGCCAAATCACCTCGGACTTCGGGTACCGCAAGGATCCCTTCACACGGCGCATCCGCCACCATGACGGCGTCGACATTGCCGCGCCCACCGGCACCACGGTGCGGGCATCGGCCAAGGGTACTGTCATCGAGGCCACCCGCGACCGCTATTACGGCTATCTCGTCAAGATCGATCACGGCAACGACCTGCACACGTGGTATGCCCACCTTTCCAAGTGCCTGGTCGAGAAGGGCGACTTCGTGATGCGTTCCGACCCCATCGGGCGGGTGGGCACAACCGGGCGCTCAACGGGCCCGCACCTGCATTACGAAGTGCGCGAGAATGGACAGCCCATCAACGCGGGTCAGTACCTCGGCGGCTGACAAGGCGCCAGGCCCAAACCGGTTGTATGCGTTTGGACGGGCGGGTGTAGTATACTTTCCCGTGCATGCGGCGGCATCAGGCAGTCATCGGCCGGCAAGGGTGCTCGCGCCTGCTGACCGCCCCCGCAACATTCAAGACCCCCAAGGCCCGCGCGTTTGCGGGCATCGGTAATCATCGGCGCCCTACCGGCACGACACACATAGGCAGGCTTTATGCTCGAATCGCGAAAGAAATACAACGAGAACAAGGTGGTGAGCATTATCGGCCCCGGCACCACCATCAGTGGCGAGGTGCACTCGGAGGGTACGATCCGTATCGAAGGGCAGGTTTCCGGCCGGGTGCAGTGTGCCGACAGTATCGTGGTGAATGAAAGCGGCAAAGTGAAGGCCGACATCATCGGCGGCCAGGTGATCATCGGCGGGGAAGTCCACGGCAACGTATACGCCCAGGATCGCCTGGAAATCTTGGCCGGCGGCAAGGTCATCGGTGACATTACGGCCCCGCGTGTGAGCATTGCCGAGGGCGTGCTTTTCGAGGGTAAGTGCGCCATGAAACCGCCCGGGGAAATCAAGCCGCCTGCGGCCAAGGGCGTTGGCGCCACCGCCCAGCAGGGCGCGCAACAGCCGCCGGCACCGCCGCAAACACAAGAGCCGGCCTCGAAAAAAGCGCAGTCCGGAAACTGAGCGTTCGCGCGAACGCAGCCAAGCCCATCATGCACCCGCCGAAGGATGCCAGAATCCTCGTTGCCATGAGCGGCGGGGTCGACAGCGCGGTTACCGCGGCATTGCTTGCCGAGGCCGGGTACGACTGCTACGGGGTAACCATGCGGCTTGTACCCGAGCATCCCGGCAAGTCGGTGTTCGAGCCGTGTTGCGGTATCGAGGCCACCCAGGATGCCCGGCGCGTGTGCGAGCGCCTGGGAATCCCCCATGAGACGGTGCATGCCGTCGACCGCTTCAGCCGCGACATCATCGCGCATTTTACCGCGGAATATGCCGCCGGCCGCACGCCGAACCCGTGTGTGCGCTGTAATCGCATGATCAAGTTCGGCGCCCTATACCAGCACGCGGATAAACTGGGGGCGGACTACATCGCCATGGGGCACTATGCGCGGCTCGTTACGTATGAGGGGCGTGTCGCGCTGCGGCGCGCCGCGTACCGCCCGAAGGACCAGAGCTACGTGCTCGCGCCGCTTACCCAGCCGCAACTGCGGCGCGCCTGCTTCCCCCTTGGCGACCTCACCAAGGATAACGTGCGCACGCACGCCCAGAAGCTCGATTTCCGCACGGCGAACAAGCCTGAGAGCCAGGAAATCTGCTTTGTGCCAGACAACAACTACCGCAGTTTTCTCGACCAGCACCTTGGCACGCCGCGCCCGGGGCCGATTATGACGCTCGCGGGCGAGGTGGTGGGCGAGCACACGGGCCTTACGCACTACACCCCCGGTCAACGCAAGGGGCTCGGGCTCAGCGCGGACCGCCCCTACTACGTGGTTCGCCTCGACACGGCCCGCAACACCGTCTTGGTCGCGCACGCCGAGGCCACGCCATGCACGGCATTCGACACGAGCCGTCTGTGCTGGGGCGGCCTTGCCCGGCAGGAGGAACCTTTCGAGTGTCTTGTGCAGCTTCGCTCCCATCACACGCCCGTCCCCGCCACGGTATCGCCCATCCGGGCGGGCGCCCGGGTCGCGCTGCACACCCCGCAGCGCGCCATCACGCCCGGTCAATGGGCTGTGATGTATGATACAGGGGGCCACGTTTTGGCGAGTGCGCCCGTGCGTGACTTCACGCTGGCGCACGAAGAAAGCCGGTTCTAGCGCATACCGCGCGTTCACCGGCGACCCCGCACCGGACCGGCGTGGCTTGATCAGGTGGTGGGGCCGGGGTTCGGCTCCTCGTGTCCGGTGTATTCGGGGTAGAGCTTTTCCATACAAACCGGGCAGATGCTGTGGCTGAACTGCGCTTCGGTGTGCTGGTGCACATAGGACTCTACGCTGTTCCAATAGCCTTTGTCGTCCCGGATTTTCTTGCACCGCGCGCAGATAGGCAGCAGACCGCGCAGCGTGCGCACCTGGCTCAGGCTTTGTTCGAGTTGCGCCGTGCGTTGCTGCACCTGGGTTTCGAGGGTGCGGCGCATCTCTTGTTCGCGCGCTTTTACCCGCCCGATGAGCGCAAAGGACCATAAGAACACGCACCCGACGAAGGCCAGGGAAAAAGTGACCTCGCCGCTGAGCGGAAACACTTGCAGGATGCGCAGTTGGGTCAGCGTAACGAACAGGCAGACCAGGCTGATGCTGCCCCAGGCAAGCAGGAACAGGAGGGCGAAAGGCACCCGGCGCCGCCAACAGAACAGGCCGGTGCCGAGGGTGTACACCGGCACGCAAATACCCAGTGCGAGGGTCGGGTAGAGCCGGTAGATCGTGTCCGCGAAACTCAGCACCGGCATGGCCACCAGCCCGAAGAACACCAACACCCCGCCCAGCGCAAGCATGAGCCCGGAGCCGGCGCGGTGGTTCATGGTGGTTACGAAGACGGCCGCGAGGGTGAGCGTGAGGGTGACAAAAAAGGCCGAGCCGCGGTCGTTCAGCCAGGGGGAATGGGACCAGAAGAACATGGTGCCAATGCCCGTGGCGCTCAGGTGCACGAACATGAAGCTCAGCACGAACATGCCCAGGTAGAGGTATCCATATTCCCGCAACGACAAGAAAATCAGCACCTGGTAGATGACCAGGGCCAGCAACATGCCGAACACGGCGATGTTCCCCAGGCCGGCATAACCCATCTGGCGGGCGAACGCCTCCTGTGTCCACACCCGCAGGTTAAAGCGCATAATCCCGGTGTTTTCGAGACGGAGGTAATACGTTTCCACAGCGCCGGCGGGAAGGCGTAGGTCGAAAGCGGGGTTCATTTGCAGGAGCGAGGTCTGGCGCCCGTTATGGCTGCGGTAGCCGGGGCCGGCGCGGTGTATGGCATAGGTGCCCTCGTCCGTTGGCCGGTAGAAGTCGACGTAGGTTGTCCGCGGATTCGTGTATTCCAAGACGAGGCGGGCGCCGGGCATCTCGTTACGCACCGTAAGCCGCAACCATACCGGGGCGTCCAGAACGCCGAGATTCACTACCGGCCGCCGTGCATGTGTCCAGTCGCTTTCCGTAAGCGCACGCACGGCGTCCAAGTCCAAGGTGCCATTCTCATCCACGACATAGTGTGGCGTACACGGGACCATCGCTTCGCCCGCTCCGAAAACCACATCCGCCGCCTGCGCTGCGGCATGAGCCATCACCACCACGCTGAGCATTGCCGCACGCCCCAGGAATCGGCGCCATGCTAAGGCATTGCCATGGGACATATTCGAACACCTCCACGATATGCACGCATGTGCGGTATCCCGGCTGTGGGTGGTTATGCCAAACCAAGGCACTGCCCGAACAGCCGTATAGCGCCTCTCGGCGGGCCGCACAAAGGTCGCTGCCCGGCCCAGGGTAAAACGTCCCGCTTGTTACCCATTATTCAGAACAACCGCCAGCCGAAAACTGTTTCCCGCGCTTCACGCGAACTCATGCCCCCAGGCCTCCCCGGCCGGATTGGGCTGCCTTTCACGCCTGCTGCGCGCGGCCCACGTTTTCCCACCCTGCGAAGGATACGCCTATCCTGTTCGACTATACTACCGAAATTCCGGGTCAGACTACGAATTACGACGCCGTGCTTGGCGTACCCCGCGCGCCGAAACTCGAAGGGTGTCTTGCGCGGCGACGCCCGAAAGACGGCGTGCTTTTCTATGACTGGCCGGGTGTGTAAGCCCCTTAAGCATTGGTAATTCTTTAGCGCCATACGCGCCAGCTTGTGCATTGAAGAACAAGGAATTCCGGCTCGCGGGTACGCTCGCCCGCCCTGTAGACGAGAACCCGCCCTTTCTTTTGCGCTAACGGCCCGTGCCACTGCGTCTTCGCGTGCACATAATGTCAGAGTGGTGCGAGTCCACCCCAGAATGACGTGACGCTTATGTGAGAATCGGGCACAGGCCACGCGCTCGCAAAATCATACAGCCACGGCTGTGTGTTACCTGAGCCCGCAGGCAGATGCGCCCATGAATCGTCTCAACTGACGACCGGCTCGCTTGGGTCTGTCCCCATTTTTCCCGACAGACGACCACTGCTGTCCAAAATTATTCTGGCTGAGAGGGCCGAGCTATGTAATAGAGGGGTTTTACCTGGCAGAATCCTCCGTTTTAGGGATGTGGTCTCCCGATTTCTTGTTAGACGGTTAGGAGCAGCATCGCGAACTGCGTCCAGCAGGTGAACCCTTTCGAGGCAAATTCAGCCTGGTGCCCGTGCGCCTGCCCACCCCACGTACCTTCCAATGTGGTGCGCTCATTCACCACCGTGAGCCCTTCAAGCCCAATCGGCCACCGATGAACACCGATGAACACCGATTGAGTTTGCGAAGAACTATACTTTAATCCGTGTCCATCGGTGTGAATCGGTGGCAACCCCTCCTGCCCACCCCCCCGGCCCGCCAGCCTGGTGCTTCTTGACCAGGCGGGCGAACTCGTGGCGCGGGAATTGCTCGAGCAATTGACTGAACAGGCTGGCAGACCGTAGCATGACACTGTACTCCGTGTGTGCGTTGGGAACTGGTTCGTTATACCCCGATTCTCCTACGCCATCGGAGGCCCCCGTCAAGCTCAAGGCGGCCCCTACGTTTCAAAAGATTGTTTTGGACAAGAGTGAAAGAACAACAAGAAGTTATTCGGGCACCTTGTGTAAGCTCTAGCACGGCTGTTT
>CAZMVU010000140.1:0-13044 GCA_964569295.1 uncultured Nitrospirales bacterium
TGGCCTCCTTGGCCGTCATGGCCTCCTTGGCCGTCATGGCCTCCTTGGCCGTCATGGCCTCCTTGGCCGTCATCGCCTCCTTGGCCGTCATGGCCTCCTTGGCCGTCATGGCCTGCTTCGCCGTCATGGCCTGCTTCGCCGTCATGGCCTGCTTCGCCGTCATGGCCTCCTTGACCGTCATCGCCTCCTTGGCCGTTTCGGTGGTCATAATCTGCACGCGGGTTGGCGCGCGCATGAGTTGCGGCACACGCCGGCCCAGTGCAATGAGGCGCTCGATTTGTGCCTGGTCTGTCGCGGGCGCCGTTTTTGTGGCCGGTGCGGATTCCTCCGTTGTTGTTGGGTTCACTGTGACGGTTTTTGCCAGCGTGGTTTCCGGCGGCACGTCATGCGTTGCAGCGGCTTGCGGGGCTGGCTTCAGCAGCGCGGTTTCCCCCGACACGGTGGCCGGTGCGGGCTTGGCTGCGACGGCTTTTGCCAGCATGGCTTCCTCCGGCACGGTGGCCGGTGCGGACTCAGCCACTGCGGATTGGGCCGGTACGGGCTTGGCCGCGACGGCTTTTGCCAGCGTGGCTTCCTCCGGCACGGCGGCCGGTGCGGTGTCGCCGGTTGCTTCCGCGTTAACCGGGTTGCCCTGTGCAGCCGCTGGCGCTGTGGAAGCGGATGCCGCCTCGACGGTTTTCGCGACTGACGCCGTCATGAGCTTGAAGACACCCGCCTTGGGAGATGGCGCGGCCTCCTCGGCTTCGCCTTCGCCTTCGCCTTCGCCTTCGCCGTCGGCATCCACAGCCTGTGCCGTCTCCACCGCAACGGTTGTACTTGGCACCTGCATGAGTGCCTCGACACCTCCATCGCTGGAAACAGACGTGTTCGCGTGGGTAATGGTCCCCACCGCAATGCTTGGCGCCACGTTTGCAGGCACGTGCGGTGTAGCGGTATCCGCCATCATTGCCGCAGTCAACACCCTAACAAGCGCGTTATCCGCTTCCGGTGCCGCCTCCGCTTCGGACGCTGCCTCTTCAGGCGGTGTTCCGGTGGCCGGTGCGGTTTCGTCTTCCGGTTCGGCCTGGATTTCCGTGGCCGATTCCGCGGTATCCGCTGTGCCGGCACTTGCCGGGTTCACGGTTGCCGCCGTGCCCTGTTCTTCGGTCAGAATCTCGAAGAACGAAGCGCCTTCCAGCGTTGCCGCCAGATCATTGGACTTGATTGCGGAGCCGGTGTTGCCCAGGATGGCCAGTCTTGACAGTAGTTCTGCATACACATAGATCACCTCCTTTCAGATGGGATGATTACGAAGACACACAATGCGCCTTCGATAGAGACAAGGGCTCAATCAGGCCGGAAGAGATGGGGGGGAGGGGCGGCAAAATGCGCGCGCAGAAACCGGGCTCTCTTTACAACGGCGGTTCCTGGAACATCCGCAACAGCCGGGTCGCCTCGTCTGGCGTCATTTCCTCGAGAATCTTTGCGCGTTCTTTATCGTCGACCAGCCGCAATATCGCCACCGCCTCTTCCGGTGCGAGGCCGGTCAGTCGTTCGGCTGCTTTCTCGGGATCCATTTCCTCGAGGGTAAGGGCGGTCGTTTTGCGGCGCGCTTCCCGTTCGTTGTCCGAATCCGCGAGCAACGTATTCAGTTCTTTGATCCGCTGCTGCACGGTGTTGTCGAGGGTGCGCAACTCCGTTTCGCGTTTATCCAACTCCTTCTCCCGCTCCTCGAGGGTTTCCGCGCGCTTTTCGAGTGTTTTTTCGCGCGCTTTCAACGCCTGCGCCAGCGAGGACAGCGGGTCTTCCTCATCTGTGGGCAACGCCTCCTCAGACGATTCTTCCGGCGCTGCCGAGGGCCCGAGGATTGTCTCGAGACTTTCTGCGTTCAGGTTGCCTGAGGCCGCGAGGGTCGCCGCCAGCGCTCCCGCAAATGTCAGCAGGGCGATAAATCCGTAAAGTAGATACTTCATGCGCTTCAGCCGCCTCCGCCGGCTCTTGGAATACCGCGCGTATGATAATTCGATGCCACTTCGTCCGACTGCTGCTGTTCAAATTTGCGCACATGCCCCGCATACGTGTTCGCCACATGGTCCTCGAGGTGCTCCGCCATGCGCCTGTGCTTCATCGCATCCTCGAGTTTTGCGCGCTCCTGTGCTTCTTCCTGCGTGAGCTTCTGAATCTCCGCATCCTTTTCATCCGCTCGCCGCGCGAGGTACCGCTCGTACTGGTAAAAGCGCCGCACATCCGCCGCGTCGAACCGCTTGCGCGCCAATTGCCCCGCCTTATCGAGTGCCGCCTGTTGCTGGTGCGCGATAGCCTGCCGGTCTTCCTGTGCATGGGCGATCACTTTGCGCACGTGCCCGAGCATCGCCGATTGGCGGTTCTCCTGGCGTTTGCGCACGCGCAACAGCGTCGCGAAGTGGCCCGGTTTGCGCAATGCCATCGCTCTAGCCCTCCACTGCCCGGCGCATGGTGTTCAGCGCTTTCGCCAAGTCCGACTTCTCGTAGAGGTCTTGGCGAAGCAACGCATTGATGTGCGGAATCAGCCGGATGGCGCGGTCGATCTCGGGATTGCTCTTTGGTACATACGCCCCGATATTGATCAATTCTTCCGCATCCCGGTAGGTCGCCATGATCTGGCGCACTTGCCCCGCCAGTGTCCGGTGTTCTTCATCCACCACATCGATCATGCTCCGGCTGATGCTTTGCAGTACATCCACCGGCGGGTAATGATTACGCGCGGCCAGGTCGCGCGACAGTGCCACGTGCCCGTCCAAGATGCTGCGTGCGGCGTCGCCGATGGGATCATTGAGGTCATCCGCCTCCACGAGCACCGCATAAAACGCGGTTATCGAGCCTTGTGCCGACGTGCCGGCACGCTCGAGGAGTTTCGGGAGGAGGGCATAGGTGGAAGGGGGATAGCCCTTCGTCGTCGGCGGTTCGCCCACCGCGAGCCCTATCTCACGCTGTGCCATTGCGAATCGCGTTAACGAGTCCATCATCAGGAGTACATCGGCGCCCTGTTCCCGAAACCATTCTGCGATAGAAGTTGCTATATAGGCCCCGTTGAGCCGCTGCAAGGCGGGACCGTCGGAAGTGGCCACCACGACCACCGAGCGCGCCAGTCCCTCTTTGCCCAGGTCTTTCTCGATGAACTCCCGGACCTCGCGGCCACGTTCGCCGATAAGGGCGATTACATTCACATCCGCCGTGGTGTTGCGCGCCACCATGCCGATGAGCTTGCTCTTGCCCACTCCGCTGCCCGACATGATTCCGACACGCTGGCCCTTGCCGCAGGTCATCAACCCGTCGATAGCCCGCACTCCTGTCACCAGCGGGTCGGTAATGCGTTGGCGTGTGAGCGGGTGCGGCGCTGAAGCGCGCAAGGGTACTTCGTCTGCACAGCGCGGCGCGGGCCGGCCATCCAACGGTGCGCCCATACTGTCGATGACGCGCCCGAGCAGTTCCGGGCCCACCCGCACTATCTGCGGTCTGAACGTCGGAATGACAAGGTTTCCCGGGCCGATGCCCTGCATGTTGCCCAGGGCCATGAGCAGAATGCGGTCCCCCCGGAATCCGACCACCTCCACGGGTACCCGTTCCGGGCTGCCGTTTTCGCCGGCGCCGGTTTCCACATAGCATAAGTCGCCGACGTTCATTGCCGGGCCCGTCGCCTGGATCGTCAGCCCGATAATGTCTACCACCCGCCCAGCGGGATTCAGCGCCCGTGCCTCAGCAAGGCGCTGCCGGAACCGTTGAAGGTGCAACGCGGCCATGGGCTAGTCCGCTAGTTCGTTGAGCACGTTTTCGAGCAACGTCTCGATTCGTGCATCCACATGCATGCGCCCGCTGTCCACCCGGCATCCGCCAGGGGAGATCTCGGGTTCCGGCTCGATACGCAGGTGCTCGATCCCTTCGAACTCTTCGAGCAACGTAACCTTTTGTTCGCGTAGCGCCTGCGCATCTTCCGGGTTCAGCCGCACGGTAAGCGTGCCGCGGTCCACGACCACAGCGATCGCGCGCCGCACGGTGGTGAGGATAAGTTCCGGGTCTGTGCGCACCTCGTGTCCCACCACGCGTTCCGCAATGAGCGTGACCAGTTCGAACACCTCCGGCTCGAGCGCGTTAAGAAAAGCTTCATAGGCCGCCCGCATCGCCGCCGCGGCCTCTTGCAAGACCCGGGCGCTCTCGCCCACCTGCTCCTGGAACTGCGCCTCGCCCGCTTGTATGCCCTTTTGCAGCCCTTTTTCGTAGGCCTCCGCTACCTTGCGTTTCGCCTCCTCCTTGCCCTCTTCGATGGCCTCCGCGATCACCTTTTCACGAAGCGCATCGAGATCGGCGGGACCATCCGGCGCGTTCGTTGCCGGTGCCGCAATGTCCGGCAAAGGCGTTTCAAGGGCGCTACGTTCGAAAGGTGCCACATCCCGGTCAGAGGCATCGGTGTCGCGTTTGTATATTTTTTCCCTGTGCATTTGTGATCTGTCCGCTCTTCCCCGCTACACCAGGATTTCGTCTTCGCTGCCGCCGGCGCGGCCCTGCACCATGAGTTCGCCCGCTTCCTCCAAACGCCGCACCACCGCCACGATCTTCTGTTGTGCTTCTTCCACATTGCGCAGCCGTACCGGCCCCATGAACTCGATCTCTTCCTTGATCATTTCCCGCGCCCGCTCGGACATGTTCTGGAAAATCTTCTCTTTCACTTCATCATTGGCCGATTTCAGCGCCAGCGCCAGATCTTTCGACTCGATCTCGCGCATGGCTTTCTGGATGCCGCTATCGTCGACATAGGTAATATCCTCGAAGGTAAACATGAGCCGGGCGATCTCATCCGCCAATTCTGGATCCCGCTCCTCGAGCTCGGCCATGATAGTCTTTTCCGTTGCCCGTTCGATGCGGTTGAGTATCTCCGCTACATCCTTCACACCGCCTGCAAACGTGAATCCTTGGCTGAAGACCGCCGCCATCTTGCGTTCGAGTACGCGCTCGACTTCACGCACGATCTCCGGCGGCGTGCGATCCATCGTGGCGATTCGCATGGCCACTTCCGCCTGCACATGATGCGGCAGAGCCGAGATCACGATAGCCGCCGTCTGCGGCGGCATATGCGCCAGGATGAGCGAGATTGTCTGCGGGTGCTCATCCTGGATAAAGCTGGAAACCTGAGAGGGGTCCGCCTTCTTCAAAAACTGAAACGGCACTTCCTGCAGACTGGTTTGGAGCCGGTTGAGAATATCGAACGCCCTGTCAGCCCCGAAACTTTTCTCGAGCAGATTGCGGGCATAATCGATTCCGCCCTGGGTTAAATACTTCTTGCCCACGGCCATCTCGTGGAACTCGTTGAGTACCGCCTCGCGCACTTCCGGTGGGATGGTGCCCAAGCTCGACAGGTCGAGCGTCATCTGCTCGACCTCGTCATCCGTGAGTTGCCCCATGATGCGGCTCGCGTGTTCCGGGCCCAGCGTCGCCAGCAGTATAGCCGCTTTCTGGCGCCCGTCGAGTTCCTCGACACTGAGCTGTTTGCGTTCCTTATACGTGGCCTATTCCTCATCTTCCGCAAGCCACGACCGCAAGAGCGTTGTGACCAGTTCGGGCTGTTCCTGCGAGAGCCGTGAGACCTCTTCGTTAATCTGCTGACGGCGGGTTTCCGCCGCGGACACCGCCGATTCTTCCGGCGCCTCGGGGCTCTCTTCGCCTTCTTCCTCGGGTGCCTCGACTGCCCGGCGCAAGAACAACCGTAGCAAACCGAACCCCAGGAGGATGAGCACCACCTGCCCCGCCAACCAGGCGCGCTGCCCCCACACCTCGTAGGCCCGTTCCGCCTGCGCCTCCGAGATCGCCGCCGCGGTGACGGCCTGATCGCCTACCTCGAAGGGATGATCATGCAGCACGACCTCTGTTTCCACCTCGCCCGCGCCCACCGCCATGCGCGCTAGGTCCGTATATGTTTCTCGCCGGTCGTCCGTGAGGCCCAGGTAGTTGCGGCCCAGCACTTCGCCTTCGGCGTTCGTCTCTTCTTCATATTCGCCTTCCACCACCAGCGCTACCATGTATTTTATCACATCTCCCGGGCCGCTGCGCGTGGTTGTCCGGGTATACGAAGGTTCCATATTGGCGATGCTTTCCGTCGTCTCTTCGGAATGCGTCACCCCGCCTTCCGCCTCTGCTTCGGCGATATTCGCCATGGTGCCGGGCGCGCCCTCGGGCAGGTTTTCCGTACTCGATACCTCCGCCGAGGTTGTGTACGTGCTGATCTCGGGGCCTTCCTCCGCCAATTCCTGCGTCACCTCCTCCTCGTCGAAGTCCACCTGCGCACTCACCCGTACTGTCGCCCGCACCCCCATGTCCCGCAGGCTCGCGATAACGCGCTGCTCCCGCTCCTTTTCCAACTGCACGATATACTCACGCTTCGAATTGGCCATCGACGCGAACTCGCTGTCCGGCGGGGACGCCAGCACCTGCCCGTCGGTGGCCATGACCGTGACCTGTTCCCGGTTGAGGTTGGGGCCGCCGCCCTGGGCCACGAGGCTGACAATGCCCTTCACTTCGTCATCGGTGAGGGATCGCGTGCTTTGGAGTGTTACCAGGGCTTCCGCAGGTTTTTCATCGCGGCGAAACAGTTCATCGCGCGCCTCGCGAATGATGACCCGCGAGTGTTCGATGAACTCGAAATCGTTGAGAATCTGCTCGAGTTCCCCCTGCAACGCGCGCATAAACTGCACGTCCTGAAGGTAGCGGTTTGTCATGAGATCCTGCTGGTCGAACAGGTCGAAGCCCGGGGCCATACGGCGGCCGACCGGTATGTTGTTCTGTGCCAGGATCAGTTGCGCGTCGCTGAGGTGCTCCATGGGCACCTTGAGGGTTGTGTTGTTGTCTGCGAGCCGATAGGGGATATTCTGCTCTTCGATCAGGTCTCGTATAGCCACCACGTTCTTCGCCGTCACCTGGTCCGAAAGCGTAACATACTGGGGCCGGCTTCCGACAAAGATCACCAACGCGATAACCACCACCACGGCCAGGCCCCACAAGACCAGGTTGATCCGGGCGCTGAGAGAGAGGCTTTGCCAGGTTCCGGCAATTCCGCCCAAGAACTGTCGCAAGAAATCCACGGGTGTAACCTTCCCGCCGGCATTTGGGAACGATCCGGACCGGCGTCCTTGCATCTGTTGGCCATCCGCCTATGTTCTACCGCGGCCTATCCGTGATTCTTGCGCCGCGACACACCACCCCCTCATACACCTGCGCAACCGCTCCGGACCCCCGCAACAGCGTCCCGGCGGCTGACAACACACCGTCCGCCGGTCAAGCTCCTGGCGCCGGACGGAAAAACTATAGCGATTTAATTCTCAGCTCCGCCATGGCGCACGCCGGGGCTCAAAGGCTACCCGCCGGGCCAAGCGTTTCCAACGCGTCCACGCATCACATGCGCGGCGGCGCCGCCGCCGAATACAGCCGGACTGTCTGCGAGGGAAACGCAATCGGAAAACGGCGCCACCCGCGTTGCAATCCGGGGCCGTCTCCCGCACGCAGAAACCGGCCCTTTCGTAATAAACCCTTGAATAGTGTGCGTTTTAGACCCTGGTTATACCTGGGTGCGCATGATCTCCTGATAGGCCTCCATGACCTTGCGCCGCAAGGTCATCATTGTCTGGAACGACATGTCTGCCTGCTGCACTGCCACCATGGTTTCCGTCACGTCCGTGATTTCACCGGCCACCAGTTTCTTGATTGTAGTGTCCGCATTATCTTGCAGCTTCTCCACCCCGCTCACCGCTTCCGAGAGCATTTCCCGAAACGAGGTTTTCTCCGTCCCCTGGGGGCGCGGGGTAGACGGCTGCATCTGGGTGGCAGGGATTTCGATCTGCCGCCGCTGCACATCCGTTGGTCGGATGGGGGTGCCCATCGGTACCGTCTCCCTTCTTGATCAATCCGCCTGGTTTCGCGATTTCGGCATCTAATTCTAACACAGATGCGTCAAGAATCCCATAATGCGCAGTCTTAAACCTCGATAATCTGAAGCGCCCGGTTGCCCATATCGATGCCGCTCATGAGAACCGCCAGGTTCGCCTCATACGCACGCTGCGCCGACACCATGTCCACCATCTCCGCTGAGATATTGACGTTCGGATAATTGACATAGCCGCCTTCGTCCGCGTCCGGGTGGTCCGGTTCATAGACCTGCCGCAATTCGGAAGGGTCTCGCACGACCCGCTTCACTTCGACCCCGGGGCGCTCGTGGTTCGAGGCGGATGCAATCTGCCCGCCCCGCAGAATTGCCATCTGCCGGCGGAACGCGCCGCCCTCGGGCGTGCGCGTCGTATTTGCATTGGCGATGTTGTTCGCGATTACATTCATGCGCAGCCGCTGTGCGCTAATGCCGCTTACCGCGATTTCACGGGCCGATACCTTATCAAGCGTCATGTCGGGCATCCTTACCGTAAGTCGTCAAGCATATTCTTATACATCCGGTACCGTTTTGTCAAGAGGGCGCTATATGTAGTGTAGTTGCCCCTGTTCTCGCCCAGCTTGGCGACTTCGGCATCCAAGTCAACCTTGTTGTAATCGTTTTTTGCGCTCTGGGCGTGCTTGGCCAGCACCGGCCGATAGGAGCGGTAGTCGAGGTGACGTGCCTGGGTCGTGCGGAGATCGACGTGGCTGCGTCCCTCGACTTCACGGCGTAGCGTTTTTTGAAAATCCATCCGCGTCGGGGTGAAATGGGGGGTATCCGCATTGGCAATGTTATTGGCGATGATCCGATGGTTCTCCGCCGCTACGCGCATACCCGTTACGAGCAGCTTGCCCGTGTTCACCCCGGCAAATGGAATAGCCACGCCGTGTTCCTCCTGTCGTTCGTGCTGTGGGTGGAACCGTTTTCCGAGGTGCTGTGAGCAATCGACATGCCAAAGGCGTTTGTGATGCTAAGTCATTGCATATGAGTTGGTTAGGCATGTCCGCAGCCACACGGCCCATGGGTGCCGTCGGCAAAGAGCGCCGCCCGGCGGCAGTTTCTTCCTGCCCGGATGGGTAGCAGGGGGCCGCATCCTATGAAAAAAGGGGAAAGCGTCTTTGTGAAGATGCTTCAGTGGACACGCGCGGGCTGGCGAGGGCAGACTTCTTCTTGCTTCATTTTTCGTTATCGCGCGGTAGTAGCCGAACTGCCCCCGTGCAAAGAAGAGCTCCCTGGAGAGCATCTTGGACACTGGCGGTCCAGCGCCATTCTGTGCTTGTATGCGCTTGTATGCGTTGGGTTGTGGGCGCTGGGCGTGTTACTGTTTTTCGCCGCGTTCTCCGGCGAGTTCCATGCGCGCGCGTGCGCCGCCGCGGCCGTTGTAATGCTCGACAATCACGCGATTCGAGGAGATGCGCCACTTGTCCTTGTACTTCTGCTCATAATACTGGTCGTTAAGCTCATGCACGACATCCTGATATTCTTCGAGATCGCCCTCGACCAGATCGCGCATGGAAAGCATGCCGCAGTATTGGTTGTCGCTGTCCACGACAATCAAGTGGCGCACATGCTGTGTGTGCATGAGCGCTTTCGCCATCTGACAAGTGTCATTCAGGTGGATGCAATTCAGCTTTGTGCTCATGACATCGCGCACGAGTGTGCGCATCGGGTCGTGCCCTTCATGCACCACCATGCGCAGCACGTCGCGCTCGGAGAACACGCCTACCAACGCTTCGCCATCACGCACGGCCGCCGCGCCCACGCGCCTATCGCACAGGGCCGCCACCGCATCGCGCACCGTATTGTTGGCTTCCACCCAAAAGGGCCCCCACTTTCGTACCACTGCCTGGATTGATTGCACGATTGCGTCTCCTTGTTTCTGCTTGCCTGCGCGGCCGCCTCTGGTATGACGTAGCGTCTCCCGGTGATCTATACTCCCCGGAACGCGGGGCGACCCGGCGCCCTATGCCAGCGGCTTGCTTTGGCCTGCCCCTTACGAACAAGACCGGATTGTCTTACTTCATCTTATCCATAAGGAGAAACACCGTGACGTCCTCCAATTCTTCCCCCTTGGCCCTGCACGGCGGCCAACCCATTCGCGACACAACACTTAGACCCTGGCCGGGTTGGCCTATTCATGGCGAGGAAGAGCGCAGGGCCATGCTCGATGTGCTCGAATCGGGGGGCTGGTGGTATGGTGAGCGGGTCGCGCAATTCGAGCGCGACTACGCCGCTTTCCAGGGCGCGGCGCACTGCGTGTCGTGTTCGAGTGGCACCACGGCCATCGAGATTGTATTGCAGGCCCTGGGCATTGGGCCGGGCGACGAGGTAATCGTGCCGCCCTATACCTTCATTGCCACGGCGTCGGCCGTGGTGCGCGTTGGCGCGACGCCGGTTTTCGTGGATGTGGACGACACGTGGTGCATGGCCCCGGAGGGCATTGCGCCTGCGATAACCGGCAAGACACGGGTGATCATGCCAGTGCACTTCGGCGGGCGCATCGCGGATATGGATCGCATCAACGCGATTGCCGCCGAGTACGGCCTCATCGTCGTAGAAGACGCGTGTCATGCGTGGGGTGCGCGCTGGAATGAGCGGGGCGCTGGGGTGCTCGGGCGGTGCGGGGTGTTCAGCTTCCAGCATTCGAAGAACATCACGGCGGGCGAAGGGGGCGCCATCGTCACCGATGATGCTGACCTCGCGCTCCTGTGCAAGTCGCTTACCAACTGTGGGCGCGACCCGATCCAGGGCGGCTACCGGCATCTGTACATCGGCACCAACGCGCGCATTTCCGAGTTTGCCGCCGGCATACTGCTGGCCCAGCTCGGCCGTCTCGAGGAGCAGACGCAGACCCGCGCGGACAATGGCGCCTACCTCGCCGAGAAGCTCGGCGCTATCCCCGGAATCATCCCGCAGCCGGGCGATGATCGCATCACCCGGCGCGGGTATCACCTGTATTGTATGCGTATCGATCCCGGCGCCTTCGGCTGTTCGCGGGAGAAGTTTATCGAGGCGGTGAAGGCCGAGGGGCTCGAGCTTGTGCCCGGCTATCCCCTCCCGCTCTACAAGCAGCCTGTGTTCGCGGCGCAGCCGCGCTATGCCGCTATGCACCTGCCCATGGTCGAGGACTTGTGCGACCGCAGCGCCATGTGGTTCCGCCACAGCACCCTGCTTGGATCCCGCGAAGACATGGACGACATTGCCGCCATGGTGCACAAGGTGAAGGCGAACGTGGAGACGCTGGGAGGGTAAGTTGGCGCAACAGACCGCAAGTCACTGGACAACCTGTTGTTGGCGCCTTTTGCCGCTGCTATACTCAAGGCAGAGCCGCTGTCGCCCCGCTGCCAAATACGAGAGGTGTTGCCATGCCCGAACTGAAGAAGATTCTCAGTTTTGCCGTAAAGAACGGCGCCTCCGATGTTCACCTGACCGTCGGCAGTCCGCCCGCCGTGCGTGTTGACGGGGTGGTCCGATTCCTCGAGGGTGACAACCTCACTCCGCAGGATACGGTGAGGTTTCTGGATGATCTGATGCACGACGAGCAGAAGGAACGTTTCCTCAAGACGGGCGACGCCGACCTTGCGGTGGGCTTCTCAGGTCTCGGCCGCTTTCGCGTGAACGTGCTGCGCCAGCGTGGGTCCGTGGGTATTGTCATGCGCCATGTGCGCGGCAAGATATTCGACTTCGAGTCCCTCAACCTGCCGCCCATCATGACGAAAATCGCCGACTACCCCCGGGGCCTTGTGCTGATCACCGGCACCACCGGCAGCGGCAAATCCACCACACTGGCTTCGATTGTTGACTGGATCAACCAGCGCAAGCGGTTACACATCGTTACTCTCGAGGATCCCATCGAGTTCCTCCACCACAACAAGAAGAGCATTGTCACCCAGCGGGAGGTCTCGATCGACACACGCGATTTCTACGTGGCCCTGCGTGCCATGATGCGCGAAGACCCTGATATCATCCTCATCGGCGAGATGCGCGACGCGGAAACATTCCAGGCTGCCATCTCCGCCGCCGAGACGGGCCATCTGGTTTTTACCACGCTGCACACCACCAACGCCATGCTCACCATGGACCGCATCATGGACATGTTTCCCACGAACCAGCACGACCAGGTACGCCACCAGCTCTCGCTGCAACTGCGTGCGTCCATCGCCCAGCGGCTCATTCAGACATCGAAAGGCGAAGGGCGTGTGCCCGCTGTCGAGGTTTTGCTCAACAACCCCGGTGTGGCTCAGCTTATCCGGGAAAATGAAATGCGCCAGATACCCACCGCCATCGCCTCCGGAGAGGCGGATGGCATGCAGTCGTTCAACACCAGCCTCATAAAACTGATCAAGAGCGACCTCATCTCGAAGGAAGACGCGAAGCTGAACTCCGACAATCCCGATGAACTCGAGATGTCTTTGCAAGGGGTGAAGCTCAGTAAGGATCGCGGGGGCATCCTTCGGCGCTGATGCTGCCGGGAGCCAGCCTCGATTTGTGAAGAGACGCCCCACGCATACCCACAGAAAACCGCGCATCCAACCGGGGATGCGCGGCTGAAAGAGCGTGGGGGCGGGGAGGCTACTGGGCCGCGTTGGCCTTGTACATGAGGGACGACTTTTTGCGCGCGGCCGAATTCGGGTGAATGACGCCTTTCGCTGCCGCCCGGTCAATCGCCGCAATCGCTTCCGGCACCACCGCCTTCGCCGCGTCCGTATCGCCTTCCGCCAGCGAGGCATTCGCCTTCTTGACCAAGGTCTTCATACGCGACTTCACATGCATATTGCGCTCATGGTGCTTCGCGTTCTGTTTGATGCGCTTCTTCTGCTGTTTGATGTTGGCCATAGGGCTATGTGTTCACTCCACTTTGAAGGACATGGATTGGGCCGCTTGGAACCCCTCGCGCCCCCCCGGTATGCTCTTCGATTACCACCGGATCCCGGCCGATCGGCTCAGTATGGGGGCATCCACAACAATGCCATTGAAGAACACGCAATATATCAACCGGAAATACCCGCTGTCAAATCGCTTATGGGCAGAGCCAATTGCGAAATTTGAAAGTCTTGAATGGCAGGGGAGTTGCGGCGGCGGGTGATTGGCCTTCACCCCAGGAAAGTCTTGGTATC
>CAZMVU010000141.1:0-12892 GCA_964569295.1 uncultured Nitrospirales bacterium
ACGACTGGTATTCGCTATCACAGGGCAGATTGGCGAAACACGTGCGCTCCCTTGCACCATACGGCTAAAGAATTACAAACCGATTAACCCGGGCCGCTTGTATATTTGCCCAACTAAACGGTATAATCGCACCTTGGTGTTGACGGAGGCGCGGGTGTATGCCGTGTTGCGCACCGCGCGTACAGGGCGCCAGATACGGGTTGGTCCGGGCATTGGGCCCGCTGGTCAGTAGCGCGCGGCCGCTGCGCGTACGGCACAACCTGTATCACCCGCACGGGGGGTTCTCCCAAGACGCAGCCAACCGCCAGTCAGCTTATAGCGGAAAACTGCACCGGAACCACTCTCGGGTTTTTGTCGCTTTCTTGCTTTGTAGAGATTCGGTGCACGTGCACCAGAAAGACGCACCGGCTGCGCCATGGCCCGGCCGGCAACAGGAGTCCAGACATCATGTGCGGAATAGTCGGATATATCGGCGACCAGGAACCCACCGAAGTCATCATGACCGGGCTGCACCGGCTCGAGTACCGTGGTTACGACTCTGCGGGCGTGGCGGTCGTGAATCACAACGGCCTCGAGTGCATCAAGAGCCTCGGCAAGCTCAAGGTGCTCGACCAAAAGCTCGAGGAACGGCCGCTCAAAGGCCGGCTCGGCATCGGCCATACGCGCTGGGCCACGCACGGCGTACCGAGCGAAAGCAATTCGCATCCGCACTTTGACGGCGCGAAGGAGATCGCGGTGGTGCACAACGGCATCATCGAGAATTTCCATGAACTGCGCGAGCAACTCACCGCCGAAGGCGTCGAGTTCCGCAGCCAGACCGACACGGAAACCATTGCCCACCTGGTGCGTAAGTACTACGAGGGCGATTTGTTCAAAGCGGTGCAGCGCGCCTTGCAGGATGTCGAAGGCGCCTATGCCATCGGCGTGCTCTGTAAGGACAACCCGGACGTGCTCGTGGCCGCGCGCCACGGCAGCCCGCTCATCGTGGGTCTGGGCGAGAACGAGGCGTTTATCGGCTCCGACGTGCCGGCCATCATGAAGTACACCCGCGAAGTGCTCTACATCGATAACGGGCAGGTGTGCGAAATCCGCCGCGATGGCTACAAGATCGAGGATATCCAGGGGAACCCGGTGAACCTCGAGGTGCAGCATATCGACTGGGACGACGCGGCCGCGGAGAAAGAGGGCTACCCGCACTTCATGCTCAAGGAAATCCATCAGCAGCCGGACGTCATCCGCAACACCTTGCGCGGGCGTGTCGAGGAAGGCTCGGACGCGGTGAAGCTGAAGGAAATGAACATCTCGACCGACGAGTTGAAGGCCTGCCAGAAGATCACCATTGTCGCCTGCGGCACCGCCTGGCACGCCGGTATGGTCGGCAAGTACCTCATCGAGAAATTCGCCCAGGTCCCGGTCGAACTCGATCTCGCTTCTGAATACCGTTACCGCGACCCGATCGTGCCTGAGCACACGATCATGATCCCCGTCTCGCAATCCGGCGAGACGGCCGACACCCTCGAGGCCATCCGTATCGCCAAGAGCCGCGGCGCGCAAGTAGCCAGCATCGTGAACGCGGTCGGCTCGAGCGTAGCGCGTGAGAGCCACGGCGTCGTGTATCAGCAGGCAGGCCCCGAGATCGGCGTGGCGTCGACCAAGGCCTACACCTCGCAATGTACGGCCTTCGCCCTGTTCACCATCTGGCTCGCCGAGACCCGCGGCGCCTTGTCGAAGGACCGGGCCAAGGAGATGATCGCCCACCTGCGCGCCATCCCCGACAAAATCCAGTGGGTGCTCGACAACCAAGACGACATCATCCGCCTCGCCGACACGCCGAAATACCGCGACGCCCAGAGCGCGCTCTACCTCGGCCGCAACTACAACTTCCCGTCCGCCCTCGAGGGCGCGCTCAAGCTCAAAGAAATCAGCTACATCCACGCCGAAGGCTACGCCGCCGGCGAAATGAAGCACGGCCCCATCGCGCTGGTGACCGACGAACTGCCGGTGGTCTGCGTGGCCACAAAAGGCGAGACCTACGACAAGATGGTCTCGAATATCCAGGAGATCATGGCGCGCAGCGGCATCGTGCTCTCCGTCGCTACGCAAGGCGACAAGGACATCCAGCGCCACAGCGCCGACGTTATCTACATCCCCGACTGCTACGAACCCTTCAGCCCCATCGTCGTCGCCGTACCCCTCCAACTACTCGCCTACTACATCGCCACCAACCGCGGCTGCGACGTCGACCAGCCCCGTAACCTGGCCAAGAGCGTGACCGTGGAGTAACCCGCCGCATATGGCGCCATTACACGGCGCGGCACCAGCTCAGAAAGAGTTTGGTGTCGCGCCGTTCTTCTTCTGAAGTTGTCTGCAAACGATTCGCCATGCTACCGTATGGCCTTCAGGTTCCACTGTGGCACAGTAATAAGCAGACACCTTTGACAAATAAACGAATAAACGGTGACAGCCACCGTTTATATTGACATTCCGTTCCTTTGCGGGTAGCATGGGTGCATGCCAAGAATCGCGCGGATAGTCGTACCGGGGTCTGCACACCACGTGGTGCAACGGGGGAACAATAAGCAGGATGTCTTCTTTGTTGATGACGACCGGCGCGTCTACTTGGCGTTGCTGCGGGAGCAGGGGCTGCGGTTCGGGTTGGGAACAGTCTCATATAAACGGTGACTGTCCCTGGTTAAAAAAGCTTGTGGCCCGGATGGAATATCCGATTGCGCGTGCTTCGAGGCAACAAGCTGGTATGATATTGCTGCATGCACGTACCCGGAAAACGA
This sequence comes from uncultured Nitrospirales bacterium, assembly GCA_964569295.1. Taxonomy (GTDB): domain Bacteria; phylum Hydrogenedentota; class Hydrogenedentia; order Hydrogenedentales; family JAGMZX01; genus CAZMVU01. The sequence continues at coordinate 2,790 of CAZMVU010000141.1, forward strand.
GACGGTCACGTTCATTGGCTCGGAAACTAGGCACGCCCAGAGCGGTGCTTCGATCATGGGGATAACTGAATCAGGCCGCCTTGAAGTATGGAATGGGCAGATAGTCGCCGAAAATGGCCCGGCTCCCGTGGGGAACGAGGAAATCCTCGTAAGCTGCGCCGGCGAAACGAAAGCGAAGCTCATCACCTGGGAAGACAACGGCATTGATAAGGTCTGTTTGTGGCTCAAGGGAGAGCTCATGGTCGCTACATACCCCATGACACCCGGAGACCCCTGCTGGTATTCGGTGTATAATAGCGCAGGAACGCTTGTCGCGCAGATCGATGACGAAGGCAACATGAGGTTAGTTGGACTCGCCTACGCGAGTGATGGAATCGAGCCGAGTCTGGGCAACCTGCAACTCTCGCCGGGGGGAGGAACGCTCTATGATTAAGGTCCATATGCTCGCTGCAGCAATTGGAATCATTTTCGCTTGCGGCCAGGGCTTCGCCGTGACGTTCGAAGTGAATGACTGGCGGGAAATGTCGGCGGTCAACCTTGGTGATGGAACCGCTTTGACGGAGGAAGGGACGGTAACGTTACGGTCCGCTTTGCAGGAATCGAACATTCAACCGGGAGCTGACATCATTGAGTTTGTAGGGGCTTCTGACAGCCCTTTGATGGTCTATAGCACCTTGCGAATATCGGACGACCTGACAATAAGAAATGGGAGCCAATCTGTAGCCCTGCATATTAGGGCCTTTGGTGACACGCCATTCAGGTTCTTTCAAGTAGATGAAGACGTGCGTTTTGCATTGGAGGGTGCCAGCATCCAACTTGGTGAAAGAGGGGCACGTATCCAAGCGGAGCGCGGAGCGCTGATGTATGTAGCACCAGGGGCTACGATTTTCTTAGCAGGCTGTCGCCTTTTTGACGGAGTCGCCAGTTCGTACGGCGGAGGCATCTATTTGGACCATGCAACGGCAATACTTCATGGAGTAAGTCTGCACGCATTTGCCGGCATTGATGGAGGTGGGCTTTACAACAACGAAGGTACTGTAGTAATTACTCGCAGTGTTGGTGGCGGCTCTGCAGCGCAAAGAAACGGAGGCTTGTTTTACAACCGGGGAGGCACGGTCACAATCAGTGGCGGTCTTGGGAGCGGAGATGCCGGGGAATTCGGTGGGTCACTGTACAGTGACGGTGGCACTGTGAACGTGGATTGGGCTCTATTTGTTGGAGCGGGTGTCGCTGCTACCGGCGGGGGCATTTTTCTGACAAATGGCTCGTCAGTGCGCATGTCGCGTACAAATGTCCGTGGGAACCAGGCTACAGAATCGGGAGCCGGCCTATATATCGAATCGGGCAGTGTCGTGGCGACGCAGTGCAGTTTCGCGGACAATACGGCGGGCGGCCCGGGCGGTGGCGTCTACATTGCGGAAGGCAACAGCGCATCGTTTATCAATTGCACCTTGACCGCGAATAGCGCGGAACTGGGCGGCGGACTCTACGTTGCGCCGGGTGCATCGGCCACGATAGGCAATACCATTCTGGCAGGCAATGCCGGCCAAGGGGAATTCGCCGACCTCTGGGGCGGCGTAACGAGCCTGGGCCACAACCTGTTGGGCATCGCCCCACCGGGCATGACCGCCTTTTTGCAGGGGGCATTGGGAGCACCCTTGGACCCCATGCTGAGCTTCCATGAACTCTATCCGAATACGGGCAGGATTATTAATCTCCACCTGCTCGAAACCGGTAGCCCCGCCATTGACATGGGTGACAATAACCTGTTGGCGCATCCCGATTTTATCGGGAGCGTGTGCAAGGATGCCGCCGATGTCCCCCGAGTCCGCAACGGCGTCATTGACATCGGCGCCGTTGAGTTCCAAGCGGGCACGGAGCAGGAGCCCTGCGCAGGTCACAGTGCGGACCCGCGAGACACGGGCATCATCAATCTGAGCAACCTGTTGCGAATGATCCAGTTATTCAATTCAGACGGCTTTCACTGCGACGCGGACACCGAAGACGGGTATACCCCCGGCACGGGCGACCAATCGTGTTCACCCCACAGTTCCGATTACTTCCCGCAAGATTGGCGAATCAACCTGACCGAACTCCTGCGCGTCATCCAATTCTTCAACGTCGGCGGCTACTATCCCTGCCCCGACACCGGCACGGAAGACGGCTTCTGTCCGGGTGTGCAGTAGTCGAGGGTCCGGGGGCTCACATCACCGAGCCGCGCACGGACGAATTCCGTCTCACGGTCACCAGTCCTCCCGTGGCCACGGCCGGCTGGTACGACATCGTGCTTTATCTCACGAGCGACCCGAGCGAAGCCGCGGCCACCATCGAGAACGCCTTTGAATACGTCGACGGTGCGGAAGGCGAGGGCGAAGGTGAACCCCCAGCCGAAGGTGAAGGCGAGGGCGAAGGTGAGGGCGAAGGCGAGGGCGAAGGTGAGGGCGAAGGCGAAGTCACCGGCATCACGCCGAGCAGCGGCTGGCTCTTTGGCGGCATCATCGCGGAAGTGCAGGGCACGGGCTTCACCGCCAACACCCAGATTGCCTTTGGCGATGTCGTGGTGGATGCCGCCCGCATCCTCGACCGTACCGCCACGAGCATCCGGCTCGTGGTGCCGCCGTCGTCCGATACGGGCACGGCCGCTTCCGTGGCCGCACCGGTGAAGGCCGCGGGCGCCGATACCGTCAATCCGCCGCAATTCACCTACACCCGCTACCGCGACGATGCGCAAATCCGCAACACCGCCTTTGTCTACCCGGGCGATGCCGACCCCGCGGCCAGCATCGCCGTCGAGGTGTTACTGGGCCGCGGCCCCCGTGCGCACCTCGACCTGCCCACCTACGGCCGCACCGCGCCGGTCTACGGCCTCGTGCGCGCGAGCACCGACGAGGCGGCGCTCCAGACCGACGCCATCACCACGACCCTGGGCGCCGAATCGCAGATGAACGGCCTCCACGACTTCGCCGTCCACCTCTACGAAGAACCCATTACCTATGCCGACGGCGCACCCGGCGGCCAGGCCTATGCCGAAATCGAGAACTGGGGCTACGACCGCAGCGAACCCGACTAAACGGGGACAGTCACCGTTTATATTGACATTCCGTTCCTTCGCGGGTAGCATGGGTGCATGCCATGAATCGCGCGGATAGTCGTACCGGGGGCTGCACACCACGTGGTGCAAGGGGGGAACAACAAGCAGGATGTCTTTTTTGTTGATGACGACCGGCGCGTCTACTTGGCGTTGCTGCGGGAGCAGGGGCGGCGGTTCGGGTTGCCAACAGTCTCCGATAAGCGGTGACTGTCCCTATGTACTATTTATTGGGGCGGATGCGTGCTGCTATCCTGTGAAGCAGACCCCAGTGTGGGCGGCGTCCTTGCCAGGGGATGGTCATGTCACCCGCAGGGTTTGGCCGATGGCGGCAGCGCGGCTGGCCGTTCTCCTTGTGTCACCGCGTAACGCGGCCGAAAAGGCCGCTATGGTTTCCGCAGCTTGCGCTCATAGTTACGCGTTTCCCGCACGATAACGCCGCCCAGGCCGAGCAGGGCGATGAGGTTGGGCACGGCCATGAGCGCGTTGAGCGTGTCGGCGATGGTCCACACCAGATCAAGGCCGCTCACGGTACCGATCACGACGAAGACGCAGAACACGAACCGGTAGGGTTTGACGGCGCGCTCGCCGAGCAGAAACTCCCAGGACCGGTCGCCGTAGTAGGACCACGAGATCATGGTCGAGTAGGCGAAGAGCACGATCCCGAGGGACACAACCCAACCGCCGTAGTGTCCAAGGCCGGCAGTGAATGCGGTCGATGTGAGGGCTGCGCCCGTCGGCACGGGGTAGAGCGCGCCGTCGGCATCGCGCAGGGGGATGCCGTCTTCGCCGGGGAGGCCGACCACCTGCACGCCGTCGATGAGTACGGGCACGCCTTTGCCGCCCGGGCCGTACAACAGTTCCCCGTCCGCACTTTGCACCTGCCACGCGCCGGTAACAATGATGACGAGCGCGGTCATGGTGCACATGATGAGGGTGTCGATGAAGGGGCCCAGCATGGCGACGAGGCCGCTGCGGGTGGGCTCGCTCGAGCGCACTGCGCCATAGGCGATGGGGGCCGAGCCAAGGCCGGATTCGTTGCTGAAGATGCCGCGGGCCACGCCTTTCTGGATGGTCTGCTGCACGACAAAGCCGAGGAAACCGGCGCCCGCCGCGATGGGGTTGAACGCGTAGTAGAAAATCTGGCCGAAGGCGCCGGGCACTTCCGGGGCGAAGCGGATGAGTATGGCCAGCGCCCCGGCAATGTAGAAGGCGCACATAACCGGCACGATCCGCGAGGCGACGGTGGCGATGCGGCGGATGCCGCCGAGAATGACTATGCCCACGAGCACGGCGAGGATAAGGCCGATGATTGGCTTGATGACAAGGGTGCCGCCGATAAGCGGGGCGGCCGGGGGCACGGTGGCGGTTTGCAGGCCGGCGGGCAGAATCTCGAGGAGGCCGTCGACCACCGAGTTCGATTGGACGGCACAGCCGATGCCGAACGAGGCCACGCCGGCAAACAGGGCGAAGAGCACCGCGAGCCAACGCTGGCCCAGACCGGCCGCGAGGTAGTACATCGGGCCGCCCGAGGTCGACCCGTCCTCATGGGTCACCCGATACTTGACGGCCAGCGCGCACGAGGTGAACTTCGTCGCCATACCCACGATGGCGGTGACCCACATCCAGAAGACCGCGCCCGGCCCGCCCAATGCGATGGCCGTGGCCACCCCGGCGATGTTGCCCGTACCCACTGTGGCCGACAAGGCGGCAGACAACGCCTGAAAATGGCTGAGTTCGCCGGTGTCGCCGGCTTTGTCGTGGCGGCCGGACACGGCCTCGATCGCGTGGCGTAAGTAGCGCACCTGAATAAAGCGCAGGCGCAGCGTGAGGTAGACCCCCGTGCCGACGAGCAGCAGGATCATGGCGGGTCCCCAGACCACGCCGTTGATCCGGGTGACGAACGATGAAAAGCCTTCCATGGCACAGCTCCGCGTTGTAAAACAAAGACAATGATTGTGGCCGGGCGGGCACATCGCCCAACCGCGTCCCGTGCCATCAGCCCGCGCCCGCCCCACCAGGGAGACCGCCAGCGTGACGTGCGATGGTTTACCCAGCGCACCTTCTACTATCAATGGCAGGGAAAACGCAAATTCCCCCCGTTTCTCCATGCCGCGCTTCTCGTAACGCACCCCACGTGTGGTATCATCACACTCCTTTATCCGGGCATGCTGCCCGGCGGACAGGTAGTCAACAAGGGGACACATCGCGTTGCAGCGCGCGCAGACAAGCAGTATCTCCCGGGCGGGATCGTGGACGCTCCTCGCGCTCGTGCTGCTGCCGGGCCTGGTGGTCATGATCGTGCCGGGGGCTATCCAGACGCGGCTTGCGGGTGAACTGCGTGGCGACGCCGCGCCCAGACCCCTGGTAATAGCGGCCGGACCCAACGCGTTGCCGCTGGCCTCCGCGCTGGCCGGCGACGGCGCCGACATCAGTGTGCGCGCACAACCGTCGCCCGGCGACGCGGTCCAGGAGCTGGAAAAGGGCAATGCCCAAGCCGCGCTCTTGCCCGCCACACACGCCGCCGCTTCGCCGGACCTCGCCGCAGTGGCGAACCTCGGCTATTGGCCGGTGCAGATGGTGGTGGCCACCGGTGGCCCGATCGGCGGCTTTGCCGATCTCGCCGGGCGGCGTATCGGGGTGGGGCTGGGTGCCCCCGCGAGCGGGCGTGTGCTCGAGGCCGTTCTCGCGCGGTTCCCCTTTCAAGCAGCCCCCGATCCAGTCACTGACCATAGCCGCAACCTCGAGAAGGCCTTCCTCGAGGGCGAGATCGATGCCCTGCTCGCTGTCGCGTCCTATGGCGCCCCGGCCCTCCAGGCCCTGCTCGACACCGGCTGGTACACATTGCTGCCGCTGCCGCGCGCCGCTCTACTCGCCCAGCAAGTCCCTGGCGGCGCGCCGCTTACGATACCTGCCGGTATCTATACGCCCACGTGGGACGGCGACCCACTGCCGCCGGAGCCGCTCGCGGCCATGGGCGTGCCGGCATTGCTTGCCGTGAAGCGCAACGCTTCCGCGGGAACCGTGTACCGGCTGCATGGGTTGGCCGAGGCGCCCGCCTGGCGCACGATAACCCCGCTGCTCGCACCCGCCTCCGATCCGCACAGCACCGCCCCGCTGCCCCTGCACCCTGCCGCGCGCCGTGCGCGTGCACCCGAAGACCCCCGCGACCGCTTCGAGACGGCACTTATCTTCCTTCTCGGCCTTGGCTATGTGTGCGTGGTGCTCTATTTCGCCGCCGGCCGGGCCGAGACACGCATGCGCCGGCAACAGGCCGCCGCCTTCGCCCTGCATTGCAAGACCCTGCTCGACGGCGTGCACCGGATCGAGACCACCAGCGATCCCGATGCCCTGCCCCACCTCATGGACATCGTGGCCGCGGCGCGCCGGCAGGCGGAGCAGGACTGGGAGGCTGGCCGCATCGATGCGCACGGCCTCGCCCGTCTCTTCGCCCTCTATGAGGCTGGCGGGTGGACCGCGGCCCAGCGCCTGCTGCGATGCTACTTCTACGAATTACAGGCCCAGGGCGATGCCCTGCTCGGTGCCGTGCAGCGGGGCGAGGCCGCGCCGGCCGTCATGGACGAGGAGCCCCGCGCGCCGGAACCGGAAGTCCCCGATGAAGCACCGGAACCCACACGGGAAGAAGACCGGTACCGCGGCATCCCGAGCGAGGCCGCGGCGCCGTTCCGCGCCGCCGATGAACCGCACGAGGATGCCGCGTGTGCCCGGGAAGACGCGCAGGAAGCGGAGGCCGAAACCGCAGCGAACTCCGAGGATGGCGGCCTTCCCGAAGATGTGAATACGACTCGCGCCGTGGCGCCGCGCTCTTATGACGCGGAATCCGAACCAGCCGACTCGCCCGCCGAGGGCATCCTCGGCCCGCCGATCGCACGTTCCCAGCGCCAATCAGCACCGGAATCAGAGGTGGAAAGCGAGCTGGAGACTCCGGTGGAACCCGGTCCGGTTCCGGAACCCGGGACAGGATCAGAGCCGGAACCGGAGCCGGAACCGGAGCCGGAGCCGGAACCGGAGCCGGAGCCGGAGCCGGAGCCGGAACCGGAAGAAGATGAAGGTGACGAGGACGCCCAGATGACCTTCGGCTTTTGATCCAACCGATCGCGTTGCCAACATGCAAAAAAAGGAGAATCCCAATGCGCGCATGGCGATTCAACGAGCCCGGTCCTATCGAGAACCTGAAACTGGTCGAAGTGGATCCGCCCGAACCACGGGAAGACGAGGTGGTCGTGCGGGTAATTGCCGCCGGCCTCAACCCCGCTGACCGCTACCTGGTGCAGGGCCAATATCCACGGGCGGGCGCACCACCCTTCACGCCCGGCCGCGACGGCATGGGCGTCATCGAACAACCGATGGCCAATGGCGCATACCAGGCCGGCGATCGCGTCGTGTCCCTGGGCGGGAAGACAGGTATCTCCGAGCAAGGCTTTCTCGCGGAATATACCGCCGTGCCCGAATGCTGGCTCGCCCCGCTCCCCGAAGGCTGGAGCCCGGCCGAGGGCGCCGCGGGGCCGCTTGTGCTGCTGACGGCCTGGCGCGCGCTCGTGGTGCGGGGCGAATTGCAGGCAGGCCAGACGGTGCTGATCACCGGCGCCAGCGGCGGCGTGGGTACAGCAGCGCTCATGCTCGCCAAAGGGCTGGGCGCGCGCGTGGTGGCCTTGTCGCGCAGCGCGGAGAAACGCGCGAAACTCGAGGAACTCGGCGCCGACATTACGCTCGATTCGAACGCCGAAGACCTCGAAAAGCAGGTGAAGAAGGCCCTCGCGGGCAGCCGCATCGATCTCGTGGTCGAGAACCTCGGCGGCCCCTTCCTCAATAAATGCCTGAACATGACCGGCCCCGGCGGGCGCATCATGGTGGTGGGGCTCTTGGCGGGCCTCGATGCCCAGGTGACCATCGGCCTGCTCATCCACAAGGCACTGCGCATCGAGGGCGTCAGCGTGGGCAATTACACCCCCGAAGAGGCGCACGCCGCATGGACGCGTATTGTCGAACTCCTGGCGGACCAAGGCCAGAAACCGCTCGTGGACCATGTGTTTCCCTTCGAGGCGGTGCAAGATGGATTCGCCCGGCTGGCCGCGGGCCCCATGGGCAAGATCATTATCGACGCCGCCGGCGATTGACAACGGCAAAACGGGCTGCGGCATTCCCCCGGGCGGACGTGGTTCCCGCCGTTCATGCCAGGTACACGGTGTGTTTCGGGCCGGTAAATTGCGCCGAAAGCGACGCAATGCCAGCCACTTGCGCCATCACGAAAAAAAATCAGCGCCCACAAAAAACTCTTGCCTAAGTCCTGCAATTCTGTTAGACTGTATGTCGTTGAAGTGAGGAGGGGAGATGACATCCCCCCATTGCGGAAGGATCCATGCCGGGAATCCCGCAAAACGCGTACGAAAAGCGGATGCTGTTTCAGCGACAAGACCATCCACCCCGACATATCCAGACTGGAGCAGGAAAGGAGGGATGAAACCGGGCCAAACACAGGCTAACCGCTCCCCGGGGTCGGGACCAATCAGGATGTATTCTATACAGCGGATCGGCACATGCCGGCAGGCACAGTGGCCTGCCCACCAGCTAGGGGCATGTGTCTCTTCAAGAAATCAACACATAGAAAGAAAAGGAGATACGCACAATGCGTACCTTTAAGATTGCTGTGATCGCGGCCCTTATGGTTGGTCTCAGCTTCGGCGCGTATGCCGAACTGCAGAACGTCCTGGTCAGCGGCTCCCTGCGGATTCGGGGCAACTACCTCAACTTGGATGAAATGGATGACCGCTCGTTCGTCGAACAGCGTACCCGCCTGGGTGTGCAGGCTGATTTCACGAGTAACGTGAGCGCCTTCATCGAGCTCGACAGCTTCGACATCTGGGGCGAAGACTTCCGGTCCGATTACGTCACGGGCGTCGATTCGCGCGGGCTGACCGTGGGCGACGTGGAAGTCTATCAGGGCTACATCGAAGCCACCGAGATGTGGGACACACCGGTTTACATGCGCATCGGCCGCCAGGAAGTCGCGCTTGGCAACCAGTGGCTCGTCGGCGTCAACGACGTGGGTTGGAGCTACACCGGCCTGTCCTTCGACGGCGTGGTCGCGGGTTATGGCACCGACATGGTCGATGTCAAGGCCATGTGGCTGAAGCTGAACGAGAACTTCGGTGACTTCAGCGATGACGACGTCGATCTCTACGGCGTCTATGGCAGCTACCTTGGCCTCGAAGATATCGTGGTCGACGCCTACTGGCTGTTCCTCCAAGACGATTTCATAGACAATGACCTGCACACTGTTGGCCTCCGCGGAGCCGGCGCCCTCGGCGCCCTTGATTTCGAAGCCGAAGCCGCCTATCAGTTCGGGGATCGCGGCAGTAATGATTGGGATGCCTTTGGCGGCAACCTCGAGGCGGGCTACACCTTCGACATGACGTGGCAGCCCCGGCCCTACCTGGGCTTTGCCTATCTCGAAGGTGCCAGTGGCGACGATGCCGCCTTCAACCGTCTGTTCTCGAACGTGCGCTACTCCGAGTTCTCGGTCATGCAGGCGCTGAGCAACGTGTTAGTCTATCGCGCCGGCCTGGACGCGCAGCCGACCGAGGCGATCGGGCTGGGCCTGGCGGCCTCCTATTACATGGTGGAGGAAGAGATCAATGACGACGATCTCGGCTTCGAGCTCGGCGTGCATGCCAGCTACAATTACTCGCAAGACCTCGTGTTCCGCGCCGGTTGGAGCCATTTCTTCGGCGATGATGCCCTCGGCAACGAGCCGGTTGCCCTGAATGGCGCGGCGGGTACCTTGATTGGCGATGACGATGCGGAACTCGACTACATCTACCTCGAAACGGAGCTCAGCTTCTAAGTAAGAAGACACCGCCATCCACAATTCCCAATCCCCTTGTGGCGCGTCCGCAGGGGGATTTTTTTTGGGTGCAGTTCTTCTACTACCGATGTTTGGGTTCCTTCGTGCCAGTTGTGAGCAAGCAAAACGGGACTGACACAAGCGAGCGAG
>CAZMVU010000142.1:0-7111 GCA_964569295.1 uncultured Nitrospirales bacterium
AAGATAGAACGCACCTGGAATGCGGCGATACCAAGACTTTCCTGGGGTGAAGGCCCGTCAGCGGGTCCCGCAAATCCCCTGTTCCTCAAGACTTCCCAATTTCGCAATTGGCTCTTCCTGATTCGGCAAATAATATTCTTGACAAACAAGAGATTTGCGTATAATATCTTGTATTGTAATAACTGCCGAGGTTTGGAAAGGGATATTTCGGCATGGCATGGCATGCCGTGGGGGCGCCCAATCCAACACCATGCGCTGGGCGGCGTAGGCCGGCAGCGCGGGAGGGGTGTGCCATTACACCATTCGACGCCATAGACGTACCCACGGATCCGGGGACGCGCCAGGCCGTGCGGCTATGCCGGGCGGTGGCGGCATTGCGCCCGGTGCAGCCGCAACCGGTCGTGCTGGCGGGCCCGTGCGGCGCCGGCAAAACGCGTCTGCTCAACCTTACCGCACAGACATTGCGGCAGGGCGGAGCGGATGTGCTGGTGGCCTGTGTATCGTCCCATCACTTCGACTACGACGTGAAATGCCTGCCCCATGTGACGGCGCCGTTTCGTGGGGTGCAGCACGCGGTGCTTCTAATCGACGCGCTCGAACGGTTTACGCACGAGCTGCCGGCCCTCGAGGCAGTGGTGCGCCTGTTTCTTCATCAGGGCCACGCGGTTTTGGTGAGCAGCCGCTGCCATCCCTGGGGACTCGAGCATATAACCGAGGGATTGCGGCTGTTGTTGTGTGGCGGCCAGGTGATCTCGATAGCGCCCCCTGCCCGGGAACAGACCACCCGGCTCGGCGCGGAGACGGTGCGCCTGTTGGATGCGACGCGTGCGCAGGCGGGGGTGGCGGCGGCGGCGGCGGAACGTTTGCGCGCCACCCTCGACGAACACACCGCACGCGTGAAGGAAGGAGCCGCATTGTTGGCGCAGGTACGGCGCCTGCGCGATGCTGACCGGGATACGTTGGGCGAACTGCGCACCCGGCTCGTGCACACCGGGCAAGTGCTTCGCCCGCTGATAGAAGAATCGCCGGAAGCGCAGGATCGTGCCGCGCACATGTTGCCTGTCTGGCGCAAGCAGACAGGACGGGCGGTGGCCATGCTGCATGCGGCCATCAAGCTGGCGGACGAGGTGCGTGTGAGTCATGACACCTTCGCTGCGCACCTCGAGCGGTTCGTGCGATGGGCTCACCGCCAGCGCACGGAACTCGCCAATCTGCGCGAGCACCGGCGTGCGGCGGCCACGGAAGCGGCGGCGGTGCGGGCGTTGTGCGGCCACCTCGAGGCCACGCTGACGCGTGTGAGCGCCGAGCGCACCGCCTATGCGCGCCAGTTGCAGGCACGTCTCGCTGCCGACGTTTTACCCGGCGGCGGCCGGCAACGCCGGGCGCGGCAAAAAAACCTCGATGCGGCCATGCGTGACAACGGCGGCGATGCGCTCGAAAAAGCGTTGGCGGCGCAACACACCCAGCACCTGCGCACCCGCATGGAACTCGATGCGCTCACCGAACAGAGCGAGCACCTCACCGCCCAGATCGAGGCGGACCGTCTGTGGATCAACAAGCTCGAGGGACGCCTCGCCGCGCAGCAGCAGCAGGTAAATTCGCTCGCCCGCGATGCCGAAGCGGCCCGTGCCGAGGCCGAAACCGCCCACGATCTGGCTGCCCGGTTCCGGGCGGCGTATCACCATGCGGCGGTCGAACGCGATGAATTGCGCAAACAGCTTCACGTTGCCGCGGCGGAAAACCTCCACGTGCGGCGCCAGTTGACCGAACTGCGCGAGCACTATATGGGCCTGCTCGAATTTGCCGAGCCGCAGGATGCAGAAGAAAAAGCGTTGGGCGCTATTGTGCCGTTCCCACCGAAGAACGAGAAGCCCCGCCAGCGCCTCGGTGAAATGCTGTGCGCCGCCGGCAAGCTCACTGCGCGGCAACTGGCCGCCGCCCTCGAGGCGCAAGGGCGCAGGCCCGGCGCGCGGCTGGGCGTCATACTCGTGGAAAAAGGCTTCGCTGGCGAGGAAACCGTGGTCGAGGCGGTCGCGCAGCAGTACGGACTTGCTTTCGTGCGTCTGGACACCACCTGTGTCTCCCCCGATGTCGCCGGGCTCATCGACGCGGCAGCCGCCCGTGAACACCAGTGCCTGCCCCTGCGTGCGGAAGACGGCGAACTGACACTGGCCCTGGCCGACCCGCTCAACGGCGAAGCCGTGGAACTTGTCGAGAAGGCCACGCGGTTGCGCGTGCGTGTGGTTGCGGCTTCCCCGCGGGATATCGCCCGCGCCCAGGAAACCTTGTACGCGGCGTAGGCAGGTCTATGGGATGATCGCCGCCAGCATGCGCATCATGGCCGGACCCGCATGTTTTCCCGGCGACATTTGCGTGAGGTAGGCCGCGTGCGGGTAGGCCTCGATCTCCTCGTAGAACTTGGGGGGATTGAAGTAGCCCAGGTGATCCTGGGCCAGCCCGAGCACGAACTTGGGCTCGGTGTCCATGAGCAGCTCCGTTTCCCAACTATACAGGGGCGCGGTTTCTGCGGGATGCGTGGCGAATTGCGCATTGCCCACGGCGAACCAGGTCACCTCCGTGTTCATACCCTCCCCCGCGAATTCCCGATCCACCAGGCCAGACGCGGCCAACTGCTGGAAGCGTTCGGTTTCGGCCGGTATCCGGAAGGTCTTGTGCGCCGCGCGGACCTGGCTTCCCTTCACCGGCTTTATGTTCTCGAGTGCCGCGAGCGTCCGCTCGGCGAGGCCAGCGCCATAACGGGCCGCCAGCTCGAAGGTGCGCTCAGGCGTCTGCGGCTGAATCCACGCGCCGATGGCGCCCTGCAAGTAAAGGTGCGCACCGGGCGCCGCCTCGGCCATGCGCGCGTAGAACGTGCCCACCCAGTCGGCGCTTGTGCGTGTGTTATTGCCGTCGAGCACGGTCGGGTGGCAGGCGAAGTGGGTCAGCGTGGCGATAGGACCGCTGTCCGGGGCAACGGCTTGAAGCACCGTGATCTCCCGGTCGACCACGCCCGGCTCGCTGTCATTCACAGCCCATGCAGGGCCTTCGGTAGTAGTCCAGTACAGCGCCGCCGGTTGCAGATTCTCCGCCGCCTCCGCCAGCACGCTTACCGCCGCTTCTTCGAGCGCCGCCATGTATTCCGGCGTCACGCCGGACTCCGTGGGCGAGGGACCGTAGATGCCGATGGTGTCCGGCGCGGCATGCGTATGCGTTGCCTGCACGACAATCCGCTCAGCCGGCAGCGGGACTGCCGTCACCTCGCGTGCCGCTTTTGTGCGGATGGCCCGCCCCGTCGGATACTGAATACTCAGTGCGTCAAGGACGACCAGACCCACCGCGGTCTTCCCGTCGTGGAAGACAATACCCTTCGCAAAGAGGTCGTCGTGGTTGCCCGTAGCCGCACGGTCATGGCCGTAGCCGCCCAGCCAAACACCCGGCGCCGGGTTGATGGCCGCTGTGGCCACACCCACCGCGAGGCCGGTCTGTTCGTGGGGAGCCGCGGATGCGGCAGCCTCTGGCGGCGGCGCGGCGGTGTCGGGCGTTGTCTCGGCTTCGGGGGTATCCATGGCGGGCTCATCACCCCCGCAGCCCATACCGGCGACTGCCAGCAGTGCCGTGAGAAGAATCACGGTAAGCGGATAGTTCGATAGCATCATGATCGGTCCTCGTGTTTGCCCCATGGTTGCGGCGTGTCCCATTGTACCTTATGTGCGGGTAGCGCCCGAGACCTTGGCTGGGGCGCTTGGCAAAACGGAGCGAACCGAAGGGGTATGCCCCCCTTTCCGGTCGTCGCACGGGGATCGTTGCACGCGCTTCCCTGCGCGCACTTCTTCAAGGCCCAAGTCCGCATGACGGACAGCGTATAACCGCCCGTCACACCGCCAGGTCCGCGCCCTGTGCCTCGACGGCTTTGCGCACATCGAGGGGGTCGACATCGCGCGCCTCGCAGCTTTTGCGCACGGCGATAGCGGCGGCATAGCCCGCGGCCTGGCCCATCATGGCGCAGGTGGTCATGACGCGCGCGGATGACATGGCGAGCTGGTCCGCCGACAGCAGCCGTCCCGCCGCGAGCACATTCACGGCCTCGCGCAGACGCAGGCACCGGAACGGAATCTGGTAGGGCGGCACCTTGCGCTCTTCTTTCGGGAGGATATAGGTGCGTTTGTCATCGTCCGGCTTGTGCCCATCGAGATAGTAGACACCCCGCGCGATGGCGTCGTCGAAGGTGCAGGCGGCGCGCAGCTCCTCGACATTCAGCACGTACTCGCCAAGGATACGCCGTCCCTCGCGGATGCCGATCCGCGGCGAGGCATGGTCGAGGCGCCACGGCTTTTCCTCGACCCGCTGGAAGTAGTCGAGCACCTCCATCATGCGCCGGCGCGAGGCGATCTCCGCCTGGGTGATCGATTCCGTATCCGAGGCATCGAACATGGGTATCTTGATCTTGTGCGCTTTGCCGCCGGGGCCATTGGGCCAAATGCTCGTCATGGGGAGATCGCCGCGCTCGCGCAATGCCTTGAACCAGCCCTCGGGCACTTGCGGTTTCGCGTGTTCTTTGTCCACTTCGCGCACGAAATACATGAGCGACATGGGCAGTTGCAGGTTGTCCTCCTCGCGCCCTTTCATGGTGGTGAACCCCGCGCGGCTGGCCAGGTGCGCCTCGCCGGTGCAATCGATAAACTGCTTCGCCCGCAAGGCCTCGGGACCCGACGGTCCGCACACGATGACCTCGGAGACATGCCCGCGCCCGGAGACGTTCACGTCCACCAGGTCCGTGTGCAGCAGCAGTTTTACGCCGTCTTTCAGCAGCAGCTCCTGGAGGACTACCGCAAGTATGGCGTGGTCGAAGACCCGGTTATCCGCCTCGGGATAGGGTTTGTACGGCACGATGGCGTTCCACGTTTCGAGCGCATCGAGGATGGCGTCGAACACGGCGCCCTGGCCGTGGGTCTCACCGCAGAACGACGCCACGCCGCCCACGGTCGCGTTGCCGCCGGTGACGGCGAACCGCTCGACCAGCACCACGCGCGCGCCGTCCCGCGCCGCGGCCATGGCCGCCGTTACCCCCGCGATGCCACCCCCGAGTACCGCGACATCCGCCTCGTAGCGCACGGGCACCTTGCGTTGCCAGACAACTTCGCCGGGATTCGACGGCTCTTCACCCTGGGCAGCGCTGGCGGCGAATGCGCCTACGCCAGCGGTCTTCAGAAAAGTACGACGTGTGTGGGACATGACAAACCTCGCTCCGGTGTGTTTTTATGGGACATTCATCACAAGCCAATGTAGAAGAAGTTTCCAGCATGTTTCAACGCGGCTGGAACCGGCTTCAGGTGCCATGATTGTGTGGCGTGCGTGAGGATGTAGGCATGAAAGCGTATTGCGGCCTGACTGCTCTGCTGTTACTTTGCGGCGTGGCCGCTGGACAGCCATCGATTCCCGAGCCGTTGCTGTACAAGAAAGTCCCGGTGCCGCAAGCATTGCTCGCCGAAAAGACCTGGCAGGACGACACCCTCCGTTTCGGCGGCGATGTGCGTATCGGCGACATGGACGGCGATGACACCGTGGACTTCCTCGTCTACCGCTCCGTGGACGACGCACACGACGGGGGCGGCATGAAGCCATGTTTCATGGCGGCCTTCACCATGGATGGCCGCGTCCTCTGGGAAACGGGCGGCGGCGGCGATCAGCCGTCGCGGCCAGGGCCCGTCGTGGTGTACGACCTGGACGGCGACGGCGCGGATGAGGTGGTCTGTTTCTTCCTGAACCCGGACGTCGACGCGCACCCGCATTCCCTGGCGAACTTCGTGCTGCAAGTGCGCGAGGGCAAGACCGGCGATGTGTTGCGTGAAGCGGCGCCGGAAGCACTCACGGCACGGCGCGGCCATGGCCCGAATTGGGTGCACCAGCGGATTCTCGTGGCGAATTTCCGGGGCACGGATCGCGCCCGTGATTTTGTGGTGAAGCTGGGCGACACCTTCCTGGCGTTTACGGACATGCTCGACGTGCTCTGGACCTACACGACGCCGTGGAATGAGTACGGCAACTGCCCGGCCTATATCCCCGCTGTCGGCGACATGAACGGCGACGGGCGCGACGAGGTGAATGGCGGCTATTTCGTACTCGGGCCGGACGGCGAACCGCACTGGGAGAAGAAGCTGGGTCACCACATGGACTCGGTCGCGGTTACCCCTTGGGACGACGGCCATGTGCGCGCGATCTGCTCGGGCTTCGGCCATGTCATGGATATCGCCGGCAATGCTGTGCTGCGGCTCGGACCGGAGACTGTGCCGCACGGCCAGGAGGTGCGCGTGGCGCCGTTCCGCGCGCGCAGCGATGAACCGCTCATGGTCCTGCGCTACGACGGACACACGCCGCCGCTCATCGTGGTGGATATCGCGGGCGACATCATCAACCACTTTGAACTGAACGACTCGCCCAACGGCACCGGCATGGAGACCGTGTTCTGGCGCAGCCC
Source organism: uncultured Nitrospirales bacterium (assembly GCA_964569295.1). Lineage (GTDB taxonomy): Bacteria > Hydrogenedentota > Hydrogenedentia > Hydrogenedentales > JAGMZX01 > CAZMVU01. Next base: position 6,476 of record CAZMVU010000142.1, read on the forward strand.
GGACCATGGCGCGCTACTGTACCACGGCCGCATGCTGTGGGATGTTGTGGCGGGGGAAGGCATTGACCTGCCGGACCTGCCGGAACCCGCCGGCCCGCACCGGCAGGGCTGGTACCATTGCATTCCGGCGAACGTCTGCGGCGACGCGCGCGAGGAAGCCGTGCTCTACAACCCGTGGGATGACACGGTGTACATCTTCACGCCCAAGCCGTTCGATGCGGCCGCCCATGACGGCTACAAAGCCGGCCCGCGCCAGTACAACGCGCGGATCATGGATTAGTGCCTTAAAGATCGTAACGGGCAACAAAAGGACAAGTTGCATATGTTACTCGCTACATATTTGTAGCATAGTGAGGTGTTGGGTGTGAACACCAGCACCGCATGCGAACGCGGTTGTCCGGGCCGGCGTCTTGGGGGTTTACGTGGCGTTTCGGCGCGCGGGGACGCTCGCCCTCCCGGGGACGCTCGTCCTCCCTTTGGTGCGATAGGGTTTCTATTCGGCTCGCGGGGACGCTCGCCCTCCCGGGGACGCTCGCCCTCCCTTTGGTGCGATAGGGTTTCTATTCGGCTCGCGGGGACGATCGTCCTCCCTTTGGTGCGATAGGGTTTCTATTCGGCTCGCGGGGACGCTCGCCC
>CAZMVU010000142.1:7211-12831 GCA_964569295.1 uncultured Nitrospirales bacterium
CCTCCCTTTGGTGCGATAGGGTTTCTATTCGGCTCGCGGGGACGCTCGCCCTCCCTTGACCGGTGTCTTGGGGTTTTTAAGTCGCGTTGCGTCTACGATGTGTGCGAGTCGTGGTCCCCGGGCTTGGAAACCGGTTGCCCCATGGCCGCGTTCATGAACGCGGCTTCCCAGGCATCGCCTTCGAGGATTTGCTGGAGTGCGTCGAATTCCGCCTGCAACTGGTCCACGAGCGGCTTTATCACATCGAGACTGCTGTGCTGCACGCGATTCTCGATGTCGAGTGCGATATCGTGCAGGCGTTGCCCGCCCACAGTGGCCGCGGCACCCTGGATAGAGTGTGCCAGCCGGTGGACCTCAGCAGCGTCGTTGTTTTCCATGGCCGCGTCGAGTTCGTGCAGCCGGTTGGGCATGTGTTTGAAAAAGACCGTGGAAATGCGCCGGAACATACCCAGCTTGCCGCCGGTCACCCAGATGGCCTGCTGTGTGTCAAACACTTCGGGGTGGGCGGTGTCGGTTTCTTCTGCATCGAGCGCGGGATCGGGCACGATATCGGCTGTTTCCGGTTGCGGCGGCGGCACTTCCCCGGGCAGCCACTGGTTCAACGCCTCGTACAGGGCCTCCGGCGCCACGGGCTTGCTGATGTAGTCGTCCATGCCTGCGGCCATACAGCGTTCGCGATCGCCTTTCATGGCGTGGGCCGTCATGGCGATGATCGGCGTATGACGCCTGTCGCCTTCTTGCTGACGGATGTGCCGGGTGCTCTCGTAGCCGTCCATATTCGGCATCTGGCAATCCATGAGGATGATGTCGTAATCGCCGTCATGCTGCATTTGGATCGCTTCTGCGCCGTCGGAAGCCACGGCCACCGAGCAGCCGAAGTCGCGCAGGATTTCCCGGGCTACCTGCTGGTTCACGTAGTTGTCTTCCACCACCAGCACGCGGGCCTCCATCACCGGCTGATTGTTCTCGCGCGCCTCTTTAATGGCTCCGCGTGTTTCCGCGATGGTATGGCGGGTGACGAGGCCGATCGCCTCGCCCTTGAGATGCGCGGACCATAGCGTGGCCAGGGCGTCCATGAATTCGCTTTGGCGGATCGGCCGCGTGAGGTAGGCGGAGAAGCCCAGCTCCTGCATGCGCTGTGCATCGCCGCGCTGCCCAAGCGCCGTGAGCAGCACGAGCAGCGTGTCCGCGATTTCCGGTTCGTGTTTTATCGTGCGCCCCAGCGATTCACCCCGCACGCCCGGCATCAGATCATCGATGAGCGCAATCTGGTACGGCTCGCCGCGATCCCGGGCGCTGCGCAGGTATTTGAGGGCCTCTGTACTCGAAGGCACGGCCTCGGCGCACATGTCCCACGAGGTCACCTGCTCGTAAAGGATGCGGCGGTTCATTGAACTGGGGTCCACAATAAGCACGCGCACCCCCGCCAGGTCCACCTCCGGTTTTTCCGGGGCCGGGGCCTCGCGGTCGAGCGTGAGAAACAGGCTGAAGTAGAACCGCGAACCCACGCCCGGCCGGCTTTGCACGCCGATGTTGCCGCCCATGAGCTCGACAAGGTGTTTGGAAATCGCCAGGCCCAGCCCGGTGCCGCCATACTCGCGCGCCACGCTCGAGTCGGCCTGCTGGTAGCGGTTGAAGATGTTTTCGAGCTTGTCCTGGGGCGTGCCGACGCCCGTGTCTTCCACGACGAAACGGACACAGGCCGTGCTCGAGGTGAGCCCGGTACACTCGATATTGATGAGCACATGGCCCTCGTGCGTAAACTTGATGGCGTTGCCCGCCAGGTTCGTCAGAATCTGGCGGATACGCCCCGCATCGCCCACGAGGCGGCGAGGCACACCCGGGGCATAGCGCAGGATGAGCGCGATTCCCTTCTCCTCCGCCCGGGGGGAGAGCAGCTCGACCACGTCTTCGCTCGCCACCTGAAGATCGAAAGCGATAGGTTCAATAACCAATTGCCCCGCCTCGACCCGGCTGTAGTCCAGGATGTCCCCGATAACCTTGAGCACATCGCGTCCGGAGCGCCGTATCGCGTCGGCAAAATCGCGCTGGCGCGGGGTCAACGTCGTGTTCGCGAGGAGTTCCGTCATACCGATAACGCCATTCATGGGCGTGCGAATTTCGTGGCTCATGGTCGCCAGGAAGTCGCTCTTCGAGCGGTTGGCGGTTTCCGCCGCTTCTTTTGCCGCCTTCAGTTCCGCTTCCGCTTTGCGCCGCTCGGCCACCTCCCGGGCCAGTTCGCGTTCGGTGCGCTTGTGCAGCTCGATCTCGGCCTTGAGTTCTTTGGTGCGCTGTTCGACGCGGTTCTCGAGTTCATTGTGCGCCTCGATGAGGGCGCCGTCGCGGCGCTCGATCTGCTCGAGCATCTCATTGAACTGATCCGAAAGTTCGCCCAATTCGTCACGGCTGTGCGGCATGACGCGCAGCGAATAGTCGCGTTCCTGGCTCACGAGCCGCGCCGTGAGCGTGAGTTGCGTTACGGGTTTCGTAATCAACGTGTGCAGCCAGAGCGCCACCGCCAGCGACAACACCATGCCCATGAGTATGATCACCACCACACTGGCCAGGAATGGCCAGATGGCCGCCCATAAGTAGCTGGCATCGGCCCGCACGTACAGCACGCCCTTGGGCTGGTTCAGGTGGTTGCGGATTGGCTCGAACAGGTGCAGGTAGCCACCCGCGAAGTATGCCGACTGTTCGCGTGGCACCTGCGCCCGCGCCGGAAATTCCTCCTCCTGCTGGCGCCGGGAGTAGCGGGCGTAAATCTTGCCGCTGTTGTCGTACACGCACCCCGCCACGATGCGTTCGTTTTTTTCGAGCTGGTGGAGGAGGCCCTGCGTATTGCCGCGGTTCGCCTCGGTGAAAGGGCGGCTCATTTCGCTGCCGACGTGCGTGGCGCTCAGGGCGGTCTCATTACGTAGCGACTCGCGCAGCGAGGAAAGCTGATAGCGCACCAGCAGGGTGCATGCGAGCACAAGGACAGTCAGGGTCGAGACCAGCACGATGAAGATGAGCTTGCCCTTGATGCTCAGGTTTTCTAGCATGTGCAATGTTGCATAATCCTAAAGCTTGCTCACCCGGAATCTAACCTGCACGTATCCATCCGTTTCGGCTACCTTCCCCCTATAAAATACCATAGCTCAAGCCAGTAATTATAACTTTGCCCGGTTGGCCGGATCATGGTGCGAACGTTTCCGGCTAATCGTGAATCAGGCCCCCATTATGCCCGATTTGCGTACCCCTGCGGCTTTCCCCACATCCGCGGGCAGATCGGCCGGCGGCAGCGCCGCAGTGGCCGTCACAATCTCTTGCGCGCCGTCCGGCAGCAGGAGAAAGGTATCTTCGGACTTGACCCCCGGCGCCGATGGGTTCCAGGCGAAGGCCGCGCCCAAGGGCGCCTCAGCCCCCAGAATCTCCGATGCCCGCCTCCCCCAAGTCGTGTCTATGACCGGTGTTGCGACGTTGGGGCCGCCCTTGGCCGTGCGTCCTGCATAGCCCGTGGCACCGCCCTGGTGGTGGTGTTGCCACTCGTTCGCGTTGAAGCCAAATTCCGCATAGGCACGGCGGCACACCTCGAACACATCGCCCAGCGTGGCGCTGGGTGTGGTGGCTTCCTGCATGCGCACCTCGACCGCACAGATACGCGCGTAGGCATCTGCCAGTTCTGCGGGCAGCGGCGCCACGGCTTTGAACCGGGTGATGGACGCCACCAGGCCCTCGCGCACAAATCCGCCCACCACCATGACGTAGCGGGATACGGCGCGTTCTTCGAGACCGTTGCCCAACAGCGGCGCCTCGGTGGGCACGGGGTGTCGGTATTGCGTGATGCGATCATCCGCCGCGACAAGCGCTACGGGAACCCGGCACCGCCGGCGCCGTCCCTCGTAGACCAGCCTCGCGGCGATGTCGGCCTCGGTCATGCCGGGGGCCACGGCGTCGAGCGTCGCGGTCATGGCTTCTGCCGCGCACTGTCCCAACCGGCGGTATTTCTCGCATTCCGCGGGTGTAAGCAAGCTGCGCAACGGAGCGAGCGCGGCGTGTACATTCGGTCCCACCGAGCCGTCGTCCGAAGCGATGACGCCGTCAAACCGCTCCGCGACCGCCTGCGCAGGCGACCCCGCATGCCAGGGAAAGGTGACAAACAAACACCCGAACGTCCCCAGCTCCTCCGCCTCGAGCCGCGGGGCCTCGATGTTGTTCCCCACGAAGTACACCGCGCCGCCGCGGGTGACAAGTAAGCCGTTGGCGCCCATGTCCGAGCCCGTGGAGACGTAGTTGCGCCGTCCGCCGGTGGCCATGGCGAAGTTGTCCTGCCGGTTCAACAGCAGGCCGTCAAGGCCGTTACGTTCGCAGAACGTTTGTACGAGCGCGATGCGCGTGCGAAAGAGGGTTTGGGCATCCATGGCTTCTATCCCCGGTCCACGGCCGGTTTTCAGCGCCGGCCAACTTGTCTTCCAGGCATCGTAGCGCAGCTTGTCAATAGTTTACAAGAGCGCAGGGCAACCCGGCTGTTTGCGTGCCGGTGCAGCGTTTGCTACCGTATGCAGGCTGCGAAAGGGTATGGGTTGGAGGCGTGCGAAGCAGGGTGCCCGGCGTGTTGGGTCCGGGCAGGCTGCGGCGCATGCCGCGCCGGCGACGCTTCGCGAACCATGTGGGAGAAGTGACGTGGAATGTGCCACCTGCCAACTGCGCACCGCCGCTGGGAAATGCGTGACCTGCGGCAAGCCGGTGTGCGAATCGTGTGGGATCCCCTGCGACCATTGCCGTGCCTGGTCCTGTAGCGGGCATGCCACCTACACCAAGGCCGGGCGCGCGCTGTGTAAAAAATGCGCGCAGACGTCCCAGGCGGGCACGCCCCCTGCGCAAGCACCGGCACAGCCAGCGGGGCCTCCCAAAGCAGCGGTGCAACAGCAATCGGAACGCGTGGCGCCGTTGAGTTTCGAGGCATTGCAGAAAGAGTTCGGCCCCACGCCCACCCAGGCTGCGCCGCCGGAGACCGACGCAGAGCCGGGTTCAGAGTCCGAGTCAGCACCGGAAACCGCGCCTGCGCCCGGTGCTCATGGCCAAGGCGTCGTGTCGACGGGAGAACCCCGTGCTCACGGGGGCGGCGCCGGCACGGCCACGGAACCCGATCCGCACCGGCGCGTATTGTCGGCCAGCGCACCGAAAGGCACGCCCATGTGGCTTTCGGGGCTATTTGCGGCGGGCATTGCGTGGATCCTGCTCATGCCCTTGCTGACGGGGACAAACATCTTTCACAACGCGCAGCCGTACATGTCATATGTCATTGCCTTTCTAGGTGTTGGGACGGGTTTGTGGAGCCTGTCGGGCGCCCTCGATCGGGATGCCGAGTCCTCGGCGCGCTGGTTGTGTGTGGTGGGCTTGGTGCTTAGCTTGTTAGCCGCGCTCGTGGCACTCCTGGTACGCAACCCTCCCGGTCCCGCTTAGTGCCTTAGTGCCTTAGGCACTGACTCGTATAAAGAACAACAAGAAGTTATTCGGGCACCTTGTGTAAGCTCTAGCACGGCTGTTTCTTAGGGCCAACGGCCCGTACCATACCAGCCTGGGCCGCAGGCCCATAAGCGTTAACTTGAGAATGCAGTCCTGACAGTGCCGCCTT
>CAZMVU010000143.1:0-12668 GCA_964569295.1 uncultured Nitrospirales bacterium
TGGTATGGTACGGGCCGTTGGCCCTAAGAAACAGCCATGCTAGAGCTTACACAAGGTGCCCGAATAACTTCTTGTTGTTCTTTATACGAGTCAGTGCCTAAGGCACTAAGGCACTAAGGAAAACGGTGACATAATTAAGCGAGCCGGCGGTGCCGGGCAGCTATTGCGAGCGCGTGGACTGTTGCGCATTTTCCCAGTTGGCGGCGGCGGGCGGTTTCTCGCCCGCTTTGGACGAACACATGCACTTCAGCCCATGCCTGCAAAAGTTGCGGCGGCGGCATGGCTATCGCGGCTGCACGTTGATATGCGCTATCACGGGGCAGCTTGGCGAAACAAGTGCGCTGCCTTGCGCCATACGGCTAAAGAATTACGGGCATTGCTGTCCCTGAAATTCTCGTTGCGCTGCGCGCGCGGTTTCTGTTTGAATGGGCAGTGTGATCACGGAAATCAACCGAACGGGGGCCGCCATGAAAACGCAGGATTGCTCACGCCGCCAGTTTCTCGCCACGGGCCTCGGCACGGCCGCCGGGGCGCCCGTGATACTCTCGCAACGCCAAGCCGCCGCCGGGCCAAACAAGAAGCCGCCAAACATTATATGGATCATTGCGGACGATGTGGGCCCGCACACGTTCGGCTGCTATGGGCACCCCACGGTGCGCACGCCGAACATCGACCGGCTGGCCGCGGAGGGGGTTCGCTTCACGCATGCGTATGTCACGAGCCCGTCGTGTAGTCCGAGCCGTGCGACGTTGTTCACCGGCATGTATGCGCACAGTGTGGGCGCGGAAGACCTGCACGACCCGCTGCCGGCGGATGCGGTGACCTGCCATGAGCTTCTGAAGGACGCCGGCTACCACACGGCCAATATCGCCAAGTGCCATCTCGGCAAGGAGCAAGAAGACAAGTTCAACGTGGTCTATAAGTCCATAGGCAAGTGGGCGGAATTCTTCGAGGAACGGCCGAAGGACAAGCCGTTCTTTCTGGCGGTGGGTTTTCATGATGCGCACCGCCCGTTCGCGCGTGGCTGCGTCGACCCGCCGCACGATCCGGAGCAGGTCATTGTGCCGCCGTTCTTGCCCGATGTGGAAGAAACGCGCGAAGATCTCGCCGGCTTTTATGACGAGATCGCACGGATGGACGAGACCATCGGCGCCATCATGGCGCGGATCGAGGCGGAGGGCGAGATCGACAATACGTTTGTTATGTTCTGCGGCGACAACGGCATGCCTTTCCCCCGGGCGAAGAACAGCCTCTACGAGCCCGGTATTGCGAGTCCGGTCGTGTTGTGGTGGCCGGGGCGTATTACGGCGGGCAGCGAGTACCACCAGCCAGCAACCACGCTCGACTGGACGCCCACCGCGCTGGATGCGGCGGGGGTGGCCGTACCAAAGCGCATGCAGGGGCGCAGTCTCTTTCCACAGCTCGACAATCCACCGGAGCATGCGCGCACGGAAATCTACGCGGAGCGCAATTGGCACGACTTCGACGACCATTCGCGTTGTGTGGGCGACGGACGCTACAAATACATCCGCAACAGCTTCCCGGACAGGCCGTTGCTGCCGGCGGCGGATCTCATCCGATCGCCTACATTCCAGAAGATGCGCGAGATGCGCGATGCCGGCGCGCTCACCGATGCGCAGATGCTGTTGTTCCGTCCCGGCCGTGACGCGGAGGAGCTGTATGACCGCGTGCGTGACGGCGGCGAATTCCACAATGTGGCCGGCGATCCGGCCTATGCGCCGGTCCTCGAGCGTATGCGCAAGAAGCTTGACGCCTGGGTGAAGGAAACGGACGACGTGCCGCCGTCGAAAAGCCAGCCGGACACGTTCGATCCGGAAACCGGCGAGCGCCTTCGGCGGCGTTAATACGGCCCGTCCTCGCCGCGAAGAGGGCGCTATCGCCGGCCGTTTGCGGTTTGCCGGCGCCCGGCAGGCGTAACGGGAGTGTTAACCCGGTGGTATAATCGGTTGAGCCACGGATGTGCTTACCGTGCGCATGCGTGGCGTACTGGCTGTTGGGCGTGAGCCATACTTGCGTCCAACGGGCTCGCCGCCGCAATCGGGGCATGGCCGGTCTTCCGTGCGTGGCGGCGGGCCTTTTTCCGTTGACTGCCAGTGTCACCGTTGCGTACCATGCGCGTTCACCTGCTGAGCAAACCGGCTTGCTTTGCGTTCGGAGGCTGATCGCCAAGCCGGGTTTGCTGTGTCACGCTGTGCCCGGCCAGCCCGAAGACGCCGCCCGCTGGCTACCGAGGAAACGCGCTCATGCCAGAATCCACACGCTCCCAGTTCGTCGCCGCGCGCAGCCTGTTCTTGCTGCTGACGGTGTTTGCCTTCTTTTTCATATCCGGCGGGAGCGGGCTGCTCTATCAGGTGGTGTGGACGCGCAAGCTGGTGCTGCTTTTCGGCACGGCCGCCTACGCGGTGAGCACAGTCCTTTCCATATTCTTCCTTGGCCTGGCGCTGGGGAGTTGGTGGGGCGGGCGCTTAGCGGACCGGACGCGGCGTCACCTGTTGCTGTACGGCATTTTCGAGCTGGTAATCGGGGCGTGGGCCGTCTTTTTCCTGGTGGCGGTCGGCGGCGGCGAGTCGTTGGTGGTAGCGCTTCTGCAGCTCGTGAGCGGTTCGCGGACGCTCGGCATTTTGCTGCGTGCGGCTATGGCGGGGGCGCTCATGTTCCCGCCCGTCTTTCTCATGGGCGCCACGCTGCCGCTTCTCGCCAAGTTTGTCAACCGGGAGGGCGTCGTGCTGGGCCGGCGCGTGGGCACGCTGTACGCGGTGAACACCTTCGGCGCTGTGGCGGGGTGCTACCTGGCGGGATTCCACCTGTTGCCCATGCTCGGCTATATCCAGACCACGCTTGTGGGAGCGGCGGCGAATGGCGTGGTCGGGGTGGGGGCCTGCCTGCTTGCCTTGCGTGTTACAACCAGCCGGTCCGGGGGGCCGGAGGCTTTCGACGCGGCGGCCTTGGACGCGATACCGGTGCCGGGGCGCCAAGTGCGCGCGGTGGTCGGCGGCTATGCGCTGGTTGGCTTTGCCATGCTGGCGCTCGAGGTGGTGTGGACGCGGTTGCTGGTCATCGTGTTTCTCGGCACCACCTATGCCTATTCCACCATGTTGACCACCCTCCTGTGCGGCATCGCGGCGGGTAGTTTTATGGCGGCGTGGGCGGTGGACCGGGTGCGGCGTCACGTGGCGCTGTATGGCAGCACGGTGTTGTTGTTGGGCATCGCGTGTGTGTTCACGCTCGGCTGGATTGCGGATTTGCCGGGGGAACTGGCCGCCGCGCGCGATTGGGAAGCGCAGATCGAGTCGAAGTTCGGGCTGGCGTTTCGCGTGTTATTCGTGCCGACGTTCCTCTCGGGCATGGCTTTTCCGCTTGCGGTGAAGGCGCTCGCGCCCTTGCGCGCGCACCTGGGCCGTGGCGTGGGCCGGCTCTACGCGGCCAATACCGTGGGCGGCGTGCTGGGCGCGGTGTTGGGCGGGTTCGTGCTGCTGCCGTGGTTGGGCGCGCACGATACGATCTTGCTGTTGGGCGCGCTGTTAATCGCCGCGGGCGCGTTTATTCTGCGCGCGGCCCCGGATCTCACAACGCGCGGGAAGTGGGCAGTGGCGGGCCTGGTCTTTCTGCCGCTGCTGTTGCTCGCCTGGAACGGCGCCCCCGCCGATGTAAGCCGCGCCCTGAACACAAGTTATGTGCCGGCGGACCATACGGTAATCTACTTCGATGAGGGCGTCGAGGGTACCGTCGCCGTGTCGGAACCGACCGAGGCTGCCACTGGGTCGGACCGGGTGCTGTGGATCAACCGGGTCCAGGCGACGGTATCCATCGAGAAGGGCGTGAAGATGAACCGCCTGCAAGGGGTGCTGCCGCTGCTCTACGAACAGGATCCGCGCTCGGTCCTGTTCATGTGCTTTGGGTCGGGCATAACAGCGGGCACGTTGGCGCTGCACGATTTCGACCGGATCGATGCGGTCGAGATCGCGCCCGAGGTGCTTGCGGCCACCCACCTGTTCGAGAAAGACAACCTGGGCGTGGCGCAGCGGCCCAATATCCGCTTCCACGTGGACGATGGGCGGAACTTCCTGTTGCGTACGCGTTCGCGGTACGACGTGATCACCTTCGAGCCCATGCCGCTGGCGTTGGCCGGTGTTTCGACATTCTACACGCGCAACTACTACCAGCTTTGCCATGACCGGCTGAACGCAGGGGGCCTGGTTTCCCAATGGGTGCCGCTCCACAGCCTTTCGCCGCCGTTGGTGCGTGGGCTTGTGCGCACCTTTACCGAGGTTTTCCCCTATTGCCATGGCTGGTTCGTAAACGCGGATCTCTTTCTCATCGGGTCGAACGCGCCGCTGCGGATCGATGTGGAAGCGGCACAACGCCGGCTCTCCCGGCCCCCGTTCAAGAATGCGCTGGCCGGGGCGGGCCTGTGCGATGTGACCGAGGTGTTGGCGTCGTTCCTTATGGACAAGGCGGCGCTCACGGCGTTCGCGGGCGATGGCCCGATCATGACGGACGACCGGCCGTGGGCCGAGTTCGAGGCGCCCAAGCTCGTCGAACATAACACCGTGCCTGAGGCCATCGCGGCCATCGCACCGCATGTGCAATCGCCCACAGCCGCCCTCGCGCCCGGCTCCGCTACAGCGGCGGAACAGGAAGCGTTGCACCGGCGGCACCAGGCCCACCGCAACGATCTCGATGCCCTCAAGCAGTACTACAGCGGTATGACCATCGACACAGCGGCCGCCGAAGCATTCCTCGCCTCGCTCGACATTGACCCCGGCGACTGCAACGCCCGCTATTACCTGCGCGAGCTCATCGCGGCGCAAGCGCCCGTGTTTCTGCGCTGGGGCGAGGCGGAACAAGTAGCCCGGTTGCTGGGCCGGGCGGCGTCCTACCTCGATGACTATGCTCCCCTGCACCTCTACCTCGGCGACGCCCTTTACATCCAGAAAGACTACGCCGAGGCGGCCCGGCATTACGGGCGCTACCTCGAACTTGGCGGCACCGCCCAACGCGCCAGGGCCCGCGCAAAATCTCGGGGCGAAACTACGCATTAGTATGCTGCGGATTGGCCAATGAACGGACGGCTGCGGGTTGGTTCGCGGTCTCTCCCGCAATCAATAGACGGAGGTTGCCGGCATGTCCACTGATACCGAAAGCCTGCCTTGGCGCGCCCTGGAAGCGCATGCGGAGCAGGATGACGCGGAAGCGCTGCGCCACGAGATCGAGATGTTGGGGCCGCGCGAGAGCGCGCGGTGCTTATCGCGCCTGCGCCCGGAGTTGCAGGCGCGGGTTTTCACCGTGCTCGACCATGAAACTGCCGCGGCTTTGCTCGAAGAGATTTCCGAGGTGCAGGCTGCCGGCTTCCTCGATCGCCTCGATACGCAAAAAGTGGCGCACATCCTCGACGCCATGGACAGCGACGAGACGGCGGATGTGCTGGGCCGGCTGTCGAGCCGCAAGGTCGAGGAAATCCTCGCCACCATGGAGCCGGACGAAGCCGCGGACGCACGCCGGCTCGTGCGGTATGATCCCCATGTAGGCGGTGGACTCATGATCACGGAGTTCCTCGCCTACCCGACCACGCTGACGGCGCAGGAAGTCATCGACGATATGCGCCGCAACTCGGAGACCTACAGCGAATACAGCATTCAATACTCGTTTGTCGTGTCGCCCGACGGCAAATTGCAGGGCGTGCTGCCGCTGCGCGATCTGCTGCTTACCCCCAGCGACCGTCCGATCGGCGAGTTCATGATCCGCAATCCCTTGTTTGTCCACGACGACACCAAACTCGACGAGCTCGAGGAGTTCTTCGATCAGAATTCTTTCCTCGGCGTGCCCGTGTGCGATCGCGCCGGGCGGCTTATAGGCGTGGTGCGGCGCGCGGATGTCGAGGAGGCGGTGGGTCACCGGGCCGAGAGCGACTACTTGAAAACCCAGGGGATCATCGGCGGCGACGAGCTGCGCAGTATGCCCACGCTCCTGCGCTCGACGCGGCGGCTTTCATGGTTGAGCGTCAACATTGCGCTCAACATCATCGCGGCGAGCGTTATCGCGTTTTACCAGGACACGCTGGCGGCAGTTATCGCCCTCACGGTCTTCATTCCGATCATATCCGACATGAGCGGGTGCGCAGGCAACCAGGCTGTGGCCGTGAGTATGCGCGAGTTGGCGCTTGGCGTGGTGAAACCCTTCGAGGTGCTTCACGTATGGCTAAAGGAAATCCTCGTCGGGCTTATCAACGGCAGCGTGCTCGGCCTGTTGGTCGGTGTCGCGGCATGGTTGTGGAAAGGCAACATCTTTCTCGGAATCGTGGCCGGCAGCGCCATGTGCATCAACACCATAGTGGCCGTATCCATTGGCGGCACCGTGCCCCTTGTCCTCAAGCTGCTCAACAAAGACCCGGCCCTCGCATCGGGCCCCATTCTCACCACCGTTACCGACATGTGCGGTTTCTTCCTCATGCTCTCCTTGGCGACCCTGATGCTCGGCTACCTGACGTGAGCACGCCCTAGCTCCCCCCAGCGTAACGAAGCAGACCGGTTGCCGCCGGGCGGGGCGCGAGGGTACTATCGGGTTGTCCTGCACGCGCGCTTACGTGTGCCGGTACGAAGCGCCAGAAATAAGGATGTAAGGGTGTGCCACGCATGAAAACCTCGAACCGGCGCGAGTTTTTGGGATCCGTCACGGCGGGCGGCGCGGCGGCCGTCGCAGCCGCACGCATTGCCCGGGCGCAACAAGCCGACCCCACGCCGGGCAAACGCAAGCCCGGCGCCCGCACACGCTACGACGTCATCATCTTCGGCGGTGGCCCGGCGGGCATCATGGCCGCATGCCAGGCCGGGCGTGCGGGTGCGAAGACCCTGCTCGTGGAGAAGAACGGTATGCTCGGCGGCACGACGACAAGCGGCGGCGTCAATTTTCCGGGCCTGTTTCATGCCTGGGGCGAGCAGATAATCGCCGGTATCGGCTGGGAGCTTGTTGTGCGGACCGTGGAGGAGGCGGGCGGCAGCCTGCCCGATTTCGATCAGATACCCGATCGGCATTGGCAGCATCAGGTCCGGGTCGACCGCGCGCTCTATGCCATGCTGGCCGACGAGTTCGTGGTGGATTCCGGCGTGGAACCGCTCTTCCATGCGATGCCGGCCGCCATCGAGGAAACGGACAGCGAGAAGGTGGTGCATGTGTGCACGAAGACCGGGCTGCGTGAACTGCGCGCGCATGCCGTGGTCGACTGCACAGGCGATGCGAACGTGCTGGCGCTCGCCGGCTGTGAACTGGAATCGCACGACGAAAAACAGCCGGGCACCCTCATGGTGCGTATCAGCGGTTATGATCTCGATGAGCTCGACCGCAACGCGGTCGCGGAAGAACTGGCCCAGGCCATCGACGCAGGCCTGCTGGATCAGGACGATCTCGCGTCTAACCAGCACGCGGCCTGGCGCCTGCTCACGACTCGCGGGGACAACGCCATCGATGTTGTCCGTGTCGATGGGCGCACCAGTGAAGGACGCACCGATGCGGAACTACGTGGCCGCCATGCCTTTCTCGGACTCTACCGCTTCCTGCGCACCCTCCCCGCCTGCCACCACATGGCCATTGATTTCATGGCACCCGAGTGCGGGATACGCGAGACGGTGACCATCCGCGGCGAGGCCACGGTCACGCGCGATGACTACACCGCAGGGCGCATCTGGCCTGACGCGGTCTGCAACAGCTTCTACCCCATTGATTGGCACCGCGCCGACGGGGCGGGTATCGAGCAGCAGCACTTGGCCGAGGGCGCCTGGGCGACCATCCCGCGTGGCGCCATGATACCCGCCGGGCATGAGAATCTGCTTGCCGCTGGACGGTGCATTGCCAGTGATCAACTGGCAAACTCGGCCTTGCGCGTGCAGGCCACGAGCATGGCCGTCGGCCAGGCCGCCGGTGCGCTCGCCGCCCTTGCCGCTAAAAATGACGTTGACGTGCGCGCGGTACCCATGTCCGAATTGCGCACCCTGTTGCGTGCCCACAAGGCTATCGTCCCGGAAATACCCCAAGAAGTTCTCAACTCAACATGTCCGCGATCTTCAGCATGAAGTCGCCGAGCTTACCGCCGTATTCCGGGCTGCCTTCGACCTCGATGTAGCCCTTGGCAATGGCTTCGACGGTACCCACCTGGTTCGAGAGCACGGGGAGCGCCGAGTCGATATCCGCGAAGACCATGTGGACAAAAGGCTGGCGGCGCTGGTAGAAGCCGCGGCCGGCCTTCGATTTGCCGGCCTTCACTTTGAGGTAGCAGGCAATGTCTTCCTCGCCCTGCACGCTCCATTGGTAGATGCGCGTGGGTTGCTTGGCGGTCCACGCCTGCATGTCGGGGTCGCCGCCCTTGTTGAGTTGGCTCAGCGCCGTCGAGACCATGAAGAGCGTGAGCTTCACTTTCATGCGCGCCTGCGCGGCGTTCTTCGGCTTGGCCTCGGGCATGAGAATCTTGAGCGCAAGCAGCACGCTGAAGATGTTGATGAGCAGGCCGGGCTTTGTAAAGAATCCCTTCAGGAGCGGTCCGAGGCTCGGCAGCACGGGCTTGCCAGCGAACATGGCGTTCATCTTCTTTGGTGACGAGAAGCGGAAAACGAGGTCCGGGTTTTCCGCCACGCCTTGTACGACCTCGAGCTGGCCGTCCGTAAAATCGAGGTATGCGCCAAGCGGTTCGCCGTCGTGCATGGCGGTGAACTGCACCTTGGCTGTGACGCCCTCGAACTTCTTCGCCATCTTCGGGTCGTCGGCGAGCAGCGTCTTGATGATGGGCAGCACGGCCCGGCGCACGATGCGGTTGGTGAGTAATGCGGTATCGGTCGCCATGGGCTATACCTCGTCTTCCCAGTCTTCGTCTTCTTCGAACTCTTTGCCCATGACCTCGCGCACCGACTCGAGGATGCCGTCGGTGTCGATCTTGAACATATTCATGAGGTCTTCGGGATAGCCATGGGGCGCGAAGGTATCGGGGAGGCCGAGCTTATGGAACACGCAGCCCTTGCCGCTCGCCGCGATCACATCGGCCACCGAGCTGCCGAGCCCGCCGATGATGTTGTGGTCTTCGACGGTGATGATGCGGCGCGTGTCGACGAGGGCCTTCATGATGGCCTCCTCGTCGATGGGCTTGATGGTATGCATGTTCAAAATGCGCACCGAGAGGTTATCGGTCTCAGCCAGTATCTTGCCAGCCTGCACCGCGTGATACACCGTGGTGCCGGTGGCGATGATGGTGACGTCGGTCCCTTCCTGCATGGTCACCGCTTTGCCGATCTCGAAGCCGTAGTCGTCGGTGTCGAAGACCCGCGGCTCGAACCCGCGCCCGATGCGGATGTAGACCGGCCCATCGATATCGAGGCACTTGGTCACGGCGTGCGCCGTTTCGATGCCGTCGGCCGGCACGATGAGCGTAAAGTTGGGGAACGCCTTCACAATCGACAGGTCTTCCGTGCAGTGGTGGGTTGCGCCGCCCGCGCCGAAGGACATGCCACCGTGCGTGGCGATGATCTTGGCGTTCAGGTTTTGATAGCCGATGTCGGTGCGCACGAACTCACTCGCGCGCATGGACGCAAAGGCGCTGAAGGTCGAGATGAAGGGGATGAGCCCCGCCTTCGCCATGCCCGCGCCCGCGGCGAACATGTTCTGCTCGGCGATGCCGAAGTTGAAGAACCGCTCGGGGTACTTGTCGCCGAAGGTGCCGATCTTGGTGGACTTGGCGAGGTCGGCGCTGAGGCCGACGATCTGCGGGTACTTCTCGCCCAGCGCGGCGAGCACGGTCCCGTAGATTTCGCGTTGGGTCATCTTGTCCGCGTCGTACACATTCCAGGTGAGGGTGCTGTCTGTCGAGCTCATGCGTAAGTCCTTTCCAGCGAGGCGAGGGCTTTGTCGACCAGCTCCGAGCTCAGCGAGCCGTAGTGCCAGCCGGGTTCGTTCTCCATGAAGTCCACGCCCTTGCCCTTGATCGTGTCGCACACGAGCATCACGGGTTTGCCCTGCACGGTTTGCGCCCATTCGATGTTTTCGGCGAGGACATCCAGGTCGTGGCCGTCGATCTCGCGGGTCTCGAAACCGAAGGCGGTCCACTTGTCCGCCACCGGCTCGAGGCGCATGACCTCCTCGGTCGGGCCGTCGATCATGAGGCGGTTGCGATCGAGGAACACGATCAGGTTGTCGAGGCTATAGTGCGCGGCGGACATGGCCGCCTCCCAGATGCTCCCCTCGCACGATTCGCCGTCGCCGATGATGCAGTAGACCTTCCAGTCCTGCTTGAGCACCCGCGCGGCCAGCGCCAGCCCCACCGACTCACCCAGGCCGTGGCCCATCGATCCAGTGGACACCTCGCAGCCGGGCACCTTCTTGCTGTCCAGGTGCATGCCGAGCATCGAGCCGGTTTCGTTGTAGGATTTCAGCGTGTCCCAGGGGAAAAAGCCCCGGTTGGCCAGCACCACCGAATAGCCGCAGCCGCCGTGGCCCTTCGAGAGCACGAAGCGGTCGCGTTCCTCCCAGTCCGGGTTCTCGGGGTCAATGCGCAGGTACTTCCAGTATAAGATGGTCACGATGTCCATCATGCTCAGCGAGCCGCCCGCGTGCGCCCCGCCGGACCATCCCGTCAACGAGACGAGGTCACGCCGGTTCTTCAGCGCGGCCTGTTTGAGGTCATTTCGTTCCTGGTCGGTCAGTGGCATAATGCTTCACTCCTTGGGCATAGGCGCCGGCCTTTTCATTCAATGGCCGGGCAACACCCCCTTATGACTGGGGAACCGCCGCAAAGGATACATGATCCGGGTACGTGCTTGTCGAGCGTGGCAAAGGACTTGGGCGCTTGCCTCACTCCTTTTGCGCTGCGCTTTCCGTCATGCCCAGGGGGCGTATGTTGGTTGCTTCGATATCCTGCATGGCGTCGCCGAGGTCTTCGCGCGCGGCGGGACGCAAGGCGCTGGTGAAAGTAGCATGTTGCACACTTCCATCGCTATGCTATCCGAGTCTGCCTGGAATCCGCAGGCCGCCCAGCAATCGCACCGGCATATACAGAAGGGATCAAGACCATGACAAGCAACGAGGGGACCCACGAGGGCCGCGGCACCACGCGGCGTGATTTCTTGAAGCAATCGGCGGTGGCGGCCTCCGCCACGGTCGCGGGCTCGCAGTTTATCGCGCGCAATGCTTATGCCGCCGGTGGGGACACCATTCGTGTTGGCATGATCGGCTGCGGCGCACGCAACAAGGGCGCGGCGGCGGAGGCGCTCACGGCGGACCCGGGCGCGCGGCTCGTGGCGATGTGCGACATTTTCATGGACCGTGTGAAGGACAAGCGCAAGCAGCTCAAGGCCCAGATGAAGGATCAGGTGCAGGTGGACGACGACCACTGTTTCGACGGATTCGACGGCTACAAGCATGTGATCGAAGCGTCGGACGTGGTGCTCATCGCCAACGCGGCGAAGTTCCACCCGCACCATGCGATGACCGCGCTCAACGCCGGCAAGCATGTCTTCGTCGAGAAACCCCACGGCATTGACCCGGCGGGCGTGAAGCTCATGGCGCAGGCCGCCGCGCTGGCGAAAGAGAAGGGCCTGTGCCTGGTGTCGGGCCTGCACAGCCGCTACCACGCCGGTTATGCCGAAACCATCCAGCGTATCCACGACGGCGCCATCGGCGATGTGATCAGCATCGAGGAAAACTATCTACGCGCGCCCTACGTCATCATCGACCGCGCGCCGGGCCTGACCGAACTTCAGTGGCAATGCAGCACGCAGTACCACTTCCGCTGGCTCTCCGGCGACGACGTGCCGCAGTCGCTCGTACACAACATGGACCGTGCGAGCTGGGTGCTCGGCAACGCCGTGCCCATCAAGTGTCACGGTCTCGGGGGGCGCTCCTCGATGACCGCGCCCAAGTACGGCGATGTCTTCGATCATCATTCCGTGGTCTACGAGTTCCCGAATAACGTGCGGGTCTACGCCTTCTGCCGGACCACCGAGGGCTGCTTCAACGAGGCCTCGAGCATCATCCTCGGCAGCAAGGGCCAGGCATCCGTCATGCATTGCCGGATAACGGGCGAGAACCCGTGGGAATACAAGGGCGGCTGCAACCCCTACCAGGTCGAGCACGATGTGCTCTTCAAAGCCATCCGCGACGGCGAACCGGTGAACAACGGGGACTACATGGGGCGCAGCACGCTGATCGGCGTCATGGGACAGATTTCCTGCTACACGGGTGAAGAAATCACCTGGGAGCGGATCAGCAAGTCCGACTTCTTCTATGCGCCCCACCCCGCCGAATGCCACGACGGCATGGCCCCGCCCACCGAGCCTGGCCCCGACGGCAGCTACCCCGTGCCCCGGCCCGGCTACACGCGCCTGCTCGAGAGCTGAAGGGTGGGGAGGGGAGGGCGAGCGTCCCCGCGAGCCGAAACTGAGGGGGGAGGGCGAGCGTCCCCGCGAGCCGAAACTGAGGGGGGGGGAGGGCGAGCGTCCCCGCGAGCCGAAACGCGACGTAAGCCCCCAAGTTCCAGGGACATTCCCCGTTACTTTGGTAAGTCCAATGTTTCGTAGTCTGTCCCTAAAACTTTTCCGTAGTCTGTCCCTAAAACTTTACGCCGGTTTGCCGAACACGTCGAATTGATATAAACTGACTACATGAATGCGAAA
>CAZMVU010000144.1:0-12622 GCA_964569295.1 uncultured Nitrospirales bacterium
GTTCATATTCGGCTCGCGGGGACGCTCGCCCTCCCTTTTGTGCGCCATGGTTCATATTCGGCTCGCGGGGACGCTCGCCCTCCCTTTTATGCGCCATGGTTCATATTCGGCAAACCCACCGTTTCTTTAGGGCCAACGGCCCGGCCCGTACTATACCAGCCTGGGCCACAGGCCCAGGTCACGCCGGTAGCGATAAGCCTTATGAAGCAAGGAAAACGGGCGACTCCGGCATTGCCGGAATCGCCCGGGTGGTTTGTGTGTGGGACCGCCGTTATCGCTGGAGCTGCGGCGAGGGAGTGTACTCGGTGAGGATGCGCATGTAGTTGGCGCGCTCGAAGGCGGCGGGGTCTCCCACCGAACGCTGGCTCATGCTGCCCTGCATCATCTCGATGCTGTCGTACTCGTGCGCCTCCATCCATGCAACAAGCTGGTCCTCGAGGGTCTTGAGGTGGCCAATGCCGTGCTTCAGCAGTGCCGAGGTGGTCATGGCCACGCGCGCGCCGGCCATCATGGACTTGATGACGTCCTCGCCGGTATGCACGCCGCCCGTGACCGCGAAGTCACAGGCCACGCGTTCGAAGAGGATGGCCACCCAGCGCAGGCGCAGCAGCAGTTCGGTCGAGTCGCTGAGGTTGAGGTCGCGGGTGACCTCGAGTTCTTCGAGATCGAAGTCGGGCTGGTAGAACCGGTTGAACAACACCAGGCCCTTGGCGCCGGCGCCGTGCAGCTTCTGCGCCATGTTGGCCATAGCGGAGAAATAGGGCCCCACCTTCACCGCGACGGGAACCTTCACGCTCGACACCACGCTGCGTACGAGGTCTTCGTAGACCTGCTCGACTGCCGCCGCATCCCGGTCGGTCTGGGTCGGAATGTAGTACACGTTCAACTCGATGGCGTCGGCGCCGGCTTCTTCCATCTTCTTCGCATAGTCGATCCAGCCACCACTGGATACGCCGTTGAGGCTGCCCATCACGGGGACCGAGAGGGTTTGCTTCGCCTTGGCCAGCAGTTCGAGGTAGCCCTCCGGCCCAAGCCGGTAGTCTTCCTTGTCCGGGAAAAAACTGAGCGATTCGGCGTATTGCTCGCGCCCCTGCCACAAGGCCTCGTCGAGGGCTTTGCTCTGCGCGACGAGCTGTTCCTCGAACAGGGAATGGAGGATAATGGCGCTCGCGCCGGCCTCTTCCATCCGCTTGAGGTTGTCGAGTTCGGTGCTCAGCGGCGAAGGCGACACCACGAGCGGGTTCTTCAGCGCGAGTCCCATGTAGGTTGTTGTCAGATCCGGCATTTGGCGTTCTCCTGCTTCCTGGGCTATTCGCCCGCCTCGGCTTCAGCCTCGACCGCTTCTTCCTGTTTTCCTTTTTCGCCGGGTCCCGGCAAACCTGCCAGGTACTCGTAGATGCGCCACGTGCGCGCCACATCTTCCTCGGCTTCACCCAGGAGCTGCGCGGCCATCTCGGGTGCGCTGTTGGCGAGCATCTTGTAGCGGGTTTCGTTGTAGACATAGTCCTTGAGCGGCAGGCTCGGCGCCTTCGAGTCGAGTGCGAAGGGGTTCTCGCCCGCTGCCGCGCGGCGTGGGTCGAACCGGTAGAGCGGCCAATGGCCGGACTTCACCGCCGCCTTCTGCTGCTCCATGCCCATGGCCAGGTTGTAGCCGTGGGCGATGCAATGGCTGTAGGCGATGATGAGCGACGGCCCGTCGTAGCTTTCCGCTTCCCGGAAGGCTTTCATGGTCTGGGCGTCGCTCGAGCCCATGGCGATCTTGGCCACGTAGACGTTTCCGTAGGTCATGGCCATGAGCCCGAGGTCTTTCTTGCCCGCCGGCTTGCCGCCCGCGGCGAACTTGGCCACGGCGCCGCGCGGGGTCGACTTCGAGCACTGGCCGCCGGTGTTCGAGTAGACCTCGGTATCCATAACGAGCACATTCACATTGCGCCCGGAAGCGAGCACATGGTCCAGCCCGCCGTAGCCGATGTCGTAGGCCCAGCCGTCACCGCCGAGAATCCACACGCTCTTTTGCGCCAGGCAATCGGCCAGACCCAGGAGATCCTTCGCTTGCGGCGAGTCCATACCCTCGAGCTTCTGCTTCAAGGTGGCGATGCGCGCGCGCTGCTCGGCGATGCCCTGCTCGGTCGACTGGTCCGCGGTGAGCAATGCCTGGGCCAGGTCCTGGCCGATGTCATCGCCCAGGGCACGCAGGAGTTCGCCAGCGTATTCAATCTGCTTATTCAGGGTGACCCGGAAGCCGAGGCCGAATTCCGCATTGTCCTCGAACAGTGAGTTGGACCACGTGGGCCCCCGGCCGTCGGCATTCACGCTCCACGGCGTCGTGGGCAGGTTGCCTCCGTAGATGGACGAGCAGCCGGTGGCGTTGGCGATCATCGCCCGGTCGCCGAAAAGTTGCGACAGGAGTTTCACATAGGGCGTTTCACCACAACCGGCGCACGCCCCGGAAAACTCGAACAGCGGCTCGAGAAGCTGCGCGTCCTTCACCAGGTTCTGGTTGAGCACGGTACGGTCGACGTTCGGCAGGGTCTGGAAGAAGTTGTAGGCCTCCACTTCCTCATCGCGGATGGGCGCCTGCTCGACCATGTTGATGGCCTTCAGCCGCACCTCGCGCTTGTTCTTCGCGGGGCACACCTGCACGCACAGGGTACAGCCCGTGCAGTCTTCCGGCGCTACCTGGAGCGTGAACCGCTCGCCCTTAAACTGCTTCCACTTCGCCGGCGCCGACTGGAAGGCCTCCGGCGCATCCGCCAGGGCGGACTCCTCGTAAATCTTTGTGCGGATGACACCATGGGGGCACACCAGCGCGCACTTGCCGCACTGGATGCACGTGTCCGGATCCCACTTGGGAATCTCGAGGGCGATATTGCGCTTCTCCCACTGCGTCGTGGCCGTCGGGAAGGTGCCGTCATTCGGCAACATGCTCACCGGCAGGCTATCGCCCTGGTTCTTGAGAATGGGCGCGGTCACCTTCTGCACGAACTCGGGCGCCTGGGCCGGCACGGCCGGGCGCAGATCAAAGCTGCTCGTGACCTCGCTGGGCACCTTCACCTCATGCAAATGATCAAGCGACATGTCGACCGCGGCACAGTTCTTCTGCACGACGGCTTCGCCGCGCTTGCCGTAGGTCTTCTTGATCGCCTCCTTGATCTTCGAAATGGCCTCGTCCTTCGGCAGAATACCGCTGATGGCGAAGAAGCAGGTCTGCATGACCGTGTTGATGCGGCCGCCCATGCCGGCTTCTTTCGCCACCGCGTACCCGTCGATGACATAAAACTTGAGGTGCTTGTCAATAATGTGGCGCTGGGCGGTTTTTGGCAGGTGGTCCCAAACCTCATCAGGGCCGTAGATCGAATTGAGCAGGAAGGTGGCCTCTTCCTCCGCCGTCTCGAGCACGTCGTACTTTTCCATGAACGTGAACTGATGGCATGCCAGGAAGTTCGCCTTGGTAATGAGATAGGTCGAGTGGATGGGGTTCGGTCCGAAACGCAGGTGCGAAATGGTCATCGCCCCCGACTTGCGCGAGTCGTACACGAAGTACCCCTGCGCGTAGTTGTCCGTCCCCTCGCCGATAATCTTGATGCTGTTCTTGTTCGCGCCTACCGTGCCGTCTGCCCCCAGGCCATAGAACACGGCGCGCACCGATTGCGGATCCTCGGTCGAGTAGGCGGGATCATAGGCGATGTAATTGCCCGTGACATCGTCGACAATGCCGGTGGCGAAGTGGTTCTTCGGCGTGTCCGCCTTCAGTTCGTCGAACACGCCCTTGATCATGGCCGGCGTGAATTCCTTGGACGACAGGCCGTAACGGCCGCCGACCACCTGGGGCATCTTCTCGAGGGCGCCTTCGCGTATTTGCTCCTCGAGCGCGGTGACTACATCCATATAGAGCGGTTCGCCGGGGGAACCGGGCTCTTTCGTGCGGTCCAGCACGCCGATAGCCTGCACGCTCTGGGGCAGCGCGTCCATGAAGTGGGGGATCGAGAACGGCCGGTAGAGCCGCACCTTGATCGCACCGACCTTCTCTCCCTGAGCCACCATGTGCTCGACCGCTTCGGTGGCCGTGTCGGCGCCGGAGCCCATGAGCACGATCACGCGCTCGGCATCGGGCGCGCCGACATAGTCGAACAGGTTGTACCGGCGGCCAGTAAGCTCGAAGAACCGGTCCATGGCCGCTTGCACATGGCCCGGGCACTCGGCGTAGAAGGGGTTCACCGCTTCCCGCGCCTGGAAGAACACGTCCGGGTTCTGCGCCGTGCCGCGGATAACCGGCCGGTCCGGCGAGAGCGCGCGCTGGCGATGGGCACGCACGAGTTCATCATCGATCATGCCGCGAATCTGCTCGTCCGTGAGCGCCTCGATCTTGTTCACCTCGTGCGACGTGCGGAAGCCGTCGAAGAAGTGTATGAAGGGAATGCGCGAAGCCAGGGTAGCCGCCTGCGCGATGAGCGCATTGTCATGCGCCTCCTGCACCGAGCCCGAGGCCAGCAGGCCAAAGCCCGTCTGCCGCACGGCCATCACGTCGCTGTGGTCGCCGAAGATGGACAGGGCGTGCGTGGCCAGGGTGCGCGCCGATACATGGAAGACCGCCGGCGTGAGTTCCCCGGCAATCTTGTACATGTTCGGTATCATGAGCAACAGGCCCTGCGAGGCGGTAAAGGTCGTCGTTACCGACCCCGTCTGCAAGGCGCCGTGCACCGTACCCGATGCGCCCCCTTCGCTCTGCATCTCGATCACATGGGGCACCGTGTTCCAGATGTTCTTCTTGCCTTCGGAAGCCCACTGGTCCATCCATTCGCCCATACCGGAGGATGGAGTGATGGGATAAATCGCGGCGACCTCGTTCACCTTGAAAGCTGCACGGGCTACTGCTTCATTCCCGTCGATGGTTGTCATGGGATTCGCCATAGGAACCTCTCCAAATTCTTTACCGTTGGTTTCGCCCGGCTATGTTTGCCTCGGCTGGACGAAACGACCCATGCCCACAGCGCATCCGCCCTTCTGGGGACAGAGGCTGTTGTCTTGCTATAGCGCCGACTCTGCGCAGCGACGGCCGGCCGCGGCCGATGAACCGCACTTCGCCATGGCGCACACGACACCCAGCGATGCCGATTTCGATTCCAGCCGTGAGACACAGCGTGACCTCCTGGCCTGGCCACCTGTTGCCATGACCGGCCGCCCGCCTCTATGGCGCACACCTCACGGGAATACTTGGTCACGCTTTCCGGAATCAGCCGCGTTCTTATATTCTATATCCGTGCTTTACCGGAAATCCAGTCTTTTATAGAGAAAATCAATTCCAGGGACCAATTGTTTTTCAAAGTCGTGTTAATAGTGCGACTAACCCGATGCAGGGACAAACTACAATCGCCTGACCCGGCCCCCCAACGGCGGCAACCCAGGCCGTGTCTTCCACGTTATTGACCACTTTGGACACCCAGACTAGAATACGCACGTGGTCAACATCGCCTTACAGATTGAGCATTGGCCATGGCCCCTGCCCGCCAGATTCCCAAGAAGCACGCGCGATTCTTCGGCGGGCGGAGGAAATGATTACATGGTTGAACGGGATATTTATAGGCAGCATTCGCCGCTATATCGAAGCAGTGGAAAGCTCGGGGATCGTTGTGTCCTTTGCGGTTCTCTTTGGCTCGCAGGTGCATGGCGCCGCCGGCAAATCGAGCGACATCATCGAGATTGCCCGCCGGCAGGAAAAGCCGATAAGGGCGGCCTGAAGCTTACACCGTCGCCACGAAATTCGCGACGGCGTCACCTATCTTGCTGGTCGAACTGCCCTTCTCCTTGATTTCGCGCGCGGACAAGCCGGCGTAGTGCTCGGACTCAAGAAACGCGATGCACGCCTTCTCGACGCACGCCGCCGCCTCGTCTTCGCCGAGGTCCTCGAGCAGCATCTGGCCGGCGAAGATGCACGCCAGCGGGTTGATGACGCCCAGGCCGGTGTACTTCGGTGCGCTGCCGCCGATGGGCTCGAACATCGAGACGCCCTCGGGATTGATGTTGCCGCCCGCCGCCACGCCCATGCCGCCCTGCACCATGGCGCCGAGATCGGTGATGATGTCGCCGAACATGTTGCCCGTGACGATCACGTCGAACCACTCGGGATTCTTGACCATCCACATGGTCGTGGCGTCCACATGGTAATACTCGCGCTTGATGTCCGGGAAATCTTTGCCGCCCATCTCATGGAAGGCGCGTTCCCAGAGGTCGTAGACATAGGTGAGCACGTTCGTCTTGCCACACAGCCCCAAGGTGTTGTGCTTGTTGCGCTTACGGGTGTACTCGAAGGCGAATTTCAGGCAGCGGTCCACCTCGTTGCGCGAGTACACCATCTCCTGGGCGGCCACTTCGTAGGGGGTGCCTTTGCGCTGCACACCGCCGAAGCCCGTGTAGAGGCCGGCCGAGTTCTCCCGCACCACCACGAAGTCGATGTCTTCCGGGCCCTTGTCCTTGAGCGGCGTCTCGACATTCGGGTAGAGCTTCACCGGCCGCAGGTTGATGTACTGATCCAGCTCGAAGCGCAGCCGCAGCAGAATGCCCTTCTCGAGGATGCCCGGCTTCACATCCGGATGGCCGATGGCGCCGAGGAAAATCGAGTCGTACTTGCGCAGCTCGTCCACTGCCGTGTCCGGCAGCACCTCGCCCGTGGCCAGGTAGCGGTCGCCGCCGAAGTCATATGCCGTGGTATCGAGGGTAAAGCCAAAACGCTGCGCCGCCGCCTGGGCGACCTTCACGCCCTCGGCGAGCACTTCCGGGCCCGTGCCGTCGCCGCCGAGCAGAGCAATCTTGTAGCTGGCCATGGGGGAGAAACTCCTTCTGCATAGGTTCATTTCAAGAAAATCAAGGAGTGCGCATGGTAGCATGTGGACGATTCCCGGTCAACGGGTGCTCTACGCCCGTGTGCGGGAGGGACCGTTGCCCCAACATTTCTCTCCATTCGCAACGTGCATGAACCGGGAGGAACGTTGCCCCGAACGTCTTTCTCCGCCGCGCGAGAATAGTGCCGCACGCTTGACGGGGAACCGCTGCTAAGCTATTGTAAGGTAGCCGCTGGTAATGATGTGAGGCCGCAGCAACCGGCTGCTCGAGACCGGGCTGCCTGTCGGGTACATAAAAAAGAAAGCGGTCTGTCAGCATACAGATGTCAAATGCGCGTCGGAGGATGCATGATGCGGATGGTGTACTTGGGTAGCAGGAGCAGGGGTGGTGTGTTCTTCCCTGATCCACCCGGGCCACGCCTGCTGAGGCTAGCGCACGGAACCTTCCTGGAACAGAAGCTGGAAAGTACAAGCTGATGAAACGCTCTTATACACTCCTATTGCTGGTTGCCATCGTTGCCTTCGGCGCACTCCCCGTGGCCGCCGTGCCCAATGTGCAACTCTACACTCCGTTCCTTACACAGCCCCCGGACAGTGCGCTGCGCGGAACGGCCGCCATTCCCGGCGACGGCCGGCTGCATCTGACCGACGCCACAGCCAGCCAGATGGGCTCCTTCATCTGGACACCCGACCGGGCGCTGCCATCGTTGCGCGCCAAGGCGGATGTGCTCGTCGGCGGCGGAACTGGTGCGGACGGCATAAGCTTTTCCTATGGTGGCAATTTTACGGGTGGCGCATTCGGCGAATGGGGCACAGGCAACGGCGTTATCGTAAAGTTCTACACTTGGTCGGGCTCACCGCCGCGGGTTGAGGTTGACTACGCGGGCAGCCAGTTGCTTTCAATGCCCGTTGATCAAGACGCGATACGCTTGAATACGTTTGTTCCCTTGGAGGTGAACGTTGAGCATGACGGCCAGTGCATAGTCAAGTACAACAACGTGACCTATTTCGACGCCGCACTCCCCGGTTGGAACCCGATGGACGACTGGCAAATCGGGCTGGGAGCGCGCACTGGCGGCGCCCATGACAATCACCACGTGAATTCCCTGATGGTGCGCGGTTCGACGCCGTACCCCGTTTCACTCACCCGCCTCGATCCGTCGCCGGTGCTCGCCGGCACGGCCAACGTGGGCTACGAGGCTTTCTTCAGCGAGGTGGTCTCCAACCTCGACGGCAACGACTTCGCCCTTACCACCGTGAGCGGCGCGCCTTCCACCACCATCAACGGCACGGTGGCGAACATCGGCGGGGCAGCGGACAACTTCGACGGGGGCGGCACGCTGGGGGACATCCGCGGGAGCGCGGCCTATGTGAACAACCGCCTCCAGCTGACCCCCGCGCAAAACTCCCAGACCGGCTCATGGTCGTTCGAGCAGAGTGAGCCACTCACGGCCTTCCGGGTCACCTTCGACCTCTTCATCGGTGGCGGCAACGGCGCGGACGGCATGGCCTTCGCCTATGGGCCAGGGGCTTCGACGAATTTTGGCAACAACGGTCCGAACAACACGGACGGGCTGGTAGTGTCGTTCGACACGTACCAGAATCCTGACGAAACACCGACACGGCCGGCTATCGACCTCAAGTATTACGGCGTCTCACTCCTCGGCATTCCGAAAACGCTCCGCACAGCAAGCTACGTCCCAGTGACCATCAATGTGTCCCATGAGGGCATGTGTACCGTCATCCACGACGGCACGGTCACGCACAAGGACCTCATTCTCCCGAACTGGGATCCCGGCGAAAATTGGCACATGGGCATCGGTGCAAGCACAGGCGGTGTGAACGATATCCACGCCATCGACAACTTCCAACTGCAAACCAGCGCTTACCAGGTGCAACTCGACGACCCCGCCGGCGAGGGCGAAATACGCCTGGACCAAGAGAATGCCTCCGTAAATGACCTCGAGGGCATCGGATTGAATCCCGCCAGCCGCAACGGCGATGAGGCCTACGTGTTCGACCTTGTCGCACCGGCAGTCACCGACGTGCAGGTGCAGTCGGGGACCACCATAGACGTAACCTTCAGCGAGGCCATGGGCGCTGGCGTGACCACGGCCACCAACTACACGGTTTCCGGGTCGGGCCAGGGTACCCTCGCAGACAACCCCGACAGCGTCACCCTCGAGTCCGGCGACACCTATCGGTTGACCTGGCCCAACACACAGGAAATGTTCGACGGCGGCGATATCACCGTGACGGTACAGAACGTGCAGGATGCCCCCGGCAACGGGATCGGGTCGCCCAACAACGGCACCGATGCCGGTGGTGCCATCGGTGAAGCGCCCAACGGCGTGTGTACCGATACCACGGTCAATCTCTCGAATCCGGTTCTGGAACCGGCCGATATCGACGGCGGCAGCACGGATAATGTGGGCATCACAACTTCGTTGGTTGATGGCCAGTCGTCGATCACCTATGCCTGCACCGATGTCGGAACCCCTACCGTCACCTTGCAGGTCCAGGATGCGGCAGGCAACTTTGACGAATGCGACGCCACCGTGACTGTCACTGACGACCTCGACCCCACGGCTGTGTGCCAGCCGTTCACCGCCGAGCTGGACAGTGCCGGCAACGCCAGCATCACGGCGGCGGATGTGGACGACGGCAGCAGCGACAACTGCGGCATCGACACGCTTTCCGTATCGCCGGACACCTTCACCTGCGCCGACATCGGCAACAACACGGTCACCCTCACCGTGACCGATGTCAACGGCAACACCAGCACCTGCGACACGACGGTCACCGTCGAAGACAGCGCACCGCCGGTGGCCGCGTGTGTGCCGGGTATCACCGCCGAGCTGGACAGTGCCGGCAACGCCAGCATCACCGCGGCGGATGTGGACGATGGCAGCAGCGACAACTGCGGCGTCGACACGCTTTCCGTATCGCCGGACACCTTCACCTGCGCCGACATCGGTGACAACACGGTCACCCTCACCGTGACCGATGTCAACGGCAACGTCGCCACCTGCACGGCAACCGTTACGGTCGAGGACAATCTGGCACCCACGGACGTAACTGTCACGAACCTCACGCGGCAGCTCGATGCGGCCGGCACCGTGACCGTGGACCCGAACGATGTGCTCGTTGGGGCTATCGACAATTGCGGGTTGATCAACGCCAGTCTTGACCAGGATACATTCACCTGCGCGGATCTCGGCGACAACGCGGTAACGCTTACCGTCGAAGATGGCTCGGGCAACATCACCACGCAGACTGCCACGATAACCATCGAAGACGACATTCCGCCAACGGTTATCACGAAGGATATCGAGGTGGAACTCGACGCTACCGGCACCGCAACCATCAACGCGGCGGATATCGACGGCGGCAGCTTCGACAACTGCGGCATCGACACCCTCACGGCCGATGTGGATACCTTTGACTGCGGTGACATCGGCGACCACACGGTCACCCTCACCGCCACCGACCCGAGCGGCAACACGGCGAGCGGCATCGCCACCGTAACCGTAGAGGACACCATTGCGCCCACGGTGAAGACGGAGGATATCGTGGTCGAGCTCGACGAGACCGGCTACGTGGCGATTACCGCCGCCCAGCTCGATGAGGGCAGCAGCGACAACTGCAGCATCGCCTCGTTTGCGGTGTCGCCGGATGAGTTCGGCTGTGCCGCTATCGGCGCGAACACGGCCGCGCTCACCGTGACCGATGTGAACGGCAACGAGGCCACCGACGACGCGACCGTCACCGTCGAGGACAACCTGCCGCCGGTGGTCACGCCGAATGCGGGTGCGGAACAGCCGGTGCTGATTAACAGCGAATTCGAGGATCCCGGCGCCACGGCGGACGACAATTGCACCGAGGAACTGGAAGTTGAGGCCAACTGTATCGACGGTGATTGCGAGTACGATACCGGCACCCACGACAACACCTGGACCATCGAATACACGGCCACTGATGGCTCGGCCAACACCGGCACCGCGACGACGGTCTTCACTGTCGACGGCGTCCCGCCGACCATTGACCTCGACACCACCGCGGGCGACCCAGTGAATGGCGCCATCACGGTGGATGTGACGTTGTCCGAACCGAGCACGACATTCACGAAAGACTCCCTGACCGTGAACAACGCCACCGATCCCGTCAGCGATTTCCTCGGATCGGGCGATACCTACAGCTTCACCCTCGAGCCGAAGAACAACGGCGTGTTCTCCGTCAGCGTGGCAGCGGACACGTTCACGGACATCGCGGGCAACCTGAACGAGGCCTCCGAAGTGCTCAGCATTACCTACGACAGCACGCCGCCCGAGATCGATTCGCGCACGCCGTCGGCCGATTCCCTCATCGGCGGACTCGACTTCGTGCGGGTGGTGTTCAGCGAATACGTGACGGGCGTGGCCGCGGGCGATCTCACGGTGGATGGGTCCCCCGCGACGAGCGTGACCGGATCGGGCGCCGGGCCCTACGAGTTCACGGGCTTCGCGGCGCCGGGCGATGGCGAGGTGAACGTGGTGCTTGACGCCGGCGACATCGCCGATCCGGCGGGCAACCCGTTCGCCGGCGAGACCTGGACCTATACCGTCGACAGCACGCTGGTTTCCGTGACCCTCACGACGGACGACGTGCTCGAGGGTGCCATCGTCAATTCGCCGTCCGAGTTCGCGTTCCGCGCGCAGTTCAGCCGCGCGGTCAGCGGCTTCGAAGCGGCCGACGTGGCGGTGAATAACGGCACGGTGAGCGATTTCTCGGGCTCGGGCGCTGTATACACCTTCACCGTCACGCCCGACGCCGATGGGCTGGTCTCGGTGCTGGTGCCGGAGCAAGTGGCCACTGCCACGGCGCCGGACGGTGACAACCTGGCGTCCGAAGAGATTTCCTTTACCTACGACACCACCCCCCCGATTATCACACTGGTAGGGGGGATAGCCGTCGAGGTGGACTGCGGCGCGGGCTACAGCGATCCGGGTGTGGAGAGTGCGGTGGACAACATCGACGGCGACGTGTCGGCGGATGTGGTTATCAGCGGCACGACCTCGCTGCCGAGCAATACACCGCCCACGGTGACGCCCTTCGAGGCTACGTACGAAGTGATGGACACCGCCGCGAATACCGCCGCCCTCACGCGCCACATCCACGTGCTCGAGAACTGCCCGTTGGACGTGTTCCCGCTGGTGAGCACGGAAATCTTCGCCGAGCTCGAGGAGAGCGTCCGCCTCGAGGTGGGCGTGAGCGGCGAGATAGGCACGGTCGATTACGACTGGCAGTACACGGCATTCGACGGCGAAACGAATGACCCGATTACGCTCGATCCGGGATGCGTCATCGAGCAGGACAACGAACTGCTGATCAACGAGAACGGGCTCAATTGCAGCGAGCCCTTCATACTCGAGGCAACCTGCACCGTAAGCGACGATGTGGCCGTGGCGGTATCACCGGAATTCGTCGTCTACCTCGGCGTGGGCACCGGCGTACCGGCGGCCGGCGGAATCGCGCTGCTCGCACTCGGCGTGGGATGCAGCCTGGCCGGGGCCGTGGTGCTGCGCCGGCGGCACACCTGATCGAAGGGGAAAGTTGACCTGGGCCTGCGGCCCAGGCTGGTATCGTACGGGCCGTTGGCCCTGAAGAAAGAGCGCGTCCTGGTCTACAGGGAGGGCGAGCCGAAACGCGACGTAAGCCCCCAGGGAGGGCGAGCGTACCCGCGAGCCGAAACATAAACCGTGCCGCACAAAAGGGAGGGCGAGCGTCCCCGCGAGCCGAAACGC
>CAZMVU010000145.1:0-12598 GCA_964569295.1 uncultured Nitrospirales bacterium
GCCCGAGCCATAGGTCTTGATGGTACGCGCCTTCAGCGCTTGGGGAACTGCGCATCCCTAACCCGGGCCTGCGGCCCGGGCTGGTATGGAACCGCGCCTTCGGCGCTCCGGAGACAAGCCCCGGGGCCTAATCCCAAGTCTCTCCGAACCGCGAGCCAACAACCGGGGAACACGCCTTTCGATCCTTGGGTTGCGGGCAACGCCCGCGTTGGAGACTGTTGGCAAAGCTTCAGGTGGCGGTAGTGTAAGTCTTGCATGCTGTACGCGTGGTGGGTAATTCCCAGCCCTGCGGTCAGTCCAGAAAACCACGATATGGTGGCCCCAGGCACCACATCCAGAAGGGTTGGTGGGGTTTTGTTTGCGCGCGCGGTCTTTTCAGAGGAGGAGGGACTTGCCATTGTAATCTTCCGGAGCGGCGATTCCTAAGTGGGCGAGGGTTGTTACGCCGAGGTCGATAATTTCGGGGGCGTCCTTGAGGGTGCGATTGCAGAAAAGTATGCCATGCGCATGGTTCACGTCCGCGGCGGCGTGCTCGCCGCTCCACTTGTCGTTGTTCGGGGTCAGTACTTCCTGCGGGACGGCGCCGGCGGCAGCGGCTTTGGTCATCTGGTAGCCGTCGTGGAAGCCGAGAAGGAGATCGGGCGCGTGTTCAAGTTGCGTGCCGGAGTAAACGTCACGCGCGCGGTAAACGCCGTCCAGGACCGGTTCACCGGTTTTGGGGTCCGTGACCTGCAAGAGTTTATCCCGGATTTCGTCGAGGAGGGCGCCGGCCTCGTCTGGCGCGACAACGCCTTTGCTTTCGCGTCCCTGGAGATTTAGAAAGAGACTGCCGAGCCCGAGGCCATAGGCCTTGGTCCGGGGCCAGTCGATTCCCTGGAGATATTTCTTTTTCGTGGCGGCTGGCTCGCCCTCGGTGTGTCCTTTCACGGCAAGGTAACCGTTTTGCGCCAGCCACGAGTTGAGGCTGAAGCCGGTGTGAAAACTCTTGAAACCATGGTCGGAAAGGACCATGAACGTGTCATCCGGTTCGAGCCGTTCCATGACCTTGCCGATGATCGCGTCCATTTGGCTGTAGACCATCTCGATGGCGTTGCGGAACCTTTCCGGGGCCGTGCTGTTGTACAGCGGGTGACGCTCATCGCGGAACCGCCAGAACATGTGGGCCACGCGGTCGGTGGCGGTCCAGCCCGCCATGAGCAAGTCGAAGTCGCCCGCTTCGAGTTCATCCAGGGTTACCAGGCCTTGCCATGCCATGTGCGCCTTGGCTTCTTCGAGGAAAAGGTCTTCCGTCAGTTCATCTTTTTGCAATGCTTTGGTGTCATGAACCCAGCCCACGGTGCTGAAGAGCCCGTGTTCTTCGGCGAGGCGGCCGGCATAGCGCTTCGGATTCGAGATGGGGAGGTAGGGCGCCTCGGGATGTATCTGCAGGCAGGTCATGTAGAAGTGAACATGGTCCGCGGCTTCGTGCAGGTAGCATCGGCTGATTGCGCGCACCCGGAAGTGGTCACTGACCTCGAAGGTCCATTCGAGCCAGTCCGACCATGTGTGCTTCTCCATGATAAGCTTTTGTCCCGGCACATGAAGCGTCACCCGGGCCGCGTCCCGGTCGACGGTTATGCGCAAGGGCGCGCTCACGAAGTTGCGGTGTTCCGGGTGGCGGAGTCCCGGCACCTCGACCTTGGCTTCGGCGCCGTGGAACTGAAGGGGGATGCGCAGGCCGCCTGCTATTTGCTCTTCTTCCTTGAAACGATCGGAAAAGGCGAAGAACGTGCTCTGGGTTCCGCGGATGTCCGGCGCATCGAGACCGCACAGCATGGTAATGCCCGGCTTGTCTTCCGGCGGATAGGCGTAGGGCACCCAGAGCAGTTTTGCACGCGCCCCGTTTCTGGCGGCCACTGACCAGAAGGTTTCGCCCTCGCGCAGTCCAACGTAGCGCGGTGGCTCAATCACCTCTCCTTCCGGCCCGAGTTTGGCCGGGTGTGTCCGCCCAAAGCCCAGCCCAGGCAGGTACGTCTTCGGGTCTCGGCGGAGAAAATCATAGATGCCGTGTCCCCCGGGGTTTTTGCAAGTGGCAAAGGAGGACCATGCGGTGGGCGATTGGGGTGGGTTGCTTGACAGCAGGCGCTTATAGCAGCCTTGTTCTCCAAGCGCCGCCAGGTTCGGCAGTTTTTTCTTCGCGATCATTTCATCGACGATAGCCGGCTCGACACCATCGAACCCGAGTATGACAACCCGGCCGGCCCGCGCTGATTTTTTGTCTGCGGCACGTGCCTGTCGCGCCATTAAGGCGCCGCTTAATACGCCCGGCAACATGCGCTGGACCACGGGGAAAAACGATGTGAGACGCGCGACAAATTCTCGGCGTGTAATCATGTGGGGGGCTCCTTCAATTCTGGTGGAACTTGCATTTGTTTTGCCGTAATTCGGCGTTGCACCTTGAGGTGGTTGTGCCGGGTAGCCTCATAGCCTTCGTCACAGACCTTCAGTGCTTTCTCGAAGCGGCCCAATTCCGTGAAACTTTTTGCGAGAAAGAGATACGATTCACGCAGAAGTTGCTCTTGATACGGATCGAACGCACTGTTCCGGCGCTTGAGATACGCTTGCTCGTACTTGCCGGTTGTAATCGCTTCTTGCAGGATGTGTGCGGTTTGTTCATAAGCCTCGGCTGGCGGTATCGCGAGTTGCTGGTGGTAGTCGAAGAGCAGGCGGCCCAACGCCGCGCGGATCTCGAAGGTCCATGGGTTTGCCTCGATACCGGCCTCGAGCAACCTGCGCGCGTCCTCGGGTTCGCCCGCATTGTCGGCGAGAAAGAAGGCGGCGAGAGTATAGAGCCGTTCCACGTTGGGGTTCAATTTCAGCGTCAGTCGATACCAGGGGATGAGATCGATGGGGTCGCTGTGCCGGTGTATCTCCATGTGCGGCGCGATGGTGCGGTGGAGCACGCCGACCGGCCCGCGCCAGTCCATGGCCTTGTTGAGGGTCAGGGGCACGCCGCACTTGTGGGCGAGCCCGGTGGAAACGTCCGTGGCTTCGCGGGCGCGGAATCCACGTTGTTCCTCGGCGGGGGTGGGCATGCGCAGGGCGACGCCGTTGTGGAGGTACTCGAGGGTTTTCATCCATACAAGGCTGTGTGCGGTAATCTGTAGTTGCCCCATAAGACTGAGCGCGATCGACTCTTTCGCGGCGAGCATTTCTTCCGTGGTATAGCGGGGGCGCACGGCCTCCACCTGGCGGTCATGGAGGTCGGCGAACAGGCCGCAGAGGATGAAGCCGGGCACGAGTAGGAGCGGAAACCACCGTGTGTACATGGGGGCATTCCTGTGTGTTGTTTTTGTCAAAGTGCCATCCGCCGGAATCGCCAACAGCCGAGGGCCACGAAGATGGCGGCATAGACCAGAGCGTAGCCCGTGAGTGCGGCCAGAGCCAGGGCGGGCACGGCTGGCCACTCATGGATTACCTTTTTTGACAAATCGAAGAGCTCGAGGTGCGGCGTAACCCAGTATACGGCTTCGGCGAGTCTTTGCGCCACGCCCTGCAACTGACTGTGAACGGCGAGGATCGTGTTTGCGAAGGTGCTCATGGCCAGGCACAGCAGGAGCGACAAGGTGACATTGGCGCCGTGGGTGAGGAAGAGGGACAGGGAGACCACAATGGCGGCAATGATCCACATGGACAGGATCCGCAGATAGAGCGCTTGCAAGAAGATGGTGCCGGAACTGATACCAAAACACCAGAAGAGCACTTGCAGCTCGATCCAGAACAGAACGACCACCGCGGAACTCATCAGGCCCACCCCGATGTACTTGGCGAGAAAGACCGTGCTGCGGTTCACGGGCTTCGCAAGAAGGGGGTAGAGTGTACGGTTGGCGAACTCGGAGGGGAACTGCCGGGCGGCCGCGACGACGCAAATGACAATGCAGAGCAGGTTGGTAACGGTAAGGGCCACGTCCTTCACGAATTTCTCGAGCCCTTCGACACCGAACTGATTGAAAAGGGCGGCGCCCAGCATGAGTGCGAGCCCGAGGATAAGCACCACATAGGGATCCTTTCGCCGGAATGACTCGAGGACGGTAACCCAGGAGAGACTGAGAATGCGTTCCATGGCAGTACCCTTACTGCGAACCCCCGGCTGCTCGGGGCGATCAGGTAATCTTGTGTCCGATCTTCCGTACAAAATAGTCTTCGAGAGAAGCAGGCTCCTCGCGCTCTTCCAATACCTTGGCGCCCTGTGCCTCGAGCTGGCTGCGCCATGCGGCGGCAGTTTCCCGGTTGTCGGCCGCATACTCGCAAATGCCTTCGCCGCTGGCGCGCAGCACAATACCCGCGGGCATGTGCGTGGGGACGGTGTTCATTTGAACACGCACCATGATAGCGTGGCTGGCGCGAAGCAGGTCGTCCAGATTGTTCTCCTCGAGAATCTTTCCTTCGTCCATTATGAGGATGCGATCGCACAACAGGGCCACCTCGGTAAGTTCGTGCGAGGAAAAGAAGACGGTCTTTCCCTGCGCCTTGAAGCCCATGAGCACGGTGCGCACGTCGCGCCGTGCGACGGGGTCCAGGCCCGAGGTGACCTCGTCGAGCACGAGCAAATCCGGGTTTCCCATGATGGCCTGGGCAATGCCGACCCGTTGCAACATCCCCTTAGAAAAGCCGCTGAGCCGGTCGTCGGCGCGGGCGTCGAGGCCGACCCTTTCCAGCAGTTCTTGAACTGCGGCAGCACGCCGGGACCGGGGCACACCGTCGAGGGTGGCATAGAGCCGGAGTGTTTCCCGCGCGGAAAGAAAGGGGTAGTAACGGGCGACTTCCGGCAGATAGCCGAGACGCCGGCGTGCGGAAACCGCGCCGGGTTCTTCGCCTAGAATACGTGCTTGGCCCTCGTCCGGCGGTATGAATCCCATGAGCACCTTGATGGTGGTCGTCTTGCCAGCGCCATTGGGGCCCACGAAACCGACGACCTCGCCTTCGTGCACGCGCATGTGAAGCCCGTCGACGGCGGTTATGCGTTTGCCGGCCCGGGGCTTGAAAGTCACCCGGAGGCTGTCGATTTCAATGACAGGGTGGGGTGCACCGTTCATGGCTGCTCATCCTCATGCTGGGGGGGATCTTGGGTGTCCGCCTCAGCATGGTCTTGTGCTGGCGGTTCCCAGGTATGGAGCTCTTCCTCGATCCGCTGCGCCAATGCCCGCAAACACCGTTGGCACTCGGTGCAACCGGCCTCGGATAAGTAGCCCTGCCAAAGCAACACCAGGCTGTCCGAAAGCTGCAACTGGTGCGGCTTGTCATCGGCCGTGTTTCCGTAACCGGCCAGGTAATGACGGCGTGGTCCGACAGCCTGGGCGATATACGCCTGATCGAGTTCGAAGCGTGCGCAGAGTTGCCGGCACTGGGTGATGATCTGATCTTCTGCGTCCGGGCTTATCATAAGTCAGAAATGGAGATCGCGGCTGGCGTCTTTGTCCATGCGCGCCATGTTTTCCCGCACCTTGTTTGCCATGGCCGGCGTGCGCCCATCGAGCCACTGAACGTGGCGCGGGATGATGCGTTCTTGTCCGAGTGTACGCACCGGCTCGGATGCGTAGTCGTCCAGGTATTCCTTGAATGTGAGGATACCGTTGGCAATGCAGAACCGGTTGACGGTGGCGTGTTTGGCCAGGGGCATGAAGTTGGCGCCGGTGCGGCCCTCGCGGTAGCCTGCCGTGCAGAAGGAGGGCAGGTAGCCTTCCTGGCAGAGATCGCGTATGAAGTCATCCAGGCTGCGGGTATCGCCCAGCATGAACTGCTGCGCGTCTGGTTGATGTTCGCGCGCGGCCTGGCTATAGCCGCCCACGGCAATCCGCGAGCCGGCATCCATCTGAGAGACGCCGCCGGTGCGCATGACCTCACGGCGCACGTCGGGGCGCTCACGCGCCGTCAATATCGAGCCGGTGTATGGGCACATGAGCCGAATGATGGCGACAATTTTCTGGAAATCCGCATCGCTGACAAGCCATGGCGAATGAGAAGCGAGCGGGGTGCCTTCGGCCGGCTCGAGCCGCGGGTACGAAATCGTGTGGGGTCCCACGCCGAAGGTTTTCTCGAGCGCCATGGCATGGTGCAAAAGGCCGAGCACCTCGAACCGCCAGTCGTACAGGCCGAAGAGCGCGCCGATGGCGACATCGTCGATACCGGCTTCCTGTGCACGGTGCAATGCGAATGCGCGCCAGTCGTATTGCGCCTTGAGCGTGTCCTTCGGGTGTACCTTGTGGTAGGTGGGGCGGTGATACGTTTCCTGAAAGACCTGATACGTGCCGATGCCCACCGAACGCACCGCGCGGTATTCATCGGCAAACAACGGCGGCGCATTCACGTTGGCGCGCCGGATTTCGCCCGGCCCTTCCTTCACCTTGTACGCTGCGGCGACGGTATCGCAGATATACCGGTAATCATTCTCCGGACTTTCCCCGTAGACCATGATGAGGCGCTTATGGCCGGCGTCTACGAGTGCCTTGAGTTCCTCATGCAGATCGCTGGGAGAAAGGGTGCGCTTTGTTACGGTCTTGTTGCTGCTGCGAAAGCCGCAGTAGAGGCAGTTGTTGACGCAAGGACTCGATACGTAGAGCGGGGCGAAGAGGACAATGCGGTTGCCATACACGGTCTGCTTGATGCTATAGGCCGTTTCAAAGATGACTTCCCAGAGCGCCGGGTCGCGCACGGCGGTGAGGGCGGCGACATCCGCCGGTGATAGCGTGGTGCCGGTGGTGGCATTTTCCGTTGCTTTGGCGACAATGTCCAACACACGTTCTTTGGCCGGTTCGGCATTATCTCTCAGCGTCTTATGAATGCTGTCTTCATCGATGAAGTTCGCGTGGGGATTCTCAACTTCCCACTGCCGGATGCGCGTGAGGCGCTTTTCCCGCCAAGTTTGCTGTTCGGTTGTCAGCGGCATGTATGTGTTGGTGGCGGCTTCATGCATTGAAGTCATGCCAGTACCTCCGCGACGACGAACGGGCCGCTCAGGTTGTCATGGTGTCTATTGCTTGTTTTCTGGGAATGCGCACACGTCAGGGTTGGGCAAAAACACGAGCACGGCCGTTGCCGTGACCGCGTCGAATGGGTCATGGACAAACGGAAACGCTGCGGCCGCCGCCTTCTGCATCCGCTCATGGACAAGGCCCGCGATCGTCGCGCACCACTGCTGGCAGGTGCCGGCCCCGGGGCCGAGGTGATGAAGCACACGAATGCGCTGTTGGCCACGGTTGCTTCCTTTCCCTTGCGTCAGGACAGCGGGCAGGTCCCCGTTGGGCATGCGTTTTCACTGCTGCCTGTACCGCCGCCGCCCACACGGAAGCTGCACATGAGTTTGTCCAGGTCCTTTGCGCCACACACTTCACAGGTGAGTTGATCGGTCGGGGTGCCGCGTTGAAGTACTTCCATGACATGGCCGCACTTTTTGCACCGGAAATTGAACAAAGGCATAAGGCGATCCTTTTTTGTGGTCTGGCCGTTTCCGGCAATGGGAAGACGGCCGTGCTGCTGTTTTATGTGTGCTCAGGGTTCCCGCTTTTGCTGCTCGAGATCGTCAATACGCGTCCGTATGCCCGCCAGTTCATCCGCGAGGTTCGCCGCCTGTCCTTTGAGCACTTCCAGTTCCGAGGCTGGCGGTGTGGCGCCGGCCGGGACACCGTAGGGCGGAGAGCCGTAGGCCGCGCGTTGCCAGCCCGGCATGCCGGTGGCATAGAACCAATGGCGCCGCCCCCAGCCACCACCGCCGCCGCCGCGGCCCGCGCGCGCACCGTGTCCGACGCCCCAACCACCACCACGCCCCCAAGCGCCGCCGCCACGGGGAACCGGGTTCGTGAACCCGGGCGTGGCATTTCCGGCGCATAGTCCCGCGGCACGTCCGGTCATCGGCCCCATTCCATTTGGTCCTGTCCTGTCTCCTCTTGGCATCGTGTGATCTCCTTTCAGTTTCTTTTTTTACGCGCAGATTTCGCCGTTGTGTTATGCACGCGTCATTATGGCGCCGCACTGCGAACAACGCTGCTGGTTGCAGGGTTGCCCTGGGGCATGGGGTGTTTTATGGCCGCATTGCGGACACACACAATCACCGCCGGGTCCGGCGGCATAGGGCCCCCTTTGCCTGCCACGGCCCCGTCCTTGTCCGCCCCGGGGTGGTCCTGTGCCATCTTTCTTCGGCATTGCTCACAATTCCTCGTGCGTATTTCTCACGCGTCGTGTCAGGCGCCTTAACACTCAAGCGCCTGCCGGCGGCGTTCCGTGGCGGTGCTGTTGACGCCGCAAACGCCGCCGCCGGCCCGGGCAGCCGGGCATCGCGAAAACGTCCTGGGCAAGTTGTCCTTGCACATAGGCGGCCAGCACCTGTTCGGCTTCACCGCAATGGTGCGCGATCACGTTGATGCCGGCGCTGCGCAGCGGCGCCTCGAACGTGCGTGAGACCGCGCCGCATACCAACACGGAAATCGCCATCTTCGCCATTTGTTTCGCGCGTTCCTGGGGGCCGGCGGGCTGCAGCGGCGTCACGTATTGTTCGCGAATGGCGCCGTCCACGATGTCCGCCACCAAAAG
Organism: uncultured Nitrospirales bacterium; assembly: GCA_964569295.1. Classification (GTDB taxonomy): domain Bacteria; phylum Hydrogenedentota; class Hydrogenedentia; order Hydrogenedentales; family JAGMZX01; genus CAZMVU01. The sequence goes on from CAZMVU010000145.1 coordinate 8,566, forward strand.
ATTGCCGGCCACATCAAAGACCGGGGAAATCCGGCCATGCCAAACTGGTAACGCCACCTTCATGGGTGAAAGAGGATCAAGATGCGTGCCAACGGCACCGGGTGCCGCTATTAGCGCGATTCCAGGGGCTTTGGGTGTCATGAGGGCGGTCAAGCCCGCACATACCCTTGCAAAGTGCACAGATAAAAAGCACCAAAGAATGGCATTTTGCCCGATTCTGATCTACAATACGGTAAGGAGTTGTATATGCACACAGACATTCCCTTCGACAGACGCGAGGTGACCATTCTTGATTCTGTGAATGAGGGTGTATTCACGGTCGGGCTGGATTGGCGCATCACCGCTTTCAATCGCGCTGCGGAGCAGATTACCGGCGTGCCGCGTGAAGAAGCGCTCGGCAGCACGTGTTCCGAGGTGTTCCGGGCCAATATCTGCGAGAGCAACTGCGCGCTGCGCCGCACGTTGACCAATGGCAAACCCGTCGTAAACGCTACGACGCACATTGTCGATCAGGATGGCGAACGCATCCCTATCCGCCTGTCGACGGCGCTTTTGCGCGATGAAAGCGGGGAGGTGGTGGGAGGCGTCGAAACGTTTCAGGATCTACGGCAAATCGAGCAGTTGCAGAAAGAGCTGGAGAGCCGGTATACCTTCGAGGACATCGTGGGCCGCAGCGCGGCCATGCGCCGGCTTTTCGATCTTCTTCCGCAGATATCCGCGAGTAACAGTACCGTGCTTATCGAAGGGGCCAGCGGTACCGGCAAGGAGCTTGTCGCAAGGGCCATACACAACCTGTCCCCCCGCCGCAAGAAACCCTTTATTGCGGTGAACTGCGCCGCGCTCCCGGACACCCTGCTCGAAAGCGAGTTGTTCGGCCACAAGGCGGGCGCGTTTACGGATGCCAAACGCGACAAGCCGGGGCGTTTTGAATTGGCCCATGGCGGCACCATTTTTCTGGACGAGATAGGCGACATCTCATCGGCCATGCAAGTGCGTTTGCTGCGTGTCTTGCAGGAACGGCAGGTGGAGCCTTTGGGTGGCGTCGAGGCGAAATCCGTCGATGTGCGCGTGGTCGCCGCTACCAACAGGGATCTGGCGCAACGGGTGCGCGACGACCTGTTTCGCGATGACCTGTATTACCGCATCCGCGTGGTTCACCTTTGCCTGCCCGGCCTGCGCGAGCGGCGGGAAGACATCCCCCTGCTGGTTGACAGTATCATTGCGCGTTTCAACCGCTTACAGGGCAAGGAGATCATGGGGGTGTCGGACGAGGTGATGGCGCGGCTCATGGAACATGACTACCCCGGCAATGTTCGCGAATTGGAGAACATTATCGAGCAGGCCTTTGTGCTGTGCCGGGGCGGGCTTATCGAAGCACGCCACCTGCCGCCCGAGTTGCGGAACGGGTGCATAGCCGAGTCGGGCGACTCCCAGGCCGCCACCCTCGAGTCGATGGTCCGTGTTCTCATCGAGGAAACCCTGGCGCGTTACGGCGGCAACCGCCAAAAGGCGGCGCGCGCGTTGGGCATCAACGCGAGCACGTTGTACCGGAAGATGAAACGCCTGGGTATTGAAGGGCCGGCATTCGATGGCCGTGGAACGCGGCGCAACTAATGCAATGTGCATGATTGCCTGGGGCCGGGTGCGTGTGGATAGGGCGGCGCGATGCCGGGCACGTGCCAGGAATGCCGTCTTTGCCGTTGTGTGCGGGGAGAATGTGCCGTGGTTTCTGCGTCTGGCATAATGCTTGCACCCTTCCCGTGCCCAAGCTTGCCGCGTATACGGCGGTAACCCGGGGCCGCTACGGTGTCTTTATTCGGTTGCGGTCGAAGGGGCCGCGTCAATTGATTCCCTGTTCTCTGGGAGATCCTGCCCAGCTTACGGCTGCTGGCCGGCTGGAGCGGCGCGGCGCACGGGATATAAAAGGTAAGGAGTACCGGTTCATCGTGAAGATTACGCTCGATTGCATCCCCTGTTTTTTACGCCAGGCACTGGAAGCCGCGCGCATGGCCACAGACGACCCCGCCCTGCACGAGCAGGTTTTGCGTGATGTTCTCGGAATGACCGCCGTACTCGACCTGCGAAACTGTCCGCCCGTCGTGGGCCAGCAGATTCACCGGCGGGTTCGCGAACTAACGCAAGTGGCGGACCCCTATGCTGCGTTGAAAGCGCGTTTCAACCACATGGCCGCGGACATGATGGCCGAACAACGCCATAAGATCGCCACGGCAAAGAGCGCGTTCGATATGGCGGTGCGTCTGGCCATTGCGGGGAATGTTATTGACATGGGTGTGAACGGCAACCTCGAGGAGACGGCGGTACGCCGCGCTATTGACGACACGCTGGCCGAACCGTTTTACGGCGAACTGGCGGATTTTCGCCGGGCCATCGATGAGGCGGAGCGCATTCTCTACCTGGCGGATAATGCGGGCGAGATATTCTTCGATCGACTGCTCATCGAGCGGCTGCCGGTGGCGCGGGTGACCTTGGCGATGCGTGGCGCACCCGTGCTCAATGACGCCACGCGGGCTGATGCCGAAGCGGCGGGGCTGGCGAATTTCGTGCGCATTATCGACAATGGGTCCGACGCACCCGGCACGATCCTCGACACCTGCACAGCCGCGTTTCGCCGCGAGTTCGAAAAGGCGGATCTTATTGTTGCCAAGGGCCAGGGCAATTTCGAAACGCTCAGCGATGTGAACGCCAACATCTATTTTCTATTCAAGGCGAAATGCCCTGTTATCGCGAACCATGTGGGGCTGCCCGTCGGCACGCATGTAGCCATTCGCCCGCATAACAGGTGCGTACCCATGGGAGATTCGAAACATGCCGGGATTTGATGGTACCGGCCCTTATGGCCGAGGCCCCTTCAGCGGTAAGGCAGGTGGATACTGCATTCTGCGGTTTGATAACGAGCCGAACGCCGCCATACACGGCTTTGCAGGCCGCCAGGCGTACGCCGTTCCCGTGCCGGAAAGTGAAGTGGCGCAACTGCGCTTGCGCGCGCGTCAACTCGAGGATACGCTGCGGGAGCTGCGCGAAGGCATTGCCGCATTCGAAGCGCAAGTCACCCAGGCGAACCGGACAGACGGCCAATAAACCCGCCGGGCAATCGATCGTGAGGTGGGTTGGGGCAACCGGGCTATACCGCGGCACACGCGGTTTCCTGGCTGGGGGCATGGCTTGCGGCTTGGCTGGTCTTTCCGGTTGGCACCCACCAGCGGGATGCATGGGCGCCTCGCCTACGGGCTGTAGGCCGCACTGCGCACACGTAGCCTGTTGCGGCATCATGCACGGGCATTGGGGGTACCGCCCACGTCAGATTGACACGTCGAACCGCGCGCCGGGCGCCTGAATACCTGGGTTCGCTGTTTCATCGGGGCGCAGTGGCTCGAGATTGCGGGCGTCTGAGGGCGACTCGCTACGGGTACGTGTTGCATCGCGGGGGCTTGCCACCTCGTCCACCGCATCGCGGGGTTCGGGCGGCGTGGCGTCGGGGCGCGTGCCTTCTTCGGGGCGCGTTGCATCGATGCGGGGGCGACCTTCTTCTATCTCTGCGATTCGCTCGCGTTCGGAACGGATGCGCTCGATAGTTTCTGCACGTACCTCTTCGGGGGTGGGCACGGTGTCGCGGCTGCTGGCTAGATTCCGGCCCAATGTGTTCAGCGATGCCCCCGCCAAGTTTATCGTGTTATCCCCAAAGCCCGCTCGCGCCGGTTCCGGCTCCGGCGTGCGTGTTATCAGCCGTGCGGTCTCGAGGCGCCGTTGGCGCGCGGTCATTTCTCCCGGGCGCCGGGCTGCGGCCGCCAACGCGGCTATACTTGCGCGGCTGTTATCGATTCGCGAACCCATCGTCTCACACCCCCGTGTACATTCTTCAATCCTCCCCTATTTTGCACCATCCGTATTATCGCATGCTTTATGTGTTATGTCAACTGTGCAACGAACACGGCGCCCCCTTTTATTCCCGCGCAGTTCTTGTACTACCGCGCTGTTGGTGAAAAAGTGAAGCAAAAAGGGGACTGTCCTCGCG
>CAZMVU010000146.1:0-12586 GCA_964569295.1 uncultured Nitrospirales bacterium
GGCCATCCGCCGCCCGAATTGAAAAACGACGATGGGGTGTATCCCTTACCGGGGGGCGAAGGACTGCCCATAGGCGTTGGTAACGACCCCTACGAAGCGCAGACCGTGCAACTCAACCCGGGAGACCGGGTGCTCCTGTATTCGGATGGCGTATGTGATGTCCGCAATACACAGGGTATGTTGCTTGGCCGCGACCGCCTTCGCGAAATATGGGCTGCGGGCGCAGACAAGCCAATCGAGCAGGCGCTGGACCATGTGCTGGAAGAGACGGACGCCTGGGCCGGCGAACGCGCTATCGAAGACGACATGTCACTCCTCGCTCTGGAGATAGCACCGGCAGGGTCGCCTTCTCTCAGAAGTGGATGACGGTGCGTAAAAACGCCGCAGGCCAAAAGGCAGGATGGCAGCGCGGCGGGCATGCCCCATCTTGCTTATGGCTTTACAGGTGCTTCTTGGTGCCGTACCACTGGCTGCCGCCGTGGTCGAGGTGCAGCACGACCATACCCTCGATGCGTTTCTCGGGAGCGACAAAGTTGACGACGTCGTGGCCAAAGAGCCAGTCAGACCCCTCGAAGTGGTCGAGCTCGTGGTAGCGCACGGTGTCGAAGACGTCGCGCCGAACGCATTGGCAAAAACCGATGGGCACCCGAGCGGCTTCCCGGAATCGGTAGTCGCCTTTGGCCTGTGCGAGTTCTTCGTGGCATTCCCAGGGACGAATTTCACCGAGGAGTATGTGTGCAGTAGTTTCGGGTGACAGCATCTTCCGGCCGTCAGGGGCGATGAAATGGGTGTCGCCGGTGGCTGCGTCGACCCGGCAAAAGAAGTCGGGCGGCAACAGGATGTCCGCATCGAGCAGGACAAGCCAGTTGCCGGAGGCCACCTGCACCGCCTCGTTGATCATGAAGCCCTTTGATCGCGCGCAGTCCTCGGAGAAAGGCGCGCGTACAATGCGCAACTCTGGATGGGTGCGCTGCATGGATTCGATAAGGTCGTCGGTAGTGTCAATCCCCGGGACATAGCCAATGACCACCTCGACATTGTCCAGGTTGAAACCGGTTTGGTGCGCGAGCGACAGCAGGGCCGCTTGGAGGCGGCGGGCGTAGCGGCTGTTGATAATGATGACAGAGTACGTAATGCGCTGGAGATCTTCCTGGGCGTTCTGGCCATGTTCCCACAGCAGCATGGTCTGGGTGAGCACGAATCCATCGATATTGCGCATGGCAATGCGGGGCTCGAGGCAACCGGCGAGGCGCGTTGGCAGGCGGCGTTCCCCCTCGAACTCCGCCGGCCGCACAAGCACGCCATCACGCAGCAGCACATAGTGGCCGGCGGGGTCCACATGGAGCGTGAGGCGGTGGCTGAAGTCGATCATGGGGCACATAATCCGCGCAGTTCGGCCGAAGGCGAAGCCGATATACTCGGCAATGCCGCCGCCAAATGTGAGCGACATGGTGAAAGGCGGCTCGACCCGCGTGAGCACGGTACTTCGATACTCGGCCGGGGTAAATGCCAGCCAGCGCACCGCACCGGGCATGTGGTGGGTGAAGTGATGCTCGATTGCGTAGCTGTCGGATGTAATCTCGCGTGTATGAGGCTCGCGCATGACGATACGTTCGGCTTCCGCGGCGAGTGTCCGGGCGTGTTCGCTGAACTGGCGGCGGGTGCTGTCGATCGAGTCGTAGTGGCGCGGTGTGTTCTCGCGCACAAAGTGCAGCGGGTTTACCACCGTGTCGCCGGGTTGCGTCTCGACGCCGACCGCCGGCGCTGCCTGGCGCCAAGCTGCGTTGTCGTGGTCGCACAGGCGCCGCAACCGGCACTGTCGGCAGGGCTTGGGCAGTTTCTTCGCTTCACGGGCAATGTGTTTCTCGACTTCCGCCTCTGCGGCGGTGACATTGTCGCCGAGCGGACGGGGCTGCGGTTGAAGGCGCCGAAGGTGCCGGGTGAGCTTGTGGACCATCCATGTGCGTACGTATACCTTCGGGTGCTGGATGATCCAGGGGAAAAGCGCCCGGTCGATGCTGTTGTGAACGGAAATCTCACGGGCGAGCTGGTTTTCGATAGCCTTGCCGACCCAGGCCGGGCCGCACTGCAGCATTTGTTCGGCGAATTCATAGGCCGGCTTCTGGTAGTGCGCATGGTCGAGGAAGAATTGGGGGCGGTTATACAGCCGCCGCCAGTGCTGTGGTTCCATGCGGCAGAAGGGCACAGCAAGCAGGCTGGTTTCGACGCCGCGGGCATGCACCCGGCTGGCCAGCGCTTCCATCTGCCGCAGGCGGCGCATGGCTTCGCCCTGGGTCTCGGCCTTGGGACTTGCCACGAACGGGTCGTCAAAGGCGATATTTACGCTATGGGCTTGTGCGAGCCGCTCGGCGAGGTCATCGAGGCCGGTATCGAAGGGCGGGATAACCTGCACGCGGACATCACACCGCGCGCGGCGGCATGCCTCGGTCCAGCGCGCCAGCCAGAGCATGTTGGTTTGGGCCGGAGCGAGGAAGACATCGTGAAAAGGCGGCGGTGCGTCGTTGAGCCCCAGTTGCTCCGGACGCAATCCGGCCCCCACACGCGGGGAAAGCGCGAGGTGCTCGTGCTGGGCCCATTCGAGCAACTCCTGTACGAAGCCGGCGTCGTTCCCATTGAGCCCCAGATCGACCTTTTCCGCCTTGAAGATGGTGTTGTTGAGCCGCACCCACTTCTTGAGATCGGTGAGCGTGAACGGCTCGCCTTTGGCATTATGGGTAAGTACCAGCCCGCGCACGGGCGGCAAAGTGGTGTCCTCTTCGACCGTCGCCGGTGTGTTCTCTGTGTCTTGGTCGTGCGTCGTGCCCATTACGTCTACGGCTTTGTGGCCCTTTTGTGCGCGTCCCCAGAATGCGAAAAAAGACGTGCAGCCCGGCGCCCGGCTATCGAGCGGCCGCCGCTGCACGACGGTTACTGCCTATGATACGGGTTGAGGGGGTGCGGCGCAAAATCGCCGCGGCCACGGTGCGGCGTGCCGGCGGCTGATGGGCAGCGCGTTGGAAGTTACAGCGCCCAGTGTTCGTCTTCGGGCTCGACAAGTTTGGCCTGGTCTTTGATGAAGTGCAGCGGATCATGCGTTTCCGGCATATCCGTGATAGGCTGGGCCTCGCCAGTGCCGAAGAACCCGGCGTAGTCGCCGTGGAAGCCGTCGCAGATGTCGCGCGCATGGCATTGTTTGCAAGCCTCATGGTACTGGTAGGCGCAGTCGGCCTGGGCGCGCAGTTCCGCCTCTTCGATGTAGATGTTCTTACGCCCGCGGCGCAACTGTTCCAGGCGCGCCATGAGTCCCTGTAGCTTGAACTTGATACCCATTTTGATCGGGTGTTGCGCACATTTATCCCGCAGTTCCTGGGCGTTGAGACGGTAGATGGCGTGCGATCGCCAGCCGATATGAAAGGGCGGCGTGGTTTCGCCATCACGCATCATCTGGGTCTGCATCATGGTCCACAACCAGCTTGCATAGTCCCATTCGTGGTGGTCGTAGCAGAGCTGCTTGTAATTGTAGAAGTTTTTGCGGTGGCGCGGCTCGGCCATGCACAGCGGCATGTACCGGACGTTCGCTTCGATGCCGGCCTGCTCGAGCATGTCGATGGACTTGGCCAGGTTTTCCCGGATTTCCGAATACTGCGCTACATTGAGCGCGGTGCGCTGGCCGGTTTGCTGGTCGCCGAAGGGATTGAAGGCGATGAAGTTCACCGCGAGCGCACCATGGTCTATAGCGTGCTGCGCGACGTCTGGAAGCACGTCGACTACCGGCTTGGACATGGTACAGTTGTACCGGAATGGAATGCCTAGCGCCTGCATGCGCTTGATAGTGCGGTCAATTTTGCCGAAGCCGCCTTTCACGCGCACCACATCGTCGTGGGCCTGGCCGATGCCGTGCAGGCTGACCAGCCAGTCACGCACGCCGGCTTCGCGGTAGGCCTCGAGCTTTCCTTTTTTCCACAGGGTGAGGCCGTTCGTGATGAGGGTGGGGTAGAGGCCGATAGCGTGGCAGTGGCGTACCAGGTCGAGGATGCCGGGGAAGATGGTCGGCTCACCGCCCTGAATGTCCACAGAGGTATTGCCGTAAAAGTACCGCATCACATTGCAGATATGCTTGGCCTTGTCGAGCGGCATGAAGGGGTGCTCGGGGTGTTCTTTGTCCTCGATGCGATTGATGAAGTAACAGAAGTAGCAGCGGGCATTGCAGGTCTGCCCGAGCCACATGACGCCGCGGCGTCCCAGAGTGCGCTTCTTTGTCTTCTTGAGTTCGCGCGGGGGGGATGTGGCGGTTGCTGGTTTGGCTTCGGCGTCGGGTGCGTGCGCGCCCGTGTCAACACTATCCGGTGTGGAGGTCGCCATATCCAGATAACTCCAGTCTTGTTTCAATGTATGTTTTTGGCACGATGCCGTGTGCTGCGGCCGCGTTGCCTGGGGCGGCCCTGTTTCAGAAACGACCGCATCACAGCGCGCCGCCCGTATCGGGCGCAGGATCATCACCCACGCGGATGATGCCGCGGAAGTACAAATGGCGCCCTGGCTCGAAGTGGAGCAATCCGCGCTCCGAGGGACGCAACGCCTGCAGGACACGCGCATTTTCATTGTGGCGCGTGTTGATGACGGTCATCCGGAATGGAATGTCTTCCGTCGTAACTTTAAGCGTAACCGATGGTAACGTAGAACTCAAGGCGGTTGCCCGATTGCCCGGTGCATAGCTGCGGTTTACATGTTGCCAAGTCGAGGCTGATCGGTCGAAGGGCGGAAACGCGCCCGCCTCATGGTCCGTCACCCAGCGTTCATACGCGGGTTGAAGGGCTACGGACAGGTGATATTCCTGCACTTCCATCGGCTCGCGCACTTCCAGCCACACGTTTACCGCCAACGCCCCATCGCCCGCCGGCGCGATATGCCATGTCTGCTGGAAGGGAAAACGCCGCGATGCGCCGTGTATGTGCAGTCCCGCCGACTCCACCGTTGGCCCGCCCCATTGCAGGCTCATGCTGTCGTGCCACAAATGCTCGACCAGCATAGAGCCATACAGGTGCAAAAAGTGCGTTATTGTTTGCCCATCCACCGCCAGCAGTACCCGGCCGCGTTCGAACCGCGCGGTTAGCCTGCCTGCTTCAACTGTGCGCGTGCGTTGCACCTGCGCCCGCACGTCCTCTTGGCGCGCCGTGCTATCCACGTCGAGCGTCGCCAAGCGGTGCAGTCCCGCGCCGAATGTAGCCTCGTCGCTCGGGAATATACCCTGTACAGCCAACACCCGGCTGAACTGCACATATTCCGAATTCGCCCAATAGAGGCGGAAAAACGTGTGCTGTGCGGCCAATTCGAACAGCAGCGGCGGCAGGGCGCTGCCGGTGCCGGGAAGCGCGGCCACATGGGTCTCGCTCTGCTCCGGCGCCACGAGCGCATTCCAGTTCATGTCGCTGGGAAGAATATCGGGGAACGTGCCCGACAAGTCGCCGTAGATCCATTGTTTGTATTCCGTCGGCAGAAACAGTACCGCTTCGATCTGCGTCAGCTCGGCACCGTGCTCGCATTCGAGGGAAATATCCCACGAGAGCCGGCCATTGTTTACCGCCAGCACCCACACCAGGGTCACGGGCAGGCGGGTCATGCGGCCGCGCACCGTGCAGTAGTTCGGCCCTGCTTGCGTGACCTCCCATTCCGCGTCGCTCGAGGGGTGGCGCTGGCCGAGGGACGTGAGATTCATGATAAAGCCCGTTGCGGAGGATATCTCTTCCTGCTGCTTGAAAAGCGACAGCCGGCCGTCGCAGTGGATGACTTCGAGATCACCGTCGCCAAACGTATGCACGCCCCGGTCGCGGCCGACCTGGCGCAGGTAGTAGTTGATGGTTTTCTGGGCCGTTTCGCGCACGATCATGCGGCCCTTGTTCAGCAGCACGATGCGTTCGCACAGGGTGTTGACGATACCCAGATCATGCGACACGAACACGATGGTCTTGCCTTGTGCGCGCAGCTCGCCGATCTTACGGCGGCATTTGCGTTGGAACTCCTCATCACCCACCGCGAGCACCTCGTCTACGAGGAAGATATCGGGGTTGGTATGGGCGGCCACCGCGAAACCGATCCGCACATACATGCCGCTCGAATAGGTGTCCACCGGCTGGTCAATGAATTCGCCGATGCCCGAAAAGTTCACAATCTCGTCGAATACCTGATCCACCTGGGCATGGCGCATGCCCAGCAGTCCGGCGTTGAGGTAGACGTTTTCCCGGCCGGTAAGCATGGGGTGAAAGCCGGCGCCGAGTTCGAGCAGGGACGCCACCCGTCCGCGTGCGATGACCTCGCCCCGTGTCGGCAGGGTGACCCCGGCCAGGATTTTTAGCAGTGTGCTTTTGCCCGAGCCGTTGCGCCCGATGATGCCCAGCGACTCGCCGGGGTCGACGGTGAGGTTGATGTCCTCGAGTGCGTCGAACCGTTCCGCACGGCGTCCCCGAAGCCAATCCCCGATCCCGCCGCGCCCGAGCATGACCCGCGTGCCGCGCCGGGTGGGGTAGGTCTTGTAGATGTGGTATGCCTCGATGATGGCCATTACAGGTGGTCCGAGAGGGTCGGGCCGATACGGCGGAATGTAAAAGCCCCCGCCACCAGCGCCATGCCCGCGAGCAGCGCTGGCCAGGCAAGCAGCCACAGATCGGGGAACCGGTGATCGAACAACACCTGACGATACGCAGTAATGAGCTCGGCCATGGGATTGGCCAGGTAGAGTTTGGTGAGCCAGGGGTAGTAGGGGGCCATCCAATCCGGCATGTGCGCGGGGTTCATGACGAAGTCGAGCCGGTAGAACACGGGGGAGGCGTAGAACCCGAAAACGATCGCGACCCCCACCATGTAGCCGATATCCCGGAAAAGCACATTGCCGCACGAGAACAGCAGCGCGAAACCGAGCACGAGTGCATAGTGCAGCGCGAACACGGGCAGGAACCACAAGAGGGCGGGGGAGAGGCTGCCGCCCAGCAGCAGATGCACCACAAGCAGCAGTACGAACCCGATGGCCAGGTTCACGACGGGGTAGCCCGTGGCTGCGATGGGGACAACCTCGCGGGCGAAGTATACCTTCTTCACCAGATTCTGATTCTCGATGAGCGAGTTCGTCGCGCTCGTGAGTGCCGTGGCTGTAAATTGCCAGAAGATGAGACCGCACAAGAGCTCGACGGCGTAGGGGCGTTCGCCCGCGGCCACCGACACGCGCCCCGCAAAAACGAAGGTGAAGATGAACGTAAGCACCAGCATGAGCGCCAGCGGCTCGATGATGGCCCACAGAAAGCCCATCACCGCGTATCGGTAGCGAACGCGCAAGTCCTTGGTCATGAGATCGCGCAGCAACTCCCGCGCACGCACAAGGTCGCGGAAAAGATGAATCACGCGGCGCTGCTCGGAACTGTGGTAAACAAATTGACTCATGGCGGCGGTAAGCATAGCAGGGGGAAGTGTGAAGTGTGAAGCAGGGGGGATGGAAAGATGGCCGCAATGGAAAGTAGTAATTCTTTAGCCGTGAGCCGTTTGCCGTAATTCATGGGGTGCCCCGGTATCACCGTTGCGAGCGGTTTTGGCCTGCGGCTGTCTCTATGAGTCACGATGTAGGCGCCCTTTGGAGTGTGGCGGCAAGCCACCGCACTCCAGAATTGCGCCAACGGCGTGGCAATTGCTCCCCTACATGGGTATTCGCCATCAGGGGGCAGATTGGCGAAACAAGTGCGCGCCCTTGCGCCATACGGCTAAAGAATTACGAAAAGCAAAGCGAGAACTCACTTGCGCCCCGAAGGGCCGTCGCATGACAGCGCAGGTTGGCGCATTCTTACGGGCCGACGGGCCATCACATGACCGCGCAGAGCAACGCCCCGGGTGTACGGTTTCTCCAAGAAATCCAAGCCCTGAGGCGGCACCGAGAATCCGCGCGGCCCTGTCGCGGAGCTGTGTCACGCGCTTTGAGCGTTAAGAACCTTATTGGGAACGCTTTCTCGGGCAATGCCCTGTGCTACCATACAATTGGCCGCCCGAGTTGCGGTATTTCCGTGGGGATTGCGGCGTACAGGCATTTCGCCCTCCCTGGCACGCTGGCCGTCGCGGGTATGCTGAACCCCTTATCCCTTGCTGGCCACCCACATGCGCGAGGCATAGCCGAGGGCGATGAGTTCGCCCTTGGTGAATCCGGCTTCGCTGCACCATGACGCCACTTCGTCCTGGGTATAGGTGTCGCCGGCGGGTGTGTGCAGCAGCATGTTGATGGCGAACACGAGCCCAAAGGCGGGGCCGGTGCGGCCCGGTTCGAGCAGGAAATCCTTGACGATGAGGCGGCCACCGGGCTCGAGGGCATCGAAGCTCTTTTTCACGATGGCCCTGTTCTGCATGGAATCAAAGGAGTGGATGATGTTCGACAGGAACACGATATCGTACCCATCGCCGAAGGGGTCTTGCGTCAGATCGCCGGCGATGAACTGGCAGCGATCAGTGAGCCCGGCTTTCTCTACGCGCTCCTGCGCGATTGGTATGACTTGCGGCATGTCCAAGATGGTGGCATGAAGGTTCGGATATGCTTCGAGGAAAGCGACACTGTAGGCTGCCGGACCGGCGCCCACATCGAGCAGATGCGTGCAGCGTGTCAGATCGAGCGCGGACACCACCGCCGGGGCGGTCGTCTTCGTGAGGTCCGCCATGCCGTGGATAAAGGCTGTCAGTTCCTCCTCGGTGCGGCCCTCGCTTTCGCTCTTCACCGGGCCGCCCGTGCGCACGCTTTCATCCAGCCTGGCAAAGGAATCATAGGAATGCGACAGGTGTTCGAGAATGTGCCGCTGATCATGCGGCGCACCCGGCACGAGGCACAGCTCCGCCGTTTCGGTGTTGCGGTAGGCGCCTGTGCCCATATTCTCAACCAACCCAATCGCCACCAGGCCGTCCAGCAGCATGCGGGCGCCGCGCTCCGGCCAATCGCGCGCCGCGGCTATCTCAGCGGGCACCGCCGCGGTCCGAAGCAAAGAGAATACGTCGTTGCGCAGTGCAGTAAACAGAATTTGGCTGTGCTGAAAGCCCCGTGCCACCTGGTTGAGCTGATTCACCATTTCCCGTGGTTCCATGCGCGAATAACCTCCTTTATGCCGCCGCCTGGTGCGGCGCGGTTCGTGTGCGTATAATTCCGCCCAGACTGGCAGCGGATCAACCCGAGGCCCACCGGCCGCCAACCTGGATGCAGGTTCCCCCATGAAAGTCGACGACGCCCGCTTTGTAAAAAGCGCCATGAAGCCTGAAGACTACCCACGCGACAGCCGCCCCGAGGTCGGGTTCGTGGGGCGTTCCAACGTGGGCAAATCGACCCTGCTCAACACCTTGCTGAAGCGTAAGGGGCTTGCCAAGACCAGCGGCACACCCGGCAAGACCCGCACCATAAACTTCTTCGATGTAAACGGCAAGGTCTATTTCGTCGATCTGCCCGGCTACGGCTATGCCAAGGTGCCCAAGACCATGAAGAAGCAGTGGCAGCGGTTCATGACCGATTACCTTTTCGAGCGCGAGCCGCTGCGCCTCGTGGTCTCACTGGTTGATGCGCGCCATCCACCTGCCGCCCAGGACCAGGAGATGCTCGCGTTGCTCGAGGAGGCGCAGGTGCCTACCCTCATTGCCGCCACCAAGATCGATAAACTGAAACGTGGCGAACGGGCGGCGAGCCTGCGGCGTATCCGCAGCACCTTGGGACTTGATGGCGATGCGGTGGTGGTGCCGTTCTCCGGCGTGACGGGGGAGGGGGTGCGCGCTGTGTGGGAGGTGATTGACGAAGTGCTTGTCTGAGCGCATTATGTCAGTCGGGTTTTTCCATAAATTCCATTAAGCCTTGTCATTTATTCTTGATTTGTGGTATATTGCGTGCAGCAGGAGTCCAGCGGCGCAAGCGAAAAAGAACGAAGATGTGGCGCGGAATATTCTTCTAAAGGAGTAGTGGCGTGCGCATACGGCAAGAACGCGGCATGGCCGCCCGTGGCATGGAGGCAGACGATTCTACGATACGCATGGATCCGGCGTGTCCGGACGCCGTGTACGTGTGCCATGGGCGGACCGTATGACCATCATGGCCAGTATAGCGCTTGGCCTGCGGCTTGCTGCTTTGGGCTGGTCGCTTCTCCTTGTGCGGCGCCTTCGTGACTGGCGGATAGCGTTTTGCATGGTGGTGGTCTTGGTCATGATGGTCGCCCAAGGCGTTTACCACGTCCGAAATCTTTCGGCTTATGCCCCTTCCGCAATTTACCTTTTACTCGGTTTCAGCGTGTTGGCGCTCGCGGGCTTGTATATCATCCAGTCCTTATTGGCGCAAAACAAGAAGGTGAGTTGCGAACTTGTGCGCAGCAGGTTTTTCCTGTCGAAAGCGCAGGAAATCGCGCAGTTGGGCAGTTGGAGTTGGGAAGTAGACACCAACCAGTTTTACTGGTCACCGGCGATGCTGCAATTGTTCGGATTGGATCCTCGCCACTTCGATGGCCGCCTGGGATCGATTCTGATGGCCGTGCATCCGGAAGATCGCGAGCGTGTACTCGAGGCCCTGCGTGCGCTGCCGGCCCGGCTCGACAATTTCCCCATGCAGTATCGGGTACGTCTGCCGGACGGCACGGTACACCACATCTGGGCAGAATGCACCGCTTTCAAGGGGGATCCCCGCGAGGCAACGCGGGTTATCGGCACAGTGCAGGACATCACGGATCGGGTGTGCGCGGAGGAGAGCCTGCGCGAGAGTGGTATGCGTCTGCAAATACTCAACCAAATCTCCGCGCTGGCGGCCGAAGATGTGGGGGTCTGGGGTTTGATCGGGCGCACCCTTGGCGCCTTGCGCACGGCATTCCCGGCGTGCAAGATCGACTATGCTATCCTTACAAACCATAACATGCTCAATTTTTATACGGACAGTGCAACGCCGGAAACGGCCAAGCCACGGCGCGTAATCTCCGTGGGCGAGGTGCCCGAGGTGTTGCGTGTGTTGCGCCAGCGGCAGCCGATCATCTCGATGGATATCTTGCACGACGCCCGTTTCCGGCCGTTGCTTGGCCAGCCGCTCCTGCGGTCGTCTCGCGGGTTGATGCTCGTCCCCAGCTTCTACGGCTCCGACCGGCTCGGCGTGTTGTGCCTGCGGGCGCCCATGTCCATCGAATGGAGCGCCCACGAGATCGCCACGATGCAAGAAGTGGCCGAGTATCTCGCTGGCAGTGTGCGTGAGTTGCGCGCGGCCGACGAACGCGCGCGGGCCGAGTCCATACGGCGTGACAACGAGCAGCGCTTCCAACTCGTGCTGGATTCGGTGAGCGATGTCATCTGGGCGACGGACCCGGAGGCGCGGCAATTCATCTACCTCAACGACGCTGTCGAGCGGGTCTGCGGCCGGCCTGCGCAGGCCTTCTACGAAGCCCCGGGGTTGTGGTGGGACATTGTGTACAGGGAAGACCGCGTGCGCGTGGCGGAAAACACGCGGCACCTGTTTGAACATGGTGGTGCGGAAATCGAGTACCGCATACAGATGCCCGGCGGCGCCCTGCGCTGGGTGAATGATCGCCGCACTTTGGCGCGTGACAGCCATGGCCGGCCGGTAACTATTGCCGGCGTGATGAAGGATATCACCGAGCGCCGGCGTGTCGAGCTGCAGGCGCACCAGGCGCAGAAGCTCGAGAGCCTGGGTGTAATGGCCAGCGGTTTCGCGCATCAGTTCAACAACCTGGTGATGGGCATTTTGAGCAATGCCACCCTGGCCCGCAGCGAAGCACCACGCGAAGAGTGCGGCTTACAGAAGAGCCTGGGGTATATCGAAAGCAACGCGGAGCGCGCGGCAGAACTGTGCACGCAGCTTCTAGCCTACGCGGGCAAGGGGCAATTCACGCTCGAGCCGGTCAACGCCAGCACCTTCCTCGAAAGCATGGCACCGGTGGTCTCGGCCAGCGTTGGGTTGCGCATCCGGCTCGAGTTGCAGCTTGCAGCCGAACTGCCCTCGTTCGAGGCGGATCGCAGCCAGCTCCAGCAGATGTTGCTCAACCTGATTAGCAATGCCGCCGAGGCCATGGAAGAAGAGGGCGGTGTGGTTACCTTGGAAACCGAATACCGCTATGCCGACCGCCACATGCTGGACGAAGCCTGCGGCGGCGCCGACCTGCGTCCCGGCAAATATGTGATTATGCGTGTCATCGACCGCGGCTGCGGCATGGGCCCGGACGCCATCGCCAAGATATTCGATCCGTTCTTCACCACCAAGTACGCAGGGCGCGGCCTCGGGCTCGCCGCGGTGCTTGGCATCGTGCGCGCCCACCGCGGGGCTATCGGCATCCACTCCAAACTCGGCGCGGGCACCACTGTGTCGGTCATGTTTCCCGTTCTCGGAGAGGGACTGCCGCTACAGGACGATGACGATGCCCTATCGCAACGGGCCGCCTCCTGAAAAGCAGCCAATACCACCTGCGCACGTCTCTTGCCCGACCGCCCCACCAAGCGATTTAGAGATGAACCTGCTTGCGTCAAATGGATATCCCGTTTCACGGAAAAACACACGGCCAGCCTGCACCATCCAGTTCCGGAAGCAAGGAGAACACACCAA
>CAZMVU010000147.1:0-12380 GCA_964569295.1 uncultured Nitrospirales bacterium
TCAGGTGAAGCGTCCGTCCACGTATGTTCGCAAAGAAAGGGACAGTCCCTGCTCGGGGACTCGCGAGGACAGTCCCTTTGTTTGCTCAGGTGATGATGCAAGGCGGTACTGTCAGGGCTGTATCCTTAAGTTAACGCGTATGGGGCCAAATCCCAAGCCGTCCTGAACCGCGAGCCAACAACCGGGGAACACGCCATTCGATCCTTGGGTTGTGGGCGCAGCCCACGTTAGACTATTTGCGAGCAAGCGCGCCATGCTTTATACTACCTACTCGAGGGGTATTGGCGCATGCGGCACATTCCGGGCAGTACGGCGGTACCGCTGTGCCTCCCATGGCACCCACACCAACCACGCTGGAGGTATGTTTTGTCTTACACGGAGCGGATTCTGACACACGCGCGCAAGGCCAATCCAAACGAACCGGAATTCATTCAAGCGGCTGCGGAAGTAATCGAGTCGCTCGCCCTCATCCTCGAGCGGCGCCCTGAGTACGAAGAAGCAGGCATCCTCGAGCGGCTCATCGAGCCCGAGCGGGTCATCATGTTTCGCGTGCCCTGGATGGACGACGCGGGGAAGTCCCAGGTGAACCGGGGGATTCGGGTCGAGTTCAACAGCGCCATTGGCCCGTACAAGGGTGGGCTGCGTTTTCACCCGACGGTCAACGTGGGCATCTTGAAGTTCCTCGGCTTCGAGCAGGTGTTCAAGAACGCGCTCACCACGCTGCCCATGGGCGGCGGCAAGGGGGGCAGCGACTTCGACCCGAAGGGCAAGAGCGATAATGAGGTCATGCGCTTTTGCCAGTCGTTCATGACGGAGTTGCAGCGCCATATTGGGAAAGATACAGACGTGCCAGCGGGCGATATCGGGGTGGGGTTGCGCGAGATCGGCTACCTTTTCGGACAGTACAAGCGCCTGCGCAACGAGTTCACCGGCGTGCTCACGGGCAAGGGCCTTGGCTGGGGCGGGTCACTCATCCGCCCGGAGGCCACGGGCTATGGCGCGGTCTATTTCGCGCAGAACATGCTCGCCACGCGCGATGACAGCATCGCGGGCAAGGTGTGCGCCGTCTCCGGCTCGGGCAACGTGGCGCAATACACGGTCGAGAAGGTGAATCAGTTGGGCGGCAAGTGCGTCACCCTGTCAGACTCCTCGGGTTTCATCCACGATCCCGACGGCGTCGATGCAGAGAAACTGAAATTTGTCATGGATCTGAAGAATGTGCGGCGCGGGCGCATTAAAGAGTACGCCGACCAGTTTCCCGCCGCCACGTTCCACGCCAGCGCCCGGCCCTGGGCCGTGCCCTGCGACTGTGCTTTCCCCAGCGCCACGCAGAACGAGGTGAACCTCGAGGACGCGAAAACGCTGGCGAACAACGGCTGCTTCGTCGTCAGTGAAGGCGCGAACATGCCCTGCGAGGCGGATGCCGTAGACTGCTTCATCGAGCTGGGTGTGTTGTATGGCCCGGGCAAGGCAGCCAACGCCGGCGGCGTCGCGGTCTCCGGCCTCGAGATGGCGCAAAACGCACAACACGTAATCTGGCCGCGCGAGGAAGTGGACGGGCGCCTGCAACAGATTATGCAGAGCATCCACGACACGGCACATGACACCGCCGAAGAATACGGCCGCCCGGGCAATTATGTGGTAGGCGCCAACATCGCCGGTTTCGTGAAGGTGGCCGATGCCATGCTGGATCAGGGTTTGGTGTAGGGGCGCGGTATGCAACGGCCGACCGAAGCCACCACTGGTATTGCCCCCCTCGACACGCTGTTGCGCGGCATCGAGCCGGGCGACAATATCGTCTGGCAAGTCGAAGCTATCGACGATTACCAAGGCTTTGCGGTCCCCTTTGCCCACGCCGCCATTCGCGACGGGTTTCCCGTGATCTATTTCCGCTTCGCGCGCCATGCTCCCCTGCTGGCGCCCCAGGACGGCCTGCGTATTCACGAGGTCAATCCGCACGCCGGCTTCGAGAGTTTTATCGATACAATCCACGCGGCCATTGCCGAGGCGGGCCGCGGCGCGCACTATGTATTCGATTGCCTCTCCGACCTTGCGGCCGACTGGTTCAGTGACCAGATGCTCGGCAATTTCTTTATGGTCACGTGTCCCTACCTCTATGACTTGGACACGGTGGCTTACTTCGCGCTGCTGCGCGACTACCATGCGGACTCCGCCACGGCGCCCATACGCAAGACGACCCAGTTGCTCATCGATCTCTTCCGGCACGATGCGGCCACCTATGTGCGTCCCATCAAGGTGCGGCAAAAGTTCTTCCCCACCATGCACATGCTCCACCGGCTGACGCCAAAGGGCTATGTGCCGATCACCGAGAGCCACATTCTGGCTGACGTGTTGGCCAAGCCCGGCGGCAGCACGGCCTGTGTCCCCGTCGTGCTCGACGTGTGGAACCGTGCCTTCCTGCAGGCGGAGGACATGCTCGCCGCTGGCGGCGCGGCCCCGCCCGCCAAACAGGACGCCCTCTTCAAGAGGCTGCTGCGTATGGTGATCTCGCGCGACCCCCGCGTGCTCGCTCTGGCGGAAGAGAATCTTACGCTGGCCGCCGTGGCCGCCATTGGCCGCCGCACGCTCGGCACGGGGCTTATCGGCGGGAAGACCGTCGGCATGCTATTGGCCCGCGCCATTTTGCTGCGCAACGACCCCGCCTGGGAAGAACGCCTGGAAACGCACGATTCGTTCTTCATCGCCTCGGATGTTTTCTACACCTTTCTGGTCGAGAACGGCTGCTGGTGGATCCGCAAACAGCAACAGCAATCCGCCACCTGCCTCGACGGCGCCAGCCAGGCGCGCCGCCGCATCCTGAGCGGCCGCTTTTCCCATACCATGCGCGAGCGGTTCCGCCAGATGCTCGAGTATTTCGGCCGGGCGCCGATTATCGTGCGTTCGAGTAGCTTGCTCGAGGATAACTTTGGCAATGCGTTCGCCGGTAAGTATGACAGCGTCTTCTGTGCGAACCAGGGCGCTCCCGACCAACGCCTCGAAGAATTCCTCAGCGCGGTGAAAACGGTCTATGCATCGAGCATGAGCGAGGCGGCCCTGGCCTACCGCGCGCGCTATGGCATCCTGCACCTCGACGAGCAGATGGCGCTGCTGGTGCAACGGGTCTCCGGCAGCAACCACGGGCGGCTCTTCTTCCCCCACGTGGGCGGCGTCGGCTTTTCGTTCAATCCTTACCGCTGGAGCGAGGCCATCGACCCCGAGGCGGGCCTGTTGCGGCTTGTCATGGGGTTGGGCACGCGCGCCGTGGACCGCAGCGACGCCGAATACACGCGCATCATCGCATTGAACGCGCCCGATCGCCGCCCGGAAGGCGCCCCGGGCGACCGGCCGCCATTGGCCCAGCACTCGGTCGATACCATCGACCTCGAGGAAAACACCTGGCGCCGGGTCTCCGTCGATGAGGCCCTCGCCGCCCATAACGACATTCCCCTCGATCTCCTGGCGCCCCGGCAAACCACGTTACAGCGGCGTATGCGCCAACAAAACGCCCATAGCGCCGCGCCCCGCCTCATTACCTTCGAAGGCCTGGTCCGCCACACCCGGTTCATCCAAGACCTCCGCGCGTTGCTGACCACACTCGATGCGGCCTATTGCTGCCCCGTGGATGTCGAATTCGCAGCCACCTTCTTCGACGACAACACCTATAAACTCAACCTGTTGCAGTGCCGGCCATTGCAGGTCTGCAGCCGCGGCGAACAAACGGCGCTGCCCGAGAACGTACCCCAGCAGAACATATTGGCGCAAAGCACCGGGCCGGTCATCGGGCGCAGCCGCACCACACCGGTGCACAGGATAATCTATGTGGCGCCCGCGGCCTATGCCGGCCTGTCACTCCAGGACCGCCATGCGCTCGCCCGGTTTCTCGGCACACTCACCCATGCCCCGGCCCCGGCCGATGCCGTGGGCGGCAGCCTCTTTCTGGCCGGTCCCGGCCGATGGGCCACGAGCAGCCCGGAGTTGGGTATTCCCGTGCATTTCGCGGAAATCGCGACCGTGAATATCATCTGCGAGATCGTGGCCATGCGCGAGGATCTCGTGCCCGATGTCTCCATGGGCACCCACTTCTTCAGTGAGCTGGTCGAGGCGGACATGCTGTATCTCGCGGTCTTCCCCGGGCAACAGGGCCACCAGGTCGATTTTACGGGCCTGCGCCCCACCCCCCTGGCGGACATCGCCGGGCCGGGCGCCGCCCGCTGGGATTCGGTCGTCCACGTATACGACCCGCAAGGTGCGCAATTCTACGCCGATACGGTCGGCCAGCGCGTGCTTTTCTACCAGCCGTGAACACGGCGCGCGTCCCCGCGAGCCGAAACATAACGTAAGGGCTCAAGACGGCGGTTGGGGAGGGCGCGCGTCCCCGCGAGCCGAAACATAATGTAAGGGCTCAAGATGGCGGTTGGGGAGGGCGAGCGTCCCCGCGAGCCGAAACATAATGTAAGGGCTCAAGATGGCGGTTGGGGAGGGCGCGCGTCCCCGCGAGCCGAAGCATAACGTAAGGGCTCAAGACGGCGGTTGGGGGCAACCGCGAGCCGCACAGGCGCATAGCCAAATTCAGGCCGGGGGCCGCGAACGGCCGGCGCGTTGGCAAAGCGCCTCGAACAACTCGGACACCGGGCCGATGCCATAGTCCTTGAAGTTCGCCGGGTTCGCCCAGAACTCGTCCAAAGCGCCGCGGTGCTCGCGCTGGTAGCAAAGAATCTTGATCATCATCTGTGCCTTGTCGAGCGCGCGCAGGAGGCGGGCTTCCGGGGTGGCGGCGTCCATATATTCGCGGTGCAACTCGGCAAGGCCGCCGGGAAGGCCGTGCAACAGATCGTCGGTAATGGCCTGCTCCGCGACACGCTTGACATGCTTGAGGTGTGCATCAGCGGCCGGCATGGGAATATCCATCAATTGCGCCTCGGCGAGATCATGGGTAAGCGCCATGGCAAGGACACGCTCGGCATTCCACCGGCCGGGATAGGCCTCGAGAAACAACAGCGCCAGCAAGGCCACAAAATGGCTGTGCGCCGCCACGGACTCCGGTTCAGCCACGCCGCGCAAGACATAGCCCGCCCGGGCCACGCGGTCGAGCGGATGAATGCGCTCGAAGAGGGTGAGCACACGCTCGAGGAAGTCGCGCGGGTTGGCGGGTTCCGTCATTCCGGGGGGGGCTCCGTGGGCTGTGTGTGGGGGGGTGGGGTGTCGTGGCTGAAAAGGGCCGGCTGGTCAGTGGCCTCTATAGCAAACAAGGACTGCGAGGCTTGCTGTAAGGCGTACAACCGCTCGGACAGTATGCGCAGGTGGTACACTGTCCCCGCCAGGTCGCCGCCGCCCAGGGCGATGCCGCGCTCTTCGTTTGAATCCGCGTAAACGCTCCGCCCAAGGACCGCCTCGAGCCGCGCGATCCGGTGCTCGAGTTCGCCCGCCTCGACATGCACCGCAGCCGTTTCCGTGGGCCGGGCCGCGAGCCCACCGGACTCGGCCGCCTGCTGTCGGCGCAGGTGGTCCAGTTCATGTTGCAGACCATACAAGCGGCCGCGGGCAGCCTCGAGCGCCCCGCGCAACCGGCCCTGTTCGCGGCGGGCCTCGTCCATGAGCGTTGCGGTCAGCGCGCCGTCCCGGCGCACCGGCGCCCCCCCAGGCACACCTGTGAGCACGGGCTGCGCCGGCGTATCGGGCGCGGTGCCATCTGCATCGCCCGGTACACATTCGCCGCTCCACCGGGCCAGTACCTGATCGAGGTGATCCAGTGCTTCGAAACAGGCCTTTTCTTCATCCATGAACTGCGCGTGTTGATCGGTTATCCGGGCGCACAGCACATCGATTCGCGCCGTCACGTGCGCCGGCGGGGCGGCTGCTTCGCTGGCAAACGGCGTATCCTTCTCCGCTTGCCGCCGCAACACGCTCAGCTCCGCCTCGAGGTGGTCCTGTCGCGCGCGCGCGGTTTCGGCCTCCTGCCGTGCCGCATCGAGCTCGGCGCGCAAATGCGACACGGTTTCTTCGATGGGCGGTTGATCCTCGGCCACCGCAGACAGCGCGCCGCGATCGCGGGACATATCGGTGTAGCGCTCCTCGAACTCGGCCAGTGCGCGTTGCATAGCGGTCTCCGCACGCGCCTCCTGCGCCGCCAACTCCACACGCAATGACTGAGCCTCTTCCGCCAGGCGCGCCTGCTCACTGCGTGCGACTTCGGCCTCGGTTTGCGCGTTCTCCGCCCGCTGGCGCAGTTCGTCGCGCGTTTCCGCATGTTCCGCCGCCTGCGCCAAGCGCTCCTGAAACACCCTGCGTTCCTCACGCAACCGCGCTGCTTCCGCCGTGACCCGCGCCTTCTCTTCTTGCGCGGTCTGCGCATCGGCCCGCACCTGCTTCAGCATGCGCATCAGCATCTGGTTCTGGTCCTGGAGCCGCTCAATGGCGGCGGCATCTTCCGCCGGGGTTTGCACACGCACAGGCGCCAGCTCGATCACGCGGCCGCGCCGCAGCAGACTGCGGAAGCCCCGGGTCAGCTTCGCGATGCGCGCGGGATGCACATGCGAGGCCACGACCACGGTGTGGCCGTTTTCGAGAAAGACCCGCACCACACCCTCGAGATCCGCCGCGAATTGGTCGAACCGCTCGAGCTCATCCACCAGCAACAGGGCCGGCGCGCTGCGCTGAATGGGCCGGGGGTCTTCACGCAGGCGCCGCACCTTTTCCGGAAATTCGCGGGCCAGCACCAGCACCAGATCCGTCTGGCCGCCCGCCGCGCGCACCTCGCGCACGATGCTCCAGAGCAGGTGGCTCTTGCCGCTATGTTGCGCACCAAGCAGCAACACGGGAAGGTCCCCGTGGTAGCGCAACGCCGCCACGGCCCGGCACGCCTCGTAGGCCTCCCGGTTTGCGTCGCTCACCTCGAACGTATCGAAAGTAAATGCTGCCATGGCGCGGACTTCCGTAGGCGGTAACTCCTGCCGGAATTGTAATGGCGCGCCCGGGGGCAGTCAACCGCCGCTGCCTGCGCCGCCCCCGCTGTGTCTAACGCCAGGGGGATGCCCTACGCGGTCTCATGACACGGCGGCCGGGGACGTCCCCCTTCCCATGGGCGCAGACAGCTTTGACCCGGCTGGCTTCGCCCGGCGTAACCACACCCGCAAGCGTGAACCTGCGGGTGCGCTGCGTTTCCGGTTTGCAGGGCGCGGTTATTCCTCTTCGCCGCCGCCGTTCTCCGCGCTCTCTTCGCCCATCTCCTCTTCTTCCACGGAGGCTGCGGCGGCGTCGGTGACTTCCTGTTCCTTCTTCTCCGCAAGGGCACGGGCAATGGCGCTGACATGGGCGCCCGGGTTCGGCTTCATGAGCTTTACCCCCGCCGTGTTCCGGCCGATGGTGCGGATGTCCTTCACCGGGGTGCGCATGACCACGCCGTCGGTAGCGATCATCACGATTTCATCATCGTCGTCGACGCTGAGCATGCCAACCACCTTGCCGTTGCGGTCGGTGGTCTTGATGTTGATGATGCCCTGGCCGCCCCGGTGTTGCTCGCGGTACTCGCCCACCTGGGTGCGTTTGCCGTAGCCATTTTCCGTAACACTGAGCACGGTCCAGTCTTCCTGCGCCAGCGACACGCCGATAACGTAATCATTTTCTTTCGCGATCTTGATGCCGATCACGCCGCGCGCCGTGCGCCCCATGGGCCGCACGTCCTTCTCGGGGAAGCGGATGGCCATGCCCTGGTGCGTGGCAATGAGGATCGTATCGTCGCCGGAAGTGATGGCCACCGACACAAGCGCGTCCCCCTCATTGAGATCCAACGCGATGATTCCCGCCGTGCGCACATTGCTGAACGCCTTGAGCGCCGTCTTCTTCACGACGCCTTGCCGGGTGACCATGAGCACGTACTTGTTTTCTACCGTCAGGTCGCGCACGTTCATGTACGCCGTTACGCGTTCATCGCTTCCCAGATCAAGCACATTGACCATCGCGCGTCCACGCGCCGTACGCCCGGCCTTGGGCAGTTCATGCACTTTGCGCCAGTACAGCCGGCCTTTGTTCGTAAAGAACAGAATGTACTCGTGCGACGAAGCGATGAACAGGTCCTTCACAAAGTCCTCGTCTTTCGTCTCCATACCCGAGACGCCCCGGCCGCCACGGCGCTGCTTACGGTACGTACTCACCGGCAGCCGCTTGATATAGCCGTTGTTCGACACGGTGACGACCATGTTCTCATCCGCGATGAGGTCTTCGATGTCAATGTCGCCCATGTCGCCGCCGGCAATGACCGACCGGCGCGGATCCGCATATTTTTTGCGCACTTCACTGAGTTCCTTGCTCACCTCCTTCAGCACATTCTCGCGGCTGGCAAGAATCGTGCGCAGGCGCTCGATCTCTTTGAGCAGTCCCTCGTACTCCTTCTGCAGCTCCTCGCGCTCGAGGCCGGTAAGCTGGCGCAGGCGCATGGCGAGAATGGCGTTGGCCTGGGGCACGCTGAACTCGAAGCGATCGATGAGCTTCTGCCGCGCCTCGTCGGAATCGGCAGAACCCCGGATAATGGCGATAACCTCGTCGATAACATCGATGGCTTTCAAAAGCCCCTCGAGGATATGCGCCCGGTCTTCGGCTTTCTTCAGCAGGAAGCGGCTGCGCCGCTCGATAATCTCCGCCCGGTGCTCCACATAGTAGTGGATGCACTCGCGCAACGAGAGCACCCGCGGCTGGGTGTTCACCAGCGCCAGCATGATGATCGAGTGGTTCGACTGAAGCTGCGTGTGCTTGTAGAGCTGGTTCAAAATCACCTGCGGCTCTTCGCCCTTACGCAGCTCGATGACCAGGCGCATGCCGTCTTTGTCCGACTCGTCCCGCAAATCCGTGATGCCCTCGATGGTCTTGGCATGCACCAAATGCGCAATGCTTTCGATGAGCCGCATCTTGTTCAACTGATACGGAATCTCCGTGACGACCAAGCTGTCTTTCCCCGTCTTCTTGTCCGTCTCCACCTCGACCCGCGCACGCACCTTGCACCGGCCCCGCCCGGTCCGGTACGCCTCGCGGATACCCGCTGTGCCGCAGATAATGCCGCCCGTGGGAAAGTCCGGCCCCTTCACGAACTTCATCAGGTCGTCCGTTGTGGCGTCCGGATGCGCGATGTAATGCTGCACCGCGTCGCACACCTCGCCCAGGTTGTGCGGCGGCAGCGAGGTGGCCATGCCCACCGCGATGCCATACGACCCGTTCACCAGCAGGTTCGGAATGGCCGACGGCAGCACGGTCGGTTCGCGCTGGCTCTGGTCGAAGTTGTCGACATGGTCGACCGTGTCCTTGTCCAGGTCCGCCAGCATCTCCGCAGCGATAGGCGCCATACGCGCTTCCGTGTACCGGTAGGCCGCCGGATTGTCGCCGTCGACGGATCCGAAGTTGCCCTGGCCGTCCACCAGCATGTACCGCATGTTCCAATCCTGGGCCATGCGGACCAACGCGTCATACACCGACTGGTCGCCGTGGGGGTGGTACTTACCCAGCGCCTCACCCACGATGGCCGCACACTTGCGGTACGGCCGCCCATGGGTCAGGTTGAGCTGCTGCAAGACATAGAGGATGCGGCGGTGCACCGGCTTCAAACCATCGCGCACATCCGGCAGTGCCCGGCTCACGATGACGCTCATGGAATAATCCAGGAACGCGGTCTTCATCTCCTGCTCGATCGTTATCGGCCGTATACGATCTTCACCCGTCGTTGCCATACTTTCGATCCTTACATTGAGTCCTTCGCGCCGCTAAGGCGCTGGAATACTAGCGGACGGATCAGCCCAATCCGGCAGATCGGGCAAATCAGCCTGCTGGCTGAGGCGAAGAACCTATTCACCCTGTCCGTCGCGTCCGTCCTATTCCCCTTCGTGGTCCAGGTGTTCTTTGCAGTTTTATGGTGCGTTGCGCGCGCAGACTCGCTGCATACGCCCTATGGCTCAGCCTCAGGGATGCCTCCTCGATAGGCTTACCAAGAGCACGAAGGCGCCTCTACCGCGCCTCATCCGCAGCCGCGTTTCGCGTTTCCAGGCGCCAGGAGTTCATGCTCGCGCAGAACAAGGCCACCTGATTGTTTGCCGTGCACTTTGGTAGCCACCGTGTCCTTTGTGGTTTCTCATCACACATCCAGGTTCTGCACCTCGGGCGCATGCTTCTCGATGAACACCCTGCGAGGCTCGACGAGATCGCCCATGAGCGTGACGAAGAGATCGTCGGCGATTTTCTCGTCCTCGGCCGCCACCTGGAGAATCGTGCGCCGCTCGGGATCCATGGTGGTCTCGAGCAACTGGTCGGCGTTCATTTCACCCAGGCCCTTGTATCGCTGTATATGCAGCCCGCGGCGGCCTTCCACCATGAGGAATTCGTAGAGCTCGAGCAAGTTGTCGGTTTCGAGGCGGCATTCAGTCATCTTCTTGTCGCGCACGCGGAAAGGCGGGGCGCCCACATGCTCGAGTGGATTGGCATGACTGATGAGCACGGAGAATTCATGGCTCTGGAAGAATGCGATATCCACCTGGTTTTTCTTCCGGGCGAAACGCACCTTGCCATTGCCATTGCCCGAACTCTTCTTGACGTCGCCGTTCTCCGTGTCTGCCTGCGCATCCAATTGCGCCTGGATGGCCAGCGAATTCACGAGTTCCTTTTCGCCAAAGAGCTCCTGCAATTCCCATGCGCTGAAATTGCCGGGGTCCGCATATTTCTCGCGCGGCAATTCCAGGCACTTCAGCAGCGAGTGCCGGGGTACGCCATAGACCCGCTCGATCCGGCTGATCAGCTTCTCCCGTTCCTGGGCCGTGCGGATAGCGCGCAGAAGCGCTTTGAGTTTGACATCGCCACGCTTGCCCTCGGCGTCCGTTGCGGTCACCCGCAATCCGTCGAGGACCATGTTGAGCAGAAAGCTTTCGAACTCGTGTTCGGTGTGTACATAGCGCGACTTCTTTCCGCGGGTGATGCGGTAGAGCGGCGGCTGGGCGATGTAGAGGTGGCCGCGGCGCACGAGCTCGGGCATCTGGCGGAAGAAGAAGGTGAGCAGGAGCGTGCGAATATGCGCGCCGTCCACATCGGCGTCGGTCATGATGATGATCTTGTGGTAGCGCAGCTTCTCGAGACTGAAATCGTCGATGCCGAAGCCGGCGCCGAGGGCCGTGATGAGCGCTTTGATCTCGTTGTTGTTGAGCATCTTGTCGATGCGCGCCTTCTCGACATTGAGCACCTTGCCGCGCAACGGCAGGATCGCCTGGAACTTGCGGTCCCGGCCCTGCTTGGCCGAACCACCGGCACTGTCGCCCTCGACGATGAACAGTTCGCACTTCGACGGGTCTTTCTCCTGGCAATCGGCGAGTTTTGCCGCCTGGCCCAGCGTATCCAGGGGCGTCTTGCGGCGGGTGAGGTCGCGTGCTTTGCGGGCCGCCTCACGTGCGCGCGCGGCCTCGACGGTCTTGCCCACGATGCGGTTGGCGATTGTCGGGTTTTCCTCGAAGTAGGTTTGCAGTCCCTCGTAGACCAGGGAGTTCATAACGCCCTGGACCTCGGAGTTGCCCAGCTTCATCTTGGTCTGGCCTTCGAACTGGGGATTCGGCACCCGCACCGAAACGATGGCCGTGAGCCCCTCGCGCGTATCGTCGCCGCTGAGCGCCGCGGCGCCCTTCTTGAACAGGTTATTCTTTTTCGCGTAGTCGTTCAGGCTCTTGGTAAGGGCCGCGCGGAACCCGGACAGGTGCGTGCCGCCCTCGCGCGTGTTGATGTTGTTGGCAAAGGTCGCTATCGACTCGGTGTACGAGGTCGTGTATTGCATCGACACTTCGCACTCGACCAGCTCCTTGCTCGCCTGGAAGAAGATGGGCTTGCGGTGCAGCGTTTCCTTGTTGCGGTTCAAGTACTGCACATACTCGAGAATGCCGCCCTTGTACTGCATGACCGTCGGCTCGTCGTCGGCCCGCTCGTCCTCGAAGGTAATCTTGAGGCCGGCGTTCAGGAAGGCCATCTCGCGCAAACGTCCCAGCAGCGTCTCGGAGTTGTACGTGGTCTCTTCGAAAATCTCCGCATCCGGCAAAAAGGTTACCCGGGTGCCGGTCGACTTCACGCGCCCACGTTTTTCGAGTGGGGCTTTGGGTTTACCCCGCTCGAACTCCATGAACCACAAGTTGCCGTCCCGCTTGACCTCGACCTCCAGCCATTTCGACAAGGCGTTCACGCACGACACGCCCACGCCGTCCAATCCGCCCGCCACCTTGTAGGTCTGGTTGTCGAACTTACCGCCCGCATGCAGCACGGTCAAGACGACCCCTAGTGCCGTCTTGTTACGGCACTTTGGCTGCTTTTCCACCGGACTGCCTCGTCCGTTTTCCGTCACGGCAACCGCACTGTCTCTGCTAATGGTCGTC